>JAUMBF010000104.1:0-40232 GCA_032115875.1 Rubrivivax sp.
CGATCTGCCGCAGGATCTGGTGCCGCTGGTGGAAGCCATCAATACGCAGGTGGCGCACACGTCCGAGCTTCTGGAGCAGCGCAGGCGCTTCCTGGACGACGCATCGCATCAGCTGCGAACGCCTCTGACCACACTGCGAGCCCAGCTCGATTTCGTGCTTCGGGAGGGCGATCCGCGGCGGTCGCGCGACGCGCTGTTCGCCCTGTCCCAGGAGCTGGATCACGCCACGCGCGCCACCCACCAGCTGCTGCTCCTGGCGCGGGCGGACGAGGCGCCGCTGCAGGCTGAGACCTTCGACCTGGCGGCGCTCGCGCGCGAGGTCGCACTGGAGTTGCTGCCCCTGGCCCGCGCCGCGGAGGTCGACTTCGGTGTCGAGGCTGGCGATGTCGAGTTGCCCGCCGCTGGAGACCGGGGGCAGCTGCGCGAGGCCCTGTCCAACCTCGTCCACAACGCCCTCGTGCATGGTGCCGGACCGGTGACCATCGAGGCCGCGGGCGATCGGGCGGCGGGCTGGGCGCTCGGTGTCGTGGATGCCGGGCCAGGACTGGCGCCCGAGGTGGCGGCCCAGCCGGGTGCCCGCTTCGCCAAGGGACGCGGCAGCCGCGGGTCGGGGCTCGGGCTCGCGATGGCCAAGGCCGTGGCCGAGCGCCATGGTGGTTCGCTGCAGATCGGAGCCGGCGACGCGGGTCGCGGCCTGCGCGCGACGCTCGTCTGGAGAGTGCCATGAAGCGGCGCGAGCTCCTGGTCCTGGCCCTGGGGCCGGCTGCGTTGGCGGGGGCCACGCCGTCGCCCGCGTCGATGCAATGTGTGGTGCCCGCCAAGCCGGGTGGCGGCTTCGATGTCACCTGCCAGCTGGTGCGCGAGTTGCTGGTGGCGCCGCCCGGGCCCCCGGTCGTCGTCTATCACCCCGGGGGCATCGGTGCGCTGACGTACAACGAGGTGGTCCGTGGCCAGCGGCCGCATGCCCGCGAACTGCTGGCCTTCTCCAGCGGCACCTTGCTCAATCTGGCCCAGGGGCGGTTCGGCGCCTGGAGGCCCGACCGCATCCGCTGGATCGCCGGCCTGGCGATTGATCACGGCGTGGTGGCTGTCCATCCCGAGTCCCCCTGGCGCACCCTGGGCCAGCTGCTCCAGACGCTGCGAGCGAGGCCGTCCTCGGTCGCGTTCGCGGCCGGGGGCACCATCGGGAGCCAGGACTGGATGAAGGCCGCACTCCTGGCGCGCGCCGCGGGTGTCAGCCACAAGTCGCTTCGGGTGGTGGCGTTCGAGGGGGGCGGTGACGCTCTGCGCGCGTTGCAGGGCCGTCATGTGCAGGTGCTGTGCGGGGATGCTGCCGAGCTGTCGGCCGCGCCTGGAGGCGCTCCGGGGGTGCGGCTCTTGGCCGTGCTCGCGCTGCGGCGGCTGCCGGGTTCCCTGGCCGGCGTGCCAACGGCGATCGAGCAGGGCTTTGATGTGAGCTGGCCCATCCTGCGAGGCGTGTACGCGTCGTCGGACTACCCAGCCACCGAGCTGGCGGCCGTGGTGGAGCAGATGGCCCACGCCCTGCGTTTGCCCGGGCACGCGGCGCGGGTGCGTGCGCTGGGCCTGCAACCGCTGGCACTGACGGGCCCAGCGCTGGAGCGCGAGGTTGACGCCCAGTGGGCTCGCCTGGGGGGACTGGCCCGCGAGTTCGGCGTGACGGTGCGGCGTTGAGACGCAGGCGCGCACACACGTGGATGCGTCGATGCGCCAACTCAGGGTTCGCCCCGGCCCATTGAAAGGTCGTTGAGAGGTTCGCCCGACTAACTTGTCGCCTGCGCCGGAGCGCCTTGCGCGCTGTTCCTGCGCACCCGTGGCGCCCCCCCCCCGGCGGCGCCGGTACCTCACCCAAGAACTTGCCCGACCATGACCAACCGCTTCCCGGACACTCCGTCGCCCACGAACCGCCGGCAGGCCCTGCGCATCGTCGGCTCGCTCGCCGCTGCCGGCCTGCTGCCGGCCCACGCCCTGGCCTCGGAGCTGATCGACAAGGTCGCCCTGCTGGTGGGCTTCGGCGTCGGCGGCGGCTTCGACCAGACCGCCCGTGGCGTGCAGGAGGCCCTGCAAAAGAGCGGCCTGGTGAAGGACGTCTCGGTCGAGAACCGCACCGGCGGCGGTGGCTCGGTCGCCATCGCCCACCTCGTGGAGACGGCCGCCCGCCAGCAGAACACGCTGATGGTCAACGGCACGTCGATCGTGGTCCGGTCACTCAACCGCGAGTTCTCTCAGACCTACCGAGACGTGACGCTCGTGAACACGCTGACGGCCGAGATCTTCGGCGTGCTGGTCAACAACCAGTCCCCGCATGCGGACGCGCGCGCGCTCGTGGCGGCGCTCAAGAACGACCCGCGCGCGGTTCGTTTCGGAGGCGGCTCGCCCCGGGGTGGCATCGATCACCTGGCCGCGGCCAAGGTGCTCAAGCAGGCCGGTGTCGACCCCAAGGCCATGCAGTACATCGCCTACGATGGTGGTGGCAAGGCGATGGCAGGTCTCCTGGGCAACGAGGTGCAGTGCCTCGTGATGCCCTACACCGAGGCGCTGACGCAGATCCGCGGCAACCAGGTGAAGCTGCTCGCGCTGATGAACGACAAGCGGGCACCCGAGGTGCCTTCGGTGCCGACGCTCGCCGAGGCGGGGGTGCCCAACGCCACCTTGGCCAACGTGCGCGCGCTGTTCATGGCGCCCGGCATCGCTGCGGCGCGGGTCAAGGCCTTCGGCGACCTGCTGGAGCGGCTGATCGCAACGCCGGCCTGGGAGGAGGTGCGTGCCCGCGCCGGCTGGAACATGTTCTTCACGCGGGGCCAGGCCGCGCAGGACTTCTTCGCGCAGCATGAGCGCGATCTCCGGGCGCTGTTGGCCGAGACCGGCATGCTGAAGTCCTGAACGGTAGGCGATGACGCTGCCGACCCGCGCGCAGGCCGAGCGCCTGATGGCGCTTGCCCTGCTGATGTTCTCGCTGGGTTATCTCCTCCTCGGATGGCGCATTCCCGTGCCGGACACGTCCGACGGCAGCCCCTTCTCGGCCCGCAGCTTCCCGCTGGCGCTGGGGGTGCTGGGCACGGTGTTGTCGGTGGTGCTGCTCGTGCGGCCCTCGGCGACCGCGGCGGTGGGGATCGCGGGGTTCGCCTGGGGGCGCACCGCCGGGCTGCTGCTGCTGATGGCGGGCTTCGCGCTGCTGATTTCGCACCTGGGCTTCGTGGTGACGGCGGCGCTGTTTCTTGGCGGCGGCTTCCGCCTGCTCGGCGAACGCCGGCCGATCGTGCTGCTGCCCGTGGCGCTCGGGGTCTCTTTGGGCTTCTGGGCGCTGTTCCAGGTGCTGGGCGTGACGCTGGGCTGGGGCGTTTTCGAGCGCATGCTCTGAACCCGGGCGCCGCGGCGCGCTGGAGAACACATGATCGAAGGACTGCTGCTCGGCCTGCAGGGCATCGCCACACCCGGCCATATCGCGCTGTTGCTGATGGGCTGCCTGCTCGGTACCTTCATCGGCATGATGCCCGGCCTCGGGCCCGTGACCGCGGTGTCGCTGCTGATTCCGGTGGTGCTGACCATGCCTGCGGCATCGGGCATGGTGCTGCTGGCGGCCATCTACTACGGCGCGATGTTCGGGGGTTCCACCGCCTCGGTGCTGATCAACGCGCCCGGCGAGTCGTCTTCGGTACCCACCACCTTCGATGGCTATCCGATGGCCCGCCGCGGCGAGGCCGGCCGCGCGCTCGCGCTTTGCGCCTGGGGGTCGTTCGTCGGCGGTACGGTGGCCACTGTGCTGCTGATGCTGGCCGCGCCGGTGCTGGCCGGCTGGGCGGTTGGATTTCAAGCGCCGGAGTACTTCGCGCTGATGGTGCTGGGACTTACCGCGGTGGCGGCCTTCACCGACAGCGGTGGCGCGCTCAAGGCAGTCCTGATGACAGTGGTGGGCCTGATGCTGGGTACTGTCGGCACCGACATCGCCGACGGCGTGGAGCGCTACACCTTTGGCGTGGCCGATCTGGCGGACGGGCTGTCCTTCGTGCTGCTGGCGATGGCAGCCTTCGCGCTGTCGGAATCGTTGCTGGCCGCGCTGCGCAACGAAAAGGTCAGCGAGGAGGCGCGCCGCGCCGCGCGCGGCGACGTGGGCACGCTGAAGCTGACCCGGGGCGACGTGAAGGAGGTCGCCCCAACGATGGCGCGGTCGTCAGTGCTCGGCTTCGTCGTGGGCGTGCTGCCGGGGGCGGGTGCCACGATCGCGGCTTTCATGTCCTATGCGGTCGAGCGCAATCTGGCGCGCGGCGCGCGACGCGACGAGTTCGGCAAGGGATCGCGCCGCGGGGTCACAGCGCCCGAGACCGCCAACAACGCGGCGGCCGGCGGGGCCTATGTGCCGCTGCTCACGCTGGGCATCCCGGGATCCGGCACGACGGCGGTCATCCTCGGCGCGCTGGTGGCCCTGGGCGTGCAACCCGGCCCGCTGCTGTACATCGAGCAGTCCGCCCTGTTCTGGACGGTCGTGGTCTCGATGTACGTCGGTAACGTGATCCTGCTGGTCATCAACCTTCCACTGATCCCCTGGATCGCCCGCACGCTGGCCATTCCCGAGCCCATTCTGGCGCCCCTGATCCAGTTCTTCTGCCTCGTCGGTGTCTACCTGGTGTCCTTCAACAGCTTCGACCTGTGGCTGATGGTCGGGCTCGCTGCCGTTTGCCTGGCGCTGCGCTTGCTCGACTACCCCATGGCGCCTCTGCTGCTGGGCTTCGTGCTGGGCAAGCTCCTGGAGGAGAACCTGCGCCGGGCGCTCCTCGTGCACGATGGATCGTTCGCCTTCCTGTGGCAGCGACCGGTCACGGCCGTGCTGGTGGCGCTGTCGATCGCCTGTCTCCTGGCGCCTGCTGCGGCGCGGTGGTGGCGCCAGCGATCGGGCCGATCTGCCGCGACGACGGGCGCTTGAAGGCGGCGTGCCAAGGGGCTGCGTATCGCAAGGTCACGAGACTGGCCAGGTCAATGTCCGTGCACCGGCACAGCCCGTGGATGTGCTGAAGTTGCCGCTGTCCGATCTCTGGAATCTGCTGTTCCAGCGGGCGCTGCGACGGCGTATCGACCGAGCCCTGGGCACGGTGTCGAGCTTGCCGCCGCGCACCGGTCCGGGTCGAAGAACCGATGAGCACCGCGAAGACTTCGCTTCGCCGTGGGTGGCGATCGATCTGTGCGGAGTCGGCACGCTGACGCGCCGTTCGCGCGGGTAGAGCCAAACCCCGAGAAGCTCATGGTGCCCAGGTCTCCAGGCCAGGCGATCAAGCCCCGAACACCACCCGCTGCGGCGCCCACACCATCGCCACCTCCAGGCCCGGTCCCACGCTCCTAGGCCCACACCTCCCGCGCTGCGGGTGCGCGCGGCATCCGGCCGGTGGAAGGGCTCGCTCAGGCGCGCGAGCTGGTCGTCGGCCACGCCGGGGCCGTGCTTGCGGTCCTCGTCGCGGCGGGCCAGCAGCTCGCGCAGCTCGGCCTGCTGCCCCGGGCGCAGGCTGTCGCAGAAGTCGGCTGCGGCGTTGATGAGCGCCGGGCTCTGCGCGCCGGCTGTCGCCAGCTGCGCCTGCACGAGGGTGTCGACGCGCCCGCGGTCGAAGCGCGGGCCGGCGATGGCAGCCTGGAAGGCCTCGCGCGGGCTGACACTGTTGGCCATCATGGCGTTGCGCGTCTCGCGCAGGCGCTCGGCCAGCGCGGCGAGCTTGGCCTTCTGAGCGACATCGAGGTCGGGCTTGCGGGCGGCTCGCTCGATCAGCCGGCCCTGCAGCGGTGCGGTCTCGGCGGCCGTGACAGCCTTCCAGCCGGTCATCGTGTCGAGTTGGTGGCCGTGCTCGCGGTGGGCAGAGGCGGCGAATCCGCCGAGCAGGGTGGCCGTGACGGCCACGCCGATGAGGCTGCGCTTGATCCAGGGCTTCACGGGGAACTCCGGTGTGGGTGAACGGTGTGCGCATGGTCGGCGGCAGGGCGGGCGGCGTCCTGTCGGCCCGGTATCGCTGCGTATCGTTTTTTGTCAAGCCGGGGGTCCGGTGGCCGGTGGAACAATCGCGCAGACCCCTCTTTGACACGGAGATCCCCCGCATGAACCTCACCGGCAAGACCGCCCTCGTCACCGGCAGCACCAGCGGCATCGGCCTGGGCATCGCGCTCGCCTTGGCGCGCCAGGGCGCGACGCTGGTGCTCAACGGCTTCGGTGACGTCGACGGCGCCAGGGCCCAGGTGGCGGCGCTGGGTGTGCCCGTGCACTACCACGGCGCCGACATGAGCCGGCCGGCCGAGATCGAGGCCATGATGGCCTTCGCCGCGCAAAACGCGGGCGGCGTTGACATCCTGGTCAACAACGCCGGCATCCAGCACGTGGCCAAGGTGGAGGACTTTCCGGTCGAGCGCTGGGACGCGATCATCGCCATCAACCTCTCGAGCGCCTTCCACACCAGCCGCCTGGCCATCCCGGGCATGCGCGCGAAGAACTGGGGCCGCATCATCAACATCGCCAGCGCGCACGGCCTGGTGGCCAGCGCCGCCAAGAGCGCCTACGTGGCGGCCAAGCACGGCATCGTCGGCCTCACCAAGGCCAGCGCACTGGAGCTGGCGACCACGGGCGTCACCGTCAACGCCATCTGCCCGGGCTGGGTGCTCACGCCGCTGGTGCAGAAGCAGATCGACGCCCGCGCCGCGCGCGACGGCCTCAGCGGCGAGGAGGCGCGCATCGCGCTGCTGGGCGAAAAGCAGCCTTCGCTGCAGTTCACCACGCCCGAGCAGCTGGGCGAGCTGGCCGTGTTCCTGTGCGCCGAGGCCGCCGCCAACGTGCGCGGCGTGTCCTGGGCGGTGGATGGGGGCTGGACGGCGCAGTAGTCGCCTGCACCACGGCCATCGGGGCGCGCCGGGGCGTGGAAGCCGCCCACTCTTCGGTGCTGAGATCGCTCAAGCCCTGCTCGGCGAAGGTGGACACCTCGGGTGCAGATGGCAGGTGTGCAAGGCCCGAGAAGGCGGTGGGCGAGCCTGGCGCGAAGCGGCCACCGTGCAGCTGACGCGCAAGCTGGCGGCGGCGCGCAGCGATCCGCTCGAACCGCCGGCCGACCAGATCACGCTGCCCTTGCGGGACCGCGCAGCGGTGCGGGCCGCGCGCACAGAACCGGTCATCCGGGCCCGGGCGCGGCGCAACCCGATTGCCCGCCAGGCGCTGGACGAGGCCGACGCCTCGCGCATCGGCCACCACGAGGCGCTGTTCCAGGCGCCGGGTCTTGCGCCAGAAGGCAGGCATCCGAAAGCGCAGTCACTGCTGGCATCATCCCGGCAGTGCGGGCCCGGAGATTGCAAGCGGATCCTGCCGCCCCGCCGGCCCTCCAGGAGCTTGCTGCCCGTGTCCATCCATGTTGCGCTGAACCACGTCACCCACTACCGCTACGACCGGCGGGTGGGCTTGTCGCCGCAGGTCGTGCGCCTGCGGCCGGCGCCACACTGCCGCACGCGCATCCTCAGCTACTCGCTGCGCGTGGAGCCGGCTGAGCACTTCGTCAACTGGCAGCAGGACCCGTTCGCCAACCACCTGGCGCGGCTGGTGTTCCCGGAGAAGACGCGCGAGTTCAAGGTCACGGTCGATCTCGTGGCCGAGATGTCGGTGCTCAACCCCTTCGACTTCTTCCTGGAGCCGCACGCCGAGAACCACCCTTTCGAGTACGCCGCCGACAGCCGCCAGGAGCTGCTGCCCTACCTGGCCAAGGGCGAGCTCACGCCGCGCTTCAGGGCCTTCGTGGACAGCATCCCGCGCGAGAAGACGCGCACGATCGACTTCCTCGTGGCGCTGAACCAGCGTCTGCAGAAGGACATCCGCTACCTCATCCGCATGGAGCCCGGCGTGCAGTCGCCGGAGCTGACGCTCACCAACGCCAGCGGCTCCTGCCGCGACAGCGGCTGGCTCTTGGTGCAGACGCTGCGCCACCTGGGGCTGGCGGCGCGTTTCGTCAGCGGCTACCTGATCCAGATCAAGCCCGATGTGAAGGCCATCGACGGGCCCAGCGGCAGCGAGCGCGACTTCACCGACCTGCACGCCTGGTGCGAGGTCTTCCTGCCGGGCGCCGGTTGGATCGGGCTGGACCCCACCAGCGGCCTGCTGGCCGGCGAGGGCCACATCCCCGTGGCCTGCACGCCCGAGCCCGGCAGCGCCGCACCGGTGAGCGGCGCGGTCGACGAGTGCGAGGTGGGTTTCGGCCACCACATGCAGGTCATGCGCATCCACGAGAGCCCGCGCGTGACGCTGCCCTACACCGACGCGCAGTGGGCGCAGATCATGGCCCTGGGCCACGCTGTCGACCAGCGACTGAAGGACGGCGACGTGCGCCTGACGATGGGCGGCGAGCCCACGTTCGTGGCCGTGGGCGACCGCGACGCCGCCGAGTGGAACACCGACGCGCTCGGCCCCACCAAGCGCGGCCTGGCCACCGAGCTGGTGCACCGGCTGCGCGAGCGCTTTGGCCGCGGCGGCTTCCTGCAATTCGGCCAGGGCAAGTGGTACCCGGGCGAGCAGCTGCCGCGCTGGGCGCTCAGCATCTGCTGGCGCGCCGACGGCCAGCCTTGCTGGAGCAACCCGGCGCTGTTTGCCGACGAGCGCGACGCACACCGCTACACCGCGGCCGACGCCGAGGGCTTCATCCGCACCCTCACCCGGAAGCTGGGCCTCGGCGACGAGCACGTGCTGCCCGGCCACGAGGACACCTGGTACTACCTCTGGCGCGAGCGCCGGCTGCCGGTGAACGTGGACCCGTTCGACGCGCGGCTGGACGACGAGCTCGAGCGCGCGCGCCTGCGCCGCGTGTTCCAGCAGGGGCTGGACGCCACCGTGGGCTGGCTGCTGCCGCTCAAGCGCGAGTGGCGCGTGGGCACCGCCGGCCCGCAGTGGCTGACGGGGCCCTGGTTCGTGCGTGACGAGCGGCTGTACCTGATCCCGGGTGATTCGCCCATGGGCTACCGCCTGCCGCTGGACAGCCTGCCCTGGGCCGCCAAGGTCGACCAGCCCTGGACGCAGCCGCAGGACCCGTTTGCGCCGCAGCCGCCGCTGCCGGTGGCCGCCGCGGTGAAGGCGCAGTTCGCCCTGGCCGACGCCGCCGGCCCAGCCGCACGCGCTGCAGGGGCCGCGGCCGGGGCCGAGGGCGGGCTCGACCACGACGGCTTCCACGCCGACGGCAGCGTGTCCTCAGGCGGCGCGCCTGGCGTGGGCCGCATGGCCTTCGCGCCGGGGGCGGGCACCGGGGCAGGGGCCACCGAACACTCGCCGGGATGCGCGTTCCCGCGCGACGAGGCCACCGTGCCGCCGCGCTTCGTCTCGGCCGGCGACGTCACGCGGACGGCGCTGTGCGTGGAGGTGCGAGACCCGCAGCGCGGCAACGGCCCGAAGGCCGAACGCTGGGCTGAAGAGCAGCCCGGCGGCCAGCGCGGCGTGCTCTACGTCTTCATGCCGCCGCTGCGCTTCCTGGAGGATTACCTTGAGCTGCTCGCCGCCATCGAGGCCACGGCCGCCGAGCGCGGCGTGAAGATCGTGCTCGAGGGCTACCCGCCGCCGCGCGATCCACGCCTGAAGCTGCTGCAGGTCACGCCCGACCCCGGCGTCATCGAGGTCAACATCCACCCTGCGCACGACTGGACCGAGCTGGTCGACCACACCGAGTTCCTTTACGGGGCTGCGCACCACAGCCGCCTGAGCACCGAGAAGTTCATGCTCGACGGCCGCCACACCGGCACCGGTGGCGGCAACCACGTCGTGCTGGGCGGCGCCACGCCTGCCGACAGCCCCTTCCTGCGCCGGCCCGAGCTGCTCACCAGCCTCATCACCTACTGGCAGAACCACCCGAGCCTGAGCTACCTGTTCAGCGGCCTGTTCATCGGGCCCACCAGCCAGCACCCGCGCTTTGACGAAGCGCGGGGCGACCAGGTCTACGAGGTCGAGATCGCGCTTGCCGAGATCGAGCGCCAGGTGGGGCTGCAAGGCCAGGTTCCGCCGTGGCTCATCGACCGCACGCTGCGCAACCTGATGGTCGACGCCACCGGCAACACCCACCGCACCGAGTTCAGCATCGACAAGCTGTACTCGCCCGACGGCCCCGTGGGCCGGCTGGGGCTGCTGGAGCTGCGGGCCTTCGAGATGCCGCCCCACGCGCGCATGAGCCTGGCGCAGCAGCTGCTGATGCGCGCGCTGGTGGCCTGGTTCTGGCAGGAACCCTACCGCGGCCGTGGCGCCACGCGCCTGACGCGCTGGGGCACCGGGCTGCACGACCGCTTCATGCTGCCGACCTTCGTGCAAATGGACTTCGAGGACGTCATCGCCGATCTCAACGAGGCCGGCTTCGCGTTCGACGCCGCCTGGTTCGCGCCGCACCTGGGCTTCCGTTTCCCCCTGATCGGGGACGTGCAGGTGGCTGGCATGGCACTGACGTTGCGCAACGCGCTCGAGCCCTGGCACGTGATGGGTGAGGAGGGCGCGCCCGGCGGCACGGTGCGCTACGTGGATTCGTCGCTCGAGCGGCTGGAGGTGAAGGCCCTGGGCCTGAACGGCAACCGCCATGTCGTCACCGTCAACGGCCGTGCGCTGCCGCTGCAGCCCACCGGCCGCGTCGGCGAGGCGGTCTGTGGCGTGCGCTACCGCGCCTGGAACCCGCCGTCGGCGCTGCACCCCACCATCGGCGTGCACGCGCCGCTGACCTTCGACATCGTCGACGCCTGGGTGGGCCGCAGCCTGGGCGGCTGCCGCTACCACGTGGCGCACCCGGGCGGCCGCAACCACGAGACCTTCCCGGTCAACGCCTACGAGGCCGAGAGCCGGCGCCTGGCGCGCTTCTTCCGCATGGGCCACACGCCAGGCCCGATGAGCGTGCAGCACGCCGCCCCGAGCCTGGAGCTGCCGTTCACGCTCGATCTGCGGACCGCCTGATCGCCCATGTCGGCCTTCCCCGCGTCCGGCCAGGAGTCGCTGCCCCTCGAAGGCGGCGCCCCGGCTGCCGGTGCGGCGGCTCACGCCTTGTCCTCGCACGCGCTGCCGCCCGAGCCCGGCGTGTGGGACGAGTTGCGCGGCGGTGGCATGCTGCGCCCGGCCTGGCAGCGCTTCGTGGACGCGGTGCCCGCGCCGGCCGGCGGCGTCTCGATGGCCGCGGACCTGGATCGCCGCGTGGCGCAGGTGGAGCAGCGCATCCGGATCGATGGCGTCACGCACAACGTGTTCGCCGATGCGGGGCCGGGCGCCGCGGCAGGCGGTGTCTCGGCGCGGCCGTGGTCGCTGCAGCTGCTGCCGCTGATCATCGAGGCGGCCGACTGGGCCGTCATCGAGGCCGGCGTCGTGCAGCGCGCGGAACTCCTGGAACGCATGCTGGCCGATCTCTACGGCCCGCTGCCACCGGCGCTGCTGCTGCGCCATCCGGGCTGGCTGCGGCCGATGATCGGCGTGCCGCCGGCCGGCGGGCAGCGCCTGTTCATCGCCGCCTTCGACCTGGCCCGCGGCCCCGACGGCCGCTGGTGGCTGGTGGCGCAGCGCACGCAAGGCCCATCGGGCCTGGGCTACGTGCTGCACAACCGGCTCGTCATCTCGCGGCAGTTCCCCGAGGCCTTCGCGCAGTTGCGCGTGCAGCGCATCGCCAGCAGCTACCGCTTGCTGCTCGACGCCCTGGAGCAGCGCGCGCAGCGGGTGGCCGGGCACGCCAACCCCCGAGTCGTGCTGCTGACGCCCGGCCCCTACAGCGAAACCTACTTCGAGCACGCCTACCTTGCACGCTATCTGGGCCTGCCGCTGGTGGAAGGCGGCGATCTCACCGTGCGCGGCGAACGCCTGTACCTCAAGACGGTAGACGGACTGGAGCCCGTGCACGGCGTGATGCGCCGCCTGGACGACGACTGGTGCGATCCCCTGGAGCTGCGCCCCGACAGCGCTTTGGGCGTGCCCGGGCTGCTGCAGGCGGCGCGCGCCGGCACGGTCGTCATGGCCAACGCGCTGGGCAGCGCCTTCCTGGAGACACCGGCCATCCAGGGTTTCTTGCCCGGCATCGCCGAGCGGCTGCTCGGCGAGCCGCTGGCCCTGCCCAGCCTGCCCACCTGGTGGTGCGGCGAGGCCGCGGCCTGGAGCGACGTGCGCGACCACCTGGGCGACAAGGTGCTGCGCAGCACCTTCCCGCGCGGCGGGCGCACCTCGCAGGCCGTCAACCTGGGCCCGGGCTACCCTTCCGATGCCGAGCGCGGCGCCGCGCCTGCGCCCGTGCACGAGGATCCCGACGCCTGGACGGTGCAGGGCCGGCTGCGCTTCTCGCGGGCACCCATCTGGGGCGACGGTGCGGTCACGCCGCGCCCGGCCATGGTGCGTGTGTACGCCATCGCCGATGGCCGCGGGGGCCGGCCGCGTTGGCATGTGCTGCCTGGCGGCATGACCCGCGTGGCCCGCCGCGAAGACGCCAGCATCAGCATGCAGCGCGGCGGCACCAGCCTCGACACCTGGGTCATGACCGAGGGCCCGGTGGATGCCTTCAGCATGCTGCCGCAGCGCCTGCGCGTCGATGACCTCGCCGCCCACCGGCGCCCGGTGAGCAGCCGCACGGGCGAGAACCTGTTCTGGCTTGGGCGCTACACCGAGCGTACCGAGCAGCTGGTGCGGCTGGCGCGCAGCACGCTGACGCGCATCGACGCCGACGCCGAGATGGACGCCCCGCTGCGCAGCGCGCTGTCGCAGCTCGCGGTGAGCACGGGGCTGGCGCCGCCTGGCGTGCCCACCTTGTTGCAGAGCCCGCACCACTTCGAGCGCGCGGTCCTGGCGGCGCTCGGCGACGGGCACGGCAACACCAGCGTCGCCTACAACCTGCAGGCGCTGGAGCGCGCAGCCCTGGCGCTGCGCGAGCGGCTGGCCCCCGAGCAGTGGAGCCTGGTGCGTCAGATGAGCGAGGGCTTCAGCAGCGCGCTGGAGACGCTGCACGGCGAGCTGCCCCTGCCGGCGCAGGTGCTGCCGGCCCTGGATCGCCTGGCCCTGCAGCTGGCCGCCGCCACCGGCGCGCAAACCGACCGCATGACGCGCGACCACGGCTGGCGACTCCTCACCGTGGGCCGACTGCTGGAGCGGCTGCAGGGTCTGGCGCTGCGGCTGCTCGCCTTCTTGGGGCCGGCCGGGGCGCAGCCGCCGCTGGGCGCGCTGGGCCAGGTGTCGGGCGTCGAGATGCTGCTGGAGCAGTTCGACAGCGTCATCACCTTCCGTGCGCGCTACCAGCGCCATGAGGACCTGCTCGCGCTGACCGAGGTGCTGGTGCTGGACGGCGCCAACCCGCGCTCCTTTGCCGGCGTGCTGCGCCGGCTGCGCACCGAGCTCGGCAAGCTGCCGGGCCCGGCCGACGCGCACACACCGCTGCTGGCCTTGCTGCCGGTCGAGGGTGCGGGCCTGTCGCTGGAGCAGCTGCGGGCGCTGGAAGATGAGCCTGTGGCCGCCACGGCCGCCGCGCTGCGCACGCTGTCGACCGAGCTGCTGCAGGCCGGCCACACGCTGGCCGACCGCATCGGCGAGCGCTACTTCACGCTGGCCCACGGCAGCGACCAGCGCATAGGCTGACGGAGCGCACCTTGCCGGCCAACGCTCCGATGCTGCTGGAAGTGCGCCACGAGACGCGCTACGCCTACTCGGCGCCGGTGACGCTGGCGCACCATCTGGCCCACCTGCAACCGCTGGCCGACGCGCACCAGCGGCTGGACCACTTTGCGCTCGACCTCAGCCCGGCGGCCGAGCAGCAGCGCGACAGCACCGACGCCTGGGGCAATGCGCAGCGTCACTTCGGACTGGCGCAGCCGCACGACCGCCTCTCGGTGGTGGCCACCAGCCGCGTGGCTGTGTGGCCGCGCTTCTCGGCGCTCCGGCCCGGGGCCTCGCCGGCCTGGGGCGAGCTGGCCGCGCGCGTGCGCTACGTGGCGCGCGCGCCTTTCGTGGCGGCAGCCGAGTTCGCGCTGCCCTCGCCCTACGTGCCCCGCCTGCCGGCGCTGCGCGATTTGGGAGCGGGCCTGTTCACGCCCGGCCGCCCGGTGGTCGAGGCGGCGCTGGCGCTGATGCACCGGCTGCACGCCGAGTTTGCCTATGTGAGCCGCAGCACCGAGGTCGACACGCCCTTGCAGCAGGTGCTGCGGCAGCGGCGCGGGGTGTGCCAGGACTTCGCCCACCTGCTGACCGGCGTGCTGCGCGCCCATGGCCTGCCGGCGCGCTATGTGAGTGGCTACCTGCTCACGCACGTCCCCGCGGCCGCCGGTCCCGGCGAGGCGCAGGCGGGTACCGCGATGCTGGGAGCCGACGCCTCGCACGCCTGGGTCCAGCTGTGGTGCCCGGGCACGCCTGGCGTGCCGGCCGGGGCCGGCGGCGCTGATGACGCCTGGCTCGACCTCGACCCCACCAACGACTGCGTGCCCGGCAGCGGCCATGTGCGCGTGGCGGTCGGCCGCGACTTCGGTGACGTCACCCCGCTGCGCGGCGTGATCCGCGGCGGCGGCCACCACACGCTGGCGGTGGGCGTGAGCACGCACCGCCTCGACCGCGAAGGCCCGTCCCCGCAGGCCCGCGAGTTGCCAACCCCGTCACCGATGGAGAACACCGGATCATGAAGCCGGCCTTCGACGAGATGAACACCGCCGCGGGCGCCGTGCGGCCGCAGTACGAGGTCTACGCCGAGTGGCTGAAGCGCCAACCGGCCGACGTCATGCGCTCGCGTCGCGCCGAGGCCGAGATGATCTTCCGGCGCGTCGGCATTACTTTCGCCGTGTACGGCGCGAAAGACGAAGACGCGAACTCGGAGTTCGGGGGTACCGAGCGCCTGATCCCCTTCGACCTCATCCCGCGCGTGATCCCCGGCGCCGAGTGGACGCGCATGGAAGAAGGTCTGCGCCAGCGCGTGACGGCGCTCAACCGCTTCATCGACGACGTCTACCACGGTCAGGACATCCTCAAGGCCGGCGTCGTGCCCGCGGAGCAGGTGCTCCACAACGCGCAGTTCCGGAAAGAGATGATGGGCGTGGCGGTGCCCGGCGGCGTGTATTCGCACATCAGCGGCATCGACATCGTGCGCGCCGATACGGGCCAGGGCGGCGAGTACTACGTGCTGGAGGACAACCTGCGCGTGCCCAGCGGTGTGAGCTACATGCTCGAGAACCGCAAGATGATGATGCGCCTCTTCCCCGAGCTGTTCGCCATGCACCGCGTGGAGCCCGTGGCGCACTACCCCGACCTGCTGCTGGAGACGCTGCGCGCCGTCTCGCCCGGCGGCGTGAATGAGCCCACCGTGGTGGTACTCACCCCCGGCATGTACAACAGCGCCTACTTCGAGCACGCCTTCCTGGCGCAGCAGATGGGCGTGGAGCTGGTGGAGGGACAGGACCTCTTCGTGAAGGACGGTTTCGTCTACATGCGCACCACGCAGGGCCCCAAGCGCGTGGACGTGATCTACCGCCGCGTCGACGACGATTTCCTCGACCCGCGGGCCTTCCGCGCCGACAGCACGCTGGGCTGCGCCGGGCTGCTGGACGTGTACCGCGCCGGCAACATCACGCTGGCCAACGCCATCGGCACCGGCATCGCCGACGACAAGAGCATCTACCCCTACGTGCCGAAGATGGTGGAGTTCTACCTCGGCGAGAAGCCGATCCTGAACAACGTGCCCACCTGGCTGTGCCGCGAGGCGGACGATCTCGCCTACGTGCTGGCCCACCTGCACGAGCTGGTGGTGAAGGAGGTGCACGGTGCCGGCGGCTACGGCATGCTGGTGGGACCGGCCGCGAGCAAGGCCGAGATCGCCGCGTTCCGCGCCGTGCTCGAAGCCAACCCGGCCAACTACATCGCGCAGCCCACGCTGGCGCTGTCGACCTGCCCCACCTTCGTGGAAGCCGGCATCGCGCCGCGCCACATCGACCTGCGGCCTTACGTGCTGAGCTCGGGCAAGACGGTGCAGACCGTGCCCGGCGGCCTCACGCGCGTGGCGCTGAAGGCGGGCTCGCTGGTGGTCAACTCGTCGCAGGGCGGGGGCACCAAGGACACCTGGGTCCTGGGGAACTGATTCGAGGAGCACGAGGATGCTGTCCCGCACCGCCGACCACCTGTTCTGGATGGCGCGCTACATGGAGCGCGCCGAGAACACCGCGCGCATGCTCGACGTGAACTACCAGACCTCGCTGCTGCCGCAGAGCGCCGATGCGGCGCTGGCCGCCTGGAGCGGGCTGCTGAGCATCAGCGAGCTGACCTGGGCCTACAACCAGCAGCACCGGCAGATCGACGCCCGCAGCGTCATGGACTTCATGGTCCGCGACGAGAGCAACCTCTCGAGCATCTGGAATTGCCTGCGCGCGGCGCGCGAGAACGCGCGCGCGGTGCGCGGCGCCCTGACCACCGAAGTGTGGGAAACCCAGAACCAGACCTGGCTCGAGTTCAACCGCATGCTCAAGGCCGGCGAGTTCGAGCGCGACCCCGGCGCGTTCTTCGAGTGGGTGAAGTTCCGCAGCCACCTGAGCCGTGGCGTGACGGTGGGCACGATGCTGCAGGACGAGGCGCTGCACTTCCTGCGCATCGGTACCTTCCTGGAGCGCGCCGACAACACCGCGCGGCTGCTCGACGTGAAGTTCCAGGCCCTGGCCGGCGAGGACTACTTCGGCCCCGACGGCAGCAAGGAGCAGCAGGAGGTGGACTTCTACCACTGGAGCGCGATTCTGCGATCGGTCTCCGGCTTCGAGATCTACCGCAAGGTCTACCGCAACGTGATTCGCCCCGAAAAGGTGGCCGAGCTGCTGATCCTGCGCCCGGACATGCCGCGTTCGCTGGCGGCCTGCATGAACGACGCGGTGGCCAACCTGCAGCTGGTGGCCAACCAGCAAAGCAGCGAGACCCTGCGCAAGGCCGGACGTCTGCAGAGCGATCTCCGCTACGGCCGCATCGACGAGATCCTGTCCACCGGCCTGCACGCGTATCTCACGCAGTTCCTGGACCGCGTCGGCGACCTGGGCGTGGGCATCTCGCGCGACTTCCTCGTGCCGATGGCAGCTTGACCCTGGCTTGCGGGCGCTTGGCCGCTACGGGTTCGGCAGCGGCCCATCAACCCAGCCGCGCCCGATGCCGCGCCACCTGCGCGAGCACTTGCGCCGGAGCGGTGCCGCCCAGCACGTTGCGGGCGTTCAGAGAGCCCTCGAGCGTGAGCACGCCGAAGGCGTCGTCGCCGATGCGCGGATCGATGGCCTGCAGCTCGGCCAGCGAGAGCTCCGAAAGATCGACGCCGCGGCCCAGCGCCACCTTCACCGCATGCGCCACGGCCTCATGGGCGTCGCGGAAGGGCAGGCCCTTCTTCACCAGGTAGTCGGCCAGATCGGTGGCCGTGGCGTAGCCGCGCATCGCGGCGCGCTTCAGGGCCTCGGGCTTGACGACGATGCCGCCCACCATCTCGGCCATGATGCGCAGCGTGGCCCCCAGCGTGTCGACGGTGTCGAACAGCGGCTCCTTGTCTTCCTGGTTGTCCTTGTTGTAGGCCAGCGGCTGACCCTTCATCAGTGTGATCAGACCCATGAGGTGGCCCACCACGCGGCCCGTCTTGCCGCGCGCCAGCTCGGCCACGTCGGGGTTGCGCTTCTGCGGCATGATGGAACTGCCCGTGCAGTAGCGGTCGGCCAGGTCGATGAAGGCGAAGCTCTGACTCATCCACAGTACCAGTTCCTCGGCCAGGCGCGACACGTGCACCATGGTGAGGGCCGCCCAGGCGCTGAACTCGATGGCGAAGTCGCGGTCGCTCACGGCGTCGAGGCTGTTCATGCACACGCCGTCGAAGCCCAGCGTACGCGCCACGCGCTCGCGGTCCAGCGGGTAGCTGGTGCCGGCCAGCGCCGCCGCGCCCAGCGGCAGGCGGTTCACGCGCTTGCGTGCGTCGGCCAGCCGCTCCGCGTCGCGTGCGAACATCTCCACATAGGCCAGCAGGTGGTGACCAAAGCTCACCGGCTGCGCCACCTGCAGGTGCGTGAAGCCCGGCATCACGGTGCCGGCGTGGCGCGCGGCCAGTTCCACCAGCGCACGCTGCAGCTTCACCAGCAGCGGCGCGAGCTGGTCGATCTCGCCGCGCAGCCACAGCCGCACGTCGGTGGCCACCTGGTCGTTGCGGCTGCGGCCGGTGTGCAGCCGCTTGCCGGCGTCGCCCACCAGCGCCGTCAGGCGGGCCTCGATGTTGAGGTGCACGTCCTCAAGCTCCAGCTTCCACTCGAAGCGCCCGCCCTCGATCTCCGCTGCGATCTGGGCCATGCCGCGGCGGATGTCGGCCAGGTCCTGCACGCCGATCACACCCTGTGCCGCCAACATCTCGGCGTGCGCCAGGCTGCCGTCGATGTCGGCGCGCCACAAGCGGCGATCGAACCCCACGCTGGCGGTGTAGCGCTGCACCAGCTCGCTCATCGGCTCGGTGAAGAGGGCCGACCAGGCCTGCTGCTTGTTGGCCAGGGGATCTTGGTGCATCGACACAGTGGGTGCTCGGTGGAAGAGGGCTTCGTATTATCCCGGGCACCCTGATCCCGCCCCGCCATGCCCGAGCTCCGCGCCCGCACCGCCGTGTTCGACCCCTGCCACCCGGCGCTGGCCCTGCGCGTGGTGCTGCTGGTGCAGGCCGTGCTGGCCGTGGTGGCGCTGGCAGGTGCGGCCGATGCGGCGCACTGGTGGCAGCGGCAATCGGTGATGGCTTTCGCGGGCGTCGCCACGGCGCTGCCCTGGCTGGTGGCCAGTTGCGCGCTGCGCCGGCAGCGCGCCCGGGCCGCTGCCTTGCCCCGTGCCGCGCTCGATGCCTTGCTGGGCGCGGTGGCGGCCCTGCTCCCGTGGGCGGGGCTGGTCGCCGTCGACTTGGTGGCCGGTGGGGCCTGGCAGGGCGTGGCCGTGGCAGCCGGCGGCGCGCTCGGCGCCTGGCTGTTGGCCGCATGGCTCTCGTTGCGCGAGCGCGCCGCGCAGCCCGCCGACACCGGGGCGCGGCTGGCTGAGCTGCAGTCGCGCATCCGGCCGCACTTCCTGTTCAACACCCTCAACACCGCCGTGGCCCTGGTGCGAGCCGACCCCGAGCGCGCCGAGCAGGTGCTTGAAGACCTCGCCGAGCTGTTCCGGGCCGCGCTGGCCGAGCCCGCCGGCATGCCCGGCGGCTCGGTGACGCTGGCTGACGAGCTGGATCTCGTGCGCCGTTACCTTGACATCGAAGCCGTGCGCTTCGGCCCGCGGCTGGTGGTGCACTGGGACCTCGATGCGCGCGCCGGCAGCGCCCGCGTGCCGCCGCTGCTGCTGCAGCCCCTGGCCGAGAACGCGATTCGCCACGGCGTGGAGCCGGCGCCGGCCGGCGGCGAGCTGTGGCTGCGCACGCGGCGCCGACTGGGCGAGGTCGAGGTCAGCGTGGTCAACACCGTAGGTTCGCATGTCGGCATCCCCGGCCAGGGGATGGCGCTGGCCAACGTGCGCGAGCGGCTGCGACTGCTGCACGACGTGGCGGCGCAGTTCGAAGCCGGTCCGCGCCCGCCCGAGGCCGACGGCCGCGCGCGCTTCGAGGCCCGCATCATGCTGCCGGCCGGGTGAGCACATGCGCTTGTTGATCGTCGACGACGAACCCCTGGCGCGCCAGCGCCTGCGGCTGCTCGTCGAGGCGCTGGCGGGCCATGACGCCGCGCTGCGCATCGACAGCGTGGCCGAGGCCGGCGACGCTGACGCCGCGCTGGCGGCGCTGCAGGCCTCGCCGGCCGATGTGGTGCTGCTGGACGTCCAGCTGCCCGGCCGCGATGGCCTGCGGCTCGCCCCCGCGCTGCAGGCACTGCCGCAGCCGCCCGTCGTGGTGTTCGTGACGGCACACGGCGAACACGCCTTGCGCGCCTTCGAGCTGCAGGCGCTGGACTACCTGACCAAGCCCGTGCGCCGCGAGCGGCTGCATGCCGCTTTGCAGCGTGCGGCGCAGCAGCTGGCGCTGGTGCGCGGCCTTCGGCCGCCTGTGGTGCCCGAGCCGGTGCTGGTGGTCAGCGAGCGCGGCCGCGTGCTGCGGCTGCCAGTGCGCGAGGCCCTGGTGCTGAAGGCCCGGCAGAAGTACGTGACGCTGCGCACCGCGCAGCAGGTCTACGTGCTGGACGACAGCCTGGCGGACCTGGAGCGCCGCCTCGGACCTGGCTTCGTGCGGGTACACCGCAACGCTCTGGTGGCGGTGGGTGCCATCCGCGCCCTGCAGCCGCATGCGGCCGGCGACGAGGGCGAGGGCTGGGCTGTGCGCGTGGCGCCGCTCGACGAGTGGCTGGCGGTGTCGCGGCGGCAGTTGGCGGCGGTGCGGGCGGCGCTGCAGACCGGCGCCGCCTCCGGCTGATCCGTTGCACCGATCAGCCCGTGTTGCGCAACCCCGCCGCGATGCCGTTGATGCTGAGGTGGATGCCGCGCTCCAGGCGAGCCACGCTGTCGGGGCTGCCATCGGGTGACGGGCGCCGGCTGCGGTGGCGCCGCATCAGCTCCACCTGCAGGTGGTTCAGCGGGTCCAGGTACGGGAAACGGTGCTCGATGCTGCGCGCCAGCGCGGCGTTGGAGGCCAGGCGTTGCGGCTCGCCTGTGATCAGCGCCAGCGCCTCCTGCACGCGCAGCCACTCGGCCTTGAGCAGGCCGAAGATGCGCCTGGCCGAGGCCTTGTCCTCCACCAGCTCCACGTAGCGCGCGGCGATGCGCAGGTCGCTCTTGGCCATCACCATGTCGAGGTTGGAGAGCAGCGTGCGGAAAAACGGCCACTGACGGTGCATCCGCTGCAGCAGCGCCGTGCGCTCGGCGCGCCCGGCCGTTCCGCTGGCGGCGACGAAGGCCTCGACACCGCTGCCGAAGCCGCACCAGCCCGGCAGGGCCATGCGGCACTGGCCCCAAGAAAAGCCCCAGGGAATGGCGCGCAGGTCCTCGATGGCGGGCGTGGCCTTGTCACCCTTGGGTCGCGCGGCGGGGCGGCTGCCGATGTTCAGACCCGCAATTTCGCGGATCGGCGTGGCCGCGAAGAAGTAGTCCGTAAAGCCTGGCGTGCCGTAGACGATGCGGCGGTAGGCCTGGAAGCTGGCTTCGCTCAAGGACGCGGCGGCGTCAAGAAACGCCTTGGGGGCCGGCTTCGTGGGGTGCAGCAGCGACGCCTCGAGCGTGGCCGCCACCAGCGTCTCGAGGTTGCGGCGGCCGATCTCGGGGTTGGCGTACTTGCTGGCGATGACCTCGCCCTGTTCGGTGAGCCGGATCTGTCCGTTGACGGTACCGGGTGGCTGCGCCAGGATGGCTTGGTAGCTGGGCCCGCCGCCGCGGCCCACGGTGCCGCCGCGGCCGTGGAACAGGCGCAGCGTGATCGGCGCGCCCTCGGCCCGCAGTTCGTCGAAGAGGGCCACCAGCGCCGTCTCGGCGCGGTAGAGCTCCCAGTTGCTCGTGAAGAAGCCGCCGTCCTTGTTGCTGTCGCTGTAGCCCAGCATCACGTCCTGCTCGCCGCCGCTCGTCATCATCAGCGTGCGGATGCCGGGCAGCGCGTAGAACTCGCGCAGGATGGTCACGCTCTGGCGCAGGTCGCTGATGGTCTCGAAAAGGGGCACCGTGATCAGTGCCGCCCGCGCGGCGCTTCCGCCCTCACCGTCGAGCGTACCGGTCAGAAGCCCGCACTCCTTCTGCAGCAGCAACACCTCGAGCAGGTCGCTCACCGCCTCGGTGTGGCTGATGATGTAGTGGCGGATGGCCTCTTGGCCGTAGCGCGCGAGCGCCTCGTGCGCGGCTTCGAACACAGCGAGCTCGCCCCGCGCCTGCTCGGAGTACGTGGCGCCGCGCACGCGCAGCGGCCGGGCGTCGTTGAGCATCTGCAGCAGCAGCGCGCGGCGCTCTTGTTCCCGCAGCGCGCTGTAGTCGGCGCACAGGTGGGCGGTGCGCAGCAACTCGGCCACCACGGCCTCGTGCTGATCGGCGCTCTGGCGCAGGTCCAGCGTGGCCAGGTGGAAGCCGAACACCTGCACCGCGCGCATCAGCGGCTCCAGCCGCGGCGCCACCAGGGCCCGCGCGTGGTGGTGCGCCAATGACGTTTCGATCGTGCGCAGGTCGTTCAGGAACTGCTCGGGCCCGTCGTACGGATCCTGAGGCTTGACCGCGTGGCGCAGCGCCTCGGTGCCGGTGAGGCGCTCGAGCGTGGCGGCCAGCCGGGCGTACAGACCGATCAGCGCCCGGCGGTAGGGCTCGTCGGCGCGATGCGGGTTGGTGTCGGGACTGGCGTCGGCCAGCGCGGCCATGGCTGGCGTCACCGGCGCGAGCGTGCCGCTCATCGACAGCTCCGCGCCCAGCGCGTGCACCTCGGTCAGGTAGAAGCGCAGCGCCACCTCGGCCTGGCGCGCCATTGCGTGGCGCAGCGTGGGCGCGCCGACGTTGGGGTTGCCGTCGCGGTCGCCCCCGATCCAATGGCCCATGCGCAGGAAGGGCGCCACACGGTGGCCCGGCAGCATGCGCTCGAGGTCGCGGTACAAGCGCGGGATCTCGCGCAGGAAGGTCACCGGGTAGTAGCTCAGCGCGTTCTCCACTTCGTCGGTCACGGTGAGCTTGGCGGTGCGCAGCATGCGCGTCTGCCACAGCTGCGTGACGCGGGCCCGGATCAGCGCCTCGTTATCGCCGCGCCGCTCGGGACTTGCGAGGCCATCACGCTCGGCCACCAGCGCGGCCACGGCGCGCTCGGCGTCGAGGATGCTCTTGCGCTGCACCTCGGTGGGGTGGGCGGTGAGCACTGGTGAGACATAGGCCCGCTCCAGCATCGCCGCAATCTCGGCAGCGCGGTGGTCCGCTCGGTGCAGCCGCTCGAAGCTCAGCGCCAGCGAGCCCTCGTGCAGGTGGCCGGCAGCCTCGTGCACGGCACGGCGGCGCAGGTGGTGCTGGTCTTCGGCGATGTTGGCCAGGTGGCTGAAGTAGCTGAAGGCGCGGATCACCGTCACCGTCTGGTCGGCCGAGAGGTTCTTCAGCAGCCGGTCGAGCACGCGGCCAGCCGAGGCGTCGGCCTTCAGGCGGTAGGCCACCGAGAGCTGCCGGATGCGCTCGATGAGTTCGAAGGCCTCCACCCCCTCTTGCTCGCGGATGACGTCGCCGAGGATGCGTCCCAGTAACCGGATGTCCTCCACCAGCGGCTTGTTCTTTTCGATGGCATCGCTCTTTGGCTCGCCGATTCTAGACTTGTTGCGTTGCTGCAGGGTCTTTGCGTCTGACATGGGGCGAGGCATGGGGGTCTCAAGATGATGTAACCAGGTTACCTATTCTGCGCCCATCCGTGCGCCTGCCTATGATCCGGGCATGAACGCACCGACCATCATCGCCACGCGCGAGAGCCGCCTGGCCCTGTGGCAGGCCGAACATGTCAAGGCCGTGCTGCAGCAGCGCTTCGGCCTGGTGGTCGAACTGCTGGGCATGACGACCCGTGGCGACCAGATCCTCGACCGCGCGCTGTCCAAGGTGGGCGGCAAGGGTCTGTTCGTCAAGGAGCTCGAGACGGCGCTCGAGCGCGGCGAGGCGCACCTGGCGGTGCACTCGCTGAAGGACGTGCCCATGGAGCTGCCCGAGGGCTTTGCGCTGGCCGCCATTTGGGAGCGCGAGGACCCGCGCGACGCCTTCGTCTCCACCCGCTGGGCCAGTGTCGACGAGCTGCCCGAGGGCGCTGTCGTCGGCACCAGCAGCCTGCGCCGCGTCGTGCAGCTGCTGGCGCGCCGGCCTGACCTGAAGATCGAGCCCCTGCGTGGCAACCTCGACACGCGGCTGCGCAAGCTCGATGAAGGGGGCTTCGACGCCATCGTGCTGGCCGCCGCCGGTTTGGTGAGGCTGGGCCTGGGCGAGCGCATCCGCGCACGCTTTGACCCGGCGGTGATGATCCCCGCAGCCGGGCAGGGCGCGCTCGGCATCGAGGTGCGCAGCGACGCCACCTCGCTGAAGGCGCTGTTGGCGCAGACCGTCCACGCGCCCACCTTCCTGGCCTGCCAGGCCGAGCGTGCCGTCTCGCGCGGGTTGGGCGGCAGCTGCAGCCTGCCGCTGGCGGCGCACGCCACGCTGGCTGCCGACGGCACGATGACGCTCGACGCCGCCCTGGGCCATGCCGAGCAGCTGACGCGCCCGCTCCTGAAGGTGCGCGTGGCTGCCCCCGTGAGCGACGAGTCCGCGGCGCGAGCGCTCGGCGCCCGCGCGGTGGCCGAGCTGCGCGCTGCCGGCGCTGCCGCCTACCTGCCGGCTGCCTGAGAAGGGCTGATTGCGCCGGCCGCGCGCACTGGGTGATGGCACGCCGGCTCATCGTCACGCGGCCGCTGGCCCAGGCCGGACCCTGGGTGCAGGCGCTGCGCGGCCACGGCATCGACGCCTTTGCGCTGCCGCTCATCGGCATCGAGCCGGTGGCCGATCCCGCCAAGCTGCACGCCGCCTGGGCTCGGCTGCCCACCGTGGACTGGGTGATGTTCGTCAGCGCCAACGCAGTGGAGCGCTTCTTTGCCGGGCGCCCGCCGGGTGCTGCCTGGCCACCCGCACTGCGTGCCGGCGCGCCAGGCCCGGGCACGCGCGCGGCGCTGCAGGCTGCGGGCGTGGTCGCCATCGACGAACCCGTGCCCGGCCGTGCCGACAGCGAAGGCCTTTGGGCCCGCGTGGCCGCGCGCGGCTGGGCTGGCCGTCAGGTGCTGGTGGTGCGCGGAGAAGACGGCCGCGACTGGCTGGCCGAGCGCTTGCGCGCCGAGGGCGCCGACCTGGCCTACGTGGCCGCCTACCGGCGCGCGCCACCGCGGCCCGGTGCCGACGGGCAGGCACTGCTCGACGCCGCCGTGGCGGCGCCGGCGCGGCACGCCTTCGTCTTCGGCAGCAGCGAGGCTGTGGCCCACCTGCGCACGCTGTGCCCGCAGGCCGACTGGGCCGCCGCGGCGGCCTTTGCCGGGCACGCGCGCATCGCCGAGGCGGCGCGGGCCGCGGGCTTCGGTGCCGTCCGTGTGCTGCCCCCACAGGACAACGTGCCCGCAGGTGCGGCGGCGCTGGCGGTGGCGCTGGCCGGCCTCGACGGTGGCCAAATCTAGAATCCATGCTGTTGTGACCGACACTGCCGCTTCTGCCGACACGCCTGCCGCGCCCGCAGCGCGGCCTGGCCTGGCGCCTGGCGCAACCGCGACGGCTGCGGTGGCGGGGGCCGCGGGTCTGCGGACCGCGCGCCGCTGGGCCAGCTGGGGCGCAGCCGCACTGGCCGCGCTGTCGGCCGCGGCCCTGGTGTTCGCCTACACCACGCACCAGCGGGTGGTCTCGCTCGAGGCCGAGCTCGTCAAGCGCCAGGCCGACAGCGGCACGCAGGCTGCCGAGGCGCGGCTTCTGGCGCGCCAGGCTGAGCAGGCCAGCCGCGAGACGGCGGCCAAGCTGGCGCTGCTGGAGGCCCGGCTGGCCGAGACCGCGCTGCAGCGCACGCAGATCGAGCAGCTGATGCAGGGTCTGGCCCGCTCGCGCGACGAGAACATGCTGGCCGACATCGACAGCGCGCTGCGCGTGGCCTTGCAGCAAAGTGCCATCACCGGCAGTGCCGAGCCGCTGGTGGCCACCTTGCGCCAGGCCGACGAACGGCTCGCCCGCTTCAACCAGCCGCGGCTGGAGCGGGTGCGCCGGGCCGTGGCGGCCGACCTCGAGCGCGTGCGCAGCGCCGGCCTGACCGACTTCGCCGGCCTGGCCATCCGCATCGACGAGCTGATCCGCCAGGCCGACGAGCTGCCGATGCTCGCCACGCCGCAGCAACGCGGCGCACCACGCGCCGCACCACGCGCCGCTCCGCCCTCAGGCCCGACGGCCACCGGCCGTGTTGCCGGTGGCGATTTCGCGGCGCGCTGGCGACAGTTCAGCGAGGCCGTATGGATGGAGGTGCGGGGCCTCGTTCGCGTGACGCGCGTCGACACCGCCGAGGCGGCTCTGCTGGCCCCCGAGCAGGCGCTCTTCCTGCGCGAGAACCTGAAGCTGCGGCTGCTGAACGCCAGGCTGTCGCTGCTGTCGCGCCAATTCGACCTGGCGGCGACGGACCTGCTCGAGGCCCATGCCCTGATCGACCGCTGGTTCGACCGCAGCGCGCGCCGTGTCGTCGTGGCTGGTGAGACCTTGCGCCAGGTGGCGGCGCAGTCACGTCAGGTGGTGGTGCCGCGGCCAGATGCGACTCTGGCGGCCATCGCCACGCTTAGCGCCGTGTCGGCGCCGCGCTGAGAGCCGGGGCCCATGCGCGGCGTCATATGGCTGCTGCTGCTGGCCGTCGTGGCCGTCGTGGCGGCATCGACCCTGGGGCCGAATGACGGACTTGTGAGCGTGTATTGGGGAGGATGGCGCACCGACCTTTCGCTGAACCTTGCGGTGCTGCTGCTGGTGGGCGTGGGCGCAGTGTTGCTGCTCGCCGTGCAGGCGATCAACTCGCTCGTCAGCCTGCCGCGGCGGGCCAGTCAGTGGCGCGCGTTGAAGCGCGAGCGCGCGGCCGAGTCGGCGCTGCGCGAAGCGCAGGCGGAGTACTTCGCGGGCCGCTACGGCCGTGCGCAGAAGGCAGCGCAGCGTGCGTTGGTGCTGCAGGAGGAAGCCGATGCGCTGGCCGACGACACGCGCTTTCGACTGCTTGCGTTGCTGCTTGCCGGCGGCAGCCTGCACCGGCTGCAGGACCGCAAGCGGCGCGACGGGATGGTCGCGCGCGCTCTGGCCGTGAGGTCCGGCAGCGCTCCGCCCGCCACGGCCGGTGACGAGGCGGCGCGGCTGCTGGCGGCCGAGTGGGCGCTCGAAGACCGCGACGCCGGCCGGGCGCTGGAGCTGCTCGACGCGTTGCCGCCAGGTGCGGCCCGACGCACCCAGGCCTTGCGACTGCGCCTGCAGGCCGCGCAGCTGGCGCGCCAGCCGGTCGAGGCGCTGCGTACGGCACGGCTGCTGGCCAACCACCAGGCGTTCTCGCCGCTGGTCGCGCAGGCGCTGCTTCGCTCGTTGGCCGCTGACGTGATCGACACGGCCCATGACATGCAGCAGTTGCGCCGTCTGTGGGGCCAGTTCGACGCCAGCGACCGGCGCGATCCCCAGGTGGTGGTCCGTGCCGTGCAGCGCGCCGCGCTGCTGGGCGGCGCCGACGACGCGCGTCTGTGGCTGCGGCCGTTCTGGGACCGCTTGGCCGAGCTGTCGAGGGAAGACCGCGATAGCGTGGCACTGGCTCTGGCCCAGGCCTGCGCCGGTATCGGCAGCGACTGGCTGCCGCGGCTGGATCTGGCCGCGCAGGCCTTCGGCCACGAGCCGGCCGTGGTGGCGGCGGTGGGTCTGGCGCTGGCCGAGCGCCAGCTGTGGGGCAAGGCACGCACGCTGCTCGCGCAGGCCGCCGCGAGCCCGGGCCTGGCCCCGGCGCTGCGCCGCCGCGCCTGCCGAGTGCTCGCCGCCATCGCGCGCAGCGAAGGCGACGAAGCCCGCGCCCAGGACCACGAACGTGCTGCCGCCGCCATCGACTGATCGCGTGCTACACTTACGGGCTGCGCGGCTGTAGCTCAGTTGGATAGAGTACTTGGCTACGAACCAAGGGGTCGTGGGTTCGAATCCTGCCAGCCGCGCCAGAATGTCGGTGGTGAATCAACGGGTCTGATGCCGGGCATCGGGCCCGTTTTGTCTTCTGCACGCGGTTCGCGCCGGTGTCAGGTATCGGCCACCATGCCGCCGCGCCGCACGAGCGCGCCGCTGTCCACCAGCGACTGCACGACCCGCTCCCCCCAGGCCGCCAAAGAAGCCTCCGGGCTGCCCAGCCGCTGCCACACCTGACCCAGCAGCGGAGTTGCAGCGATCCACTCTCGCAGCGCCCCGACGTCCTGCTCGCGCACCTCCATCAGGTGGTACTTCAAGAGCACCCGCGCGCCGTGCTGAAGGTGCCGCACAGGCTCGGCGTGAAAGCCGGCGAGCCGCCGCCGCGCCCGGGCCAGCGCCTCCGGCACGTCGTCGAAGGGCGCGCCGTGTCCGGGGATGACATGGCGCGGCGCCAGGCTTTGGATGAGATCGAGCACCGCGGCCACGTCGTCGAAGCCCGGCTCGCCGTCCAGCTCGGGGAAGACGACGCCGAAGCCGTTGCCCCACAGCGCGTCGGCGCTGATCAGCACGCCCTCGCGTTCGTCAAACAGCATCAGGGAGTGCGGATCATGGCCTGCCGCGGCCAGGGCCAGCCAACGTCGGCCGCCCACGGCCACCCACTCGCCCGGGGCGAGGACGCCGTCGGGGATGAAGCGCTCGCAGGTCTGGCCGGTGCTGCCGTGGCTGAGCGCCTGCGCGTCCCAGGCCAGCGCGGCACCGTGCAGCCCGGGTGGGGTGTCGATGCGGCAGCCGTAGGCGCGCTGGAGCGCCGCATTGCCGCCGCAATGGTCGGAGTGCAGGTGCGTATTCACGACGCGGGCGAGTCGCTCATGGCCCAGACCCGCGTGCATCATCGCCAGCGTTTGCGCGGCATGCAGGGTGTGGCTGGAGTCCACCAGCACGGCGCCTTCGCCCGGCTCGCCGTGCAGCAGCACGTTGTTCGATGACAGCCAGCCGCGTTCGAAGACTTGCAGGCCTTGGCGCCAGCCTTGTGCGTGCGGGGCGGAGGGCATGGTGTGGAGGTGGCGGAGGAGGTGAGCCGGCGGCAGGCCGCAGCGGACAGTATCACTGCCGCGAGGCGCACAACGGGCGCGCCGTGCAGGCGTGACGAAGCGACGCTGCCTTTGCGCGCCGCCGCTCTGTTCGCCGTGGCGGCCTTGCAGCGGTCGATCCTGCTGCTGCCCTGCCATCAGCTTGGACGGATCCGTCGACTCAGGTCTTTTCCAGGGATTTTTCTGATTCTTGTCTTGGACAAAAAGCCCTATACCTCGCGAGTCTGCATCCCTTGGAGCTCTGCATGACGCCATACCTGCCTGCCTATGAACCCCCTGATCACCGCCGCACAGCCCTGGCCGTGGCGCTGGCACCCATCGCCGTGCTGCTGGCGTTCATGGGCATTGCCATCGGCTGGGTGGCTGTGGACATCGGCTTGGCGGTGCTGCTGGCCTGCACGCTTTGGGTGGCGCAGGAGATGCACGCCTACCAGCGTGCGGTCGATGCCTACAACGCCGACTATGTGCAGCGCCACCTGCGGTGGCGACGCCACGAGACCGTTGCCGATCTGATCGACAGCCCTGCCACCGACGAGCCCGCCCGGGCCTCTGCGGCGCGCTTCCTGGCTGCCGATAGGGTGTTGCGACCCGATGACCGCTCGCACTGACCGTGCCCCTGGGTTGCCGCTGGGCAGGCTGACAGTGCGTGGGTCCGGGCGCCCCATCGGGCGCTGCCCCAAGGACCTGCGCCTGTGAACAAGGCCTTTGTCAAGGAGCCAGCCGGTGAGGACGACGACGAAGCCACGGGCCAGACCTCGCTGCCGACCGGCGCGCGCAACTACCTCACGCCCCAGGGCTTCGCGCGTTTGCGCCAGGAGCTGGTCGGGCTGATCGAGCGCGAGCGTCCCAAGGTGGTGGAAGTCGTGTCGTGGGCCGCCAAGAATGGCGACCGGAGCGAGAACGGCGACTATCTCTACGGCAAGAAGCGCCTCCGCGAAATCGACCGCCGCATACGCTTCCTGACGCAACGGCTCGACATCGCCGAAGTCGCCGATCCCAGCCGGCATCACGGCAATGACCAGGTCTTCTTCGGCGCCACCGTCACCTACGCCACCGCGCGGGGCGAGCAGCGCACCATCACCATCAAGGGCATCGACGAGGCCGACAGCCTCAAGGGCGAGGTGAGCTGGATCTCGCCCATTGCACGCGCGCTCATCAAGGCCCGCGAGGGCGATGAAGTGGCTCTCGTCACGCCGGGCGGGCGCGAGACGATCGAGGTGCTGAGGGTCGAGTACCCGCCGCCGGCTCGGTGACGAAGGCCCCCTCAGGGTGTGGCGAGGGTCGTGGCAGTGCTGCGCACGCGGCCCGTGAGCTCAAGCCTGCCGATACCGCGACACCCGGCTGACGACGGCGGCGCGCCGCAGCGTGCGCAGCACGTCGGCCAGGTGCACGCGGTCGCGTACGCTCACGATGAGCCGCAGCTCGATCTGCTCGGCGGCAGGTTCCGGGTCCATGCCGATGTGCACGATGTCGGCCTCGGCGCTGCTGACCGCCGAGGCCACCTGGGCCAGCACGCCCTTGCCGTTCTGCACCAGAACGAACAGGCTGGTGTCGAATGCACGCGTCAGCTCCTCCGCCCACTCCACCTGCATCCAGCGCTCGCTGTCGCGCTCGTACAGGCGCCTGCCGCTGGGGCAGTCGGCCGTGTGAACCACCAGGCCCTCGCCGCGGCCGAGGTAGCCGACGACGGGATCGCCGGGGATCGGCCGACAGCAGGATGCGTACTGGATCGAGTTGCCCTCGCCGCCGTCGATGAACACCACCCCCTGCGCCGGGGCGTCGTCGGGCGATAGGCGCGTCAGACTCATGGTCACCGCGTCGGGCTTGATGCCGGACTCGGCCATGAACTGCGCCAGGCGCTTCGCCACAATGACGGCGATCTTGCGGCCCAGGCCGACGTCGCCCAGCAACTCGCTGCGGTTGCGGTTGCCACCCCAGCGCGCGAGTTGCTGCCACAGCGCGGCCGCGCGCTCGTCGGACGGGTCGGCGGTGGGCAGCTGCAGGCCTTCGGCGCGCAGGGCCTGGCTGACCAGTTTCTCGCCGAGCGCACGCGACTCGTCGCTCTCCAGCGTCTTGAGGTAGTGGCGAATCTTGCTGCGCGCGCGGCCGGTGCGCACCATGCCCAGCCAGGCCGGGTTGGGCTTGGCGCCGGGTGCGGTGATGATCTCGACCACGTCGCCGCTCTTGAGCTCGGTGCGCAGCGCGGACGGCTCGCCGTTGACCTTGGCGGCCACGGTGTGGTCGCCAACGTCGGAGTGGATGGCGTACGCGAAGTCCACGGGCGTGGCGCCGCGTGGCAGCGCCAGGATCTTGCTGCGCGGCGTGAAGACGTACACCGCGTCAGGGTAGAGGTCAATCTTCACGTGCTCCAGGAACTCGGCGGCGTCGCGCGTCTCGTCCTGGATGTCGAGCAGGCTCTGCAGCCACATGCTGGACAGACGGCTATCGGGGCCGGCGCTGCCCTGGACGCCCTTGGCGTCGCCCACCTTGTAGAGCCAGTGCGCGGCCACGCCGGCCTCGGCCACCGCATGCATGGTCTCGGTGCGCACCTGGAACTCGACGGCCGTGCCCAGCGGGCTGACGAGCGTGGTGTGCAGGCTCTGGTAGCCGTTGGCCTTCGGGATGGCGATGTAGTCCTTGAACCGGCCCGGCACCGGCTTGTACAGCTGGTGCAGCACGCCCAGGGCGATGTAGCAGTCGGTGAGCGTGGGCACGACAATGCGGAAGCCGAAGATGTCGGACACCTGCGCGAAGCCAGCATGCTTCTCGCGCATCTTGCGGTAGATGCTGTAGACCGTCTTCTCTCGGCCCGAGACCTGGATCTTGAGCTTGTGCGAAGAGAAGGCTGCTTCCACGTCGTGCTGCACGCGCTCGACGATGTCGCGGCGGTTGCCGCGGGCGCGCCGCACGGCCTTCGACAGTGCCGCGTGCCGCCACGGGTGCAGCATCTCGAAGCACAGCTCCTGCAGCTCGCGGTACATCGCGTTGAGGCCCAGCCGGTGCGCGATGGGGGCGTAGATCTCGAGCGTCTCGCGCGCGATGCGCTGGCGCTTGGCCGGGGCCATCGCGAGCATCGTCCGCATGTTGTGGAGCCGGTCTGCCAGTTTGACCAGGATCACGCGCACATCGCGCGCCATCGCCAGCAGCATCTTGCGGAAGCTCTCGGCCTGGCTCTCCTCGCGCGTGTTGAACTGCAGCTTGTCGAGTTTGGTCAGGCCATCCACGAGTTCGGCCGTGGGGGCGCCGAACCTTTCAATCAGTTCAGACTTGGTGACCCCCTGGTCTTCGATCGTGTCGTGCATCAGCGCGGCCATGATGGCCTGGGCGTCGAGCTTCCAGTCGGCGCACAGGCCGGCCACCGCGATCGGATGCGTGATGTAGGGTTGGCCGCTGGCGCGAAACTGACCGAGATGCGCCTCGTCGGCAAACTTGTAGGCTTCGCGCACCTGCTTCAGGTCGGCCTTGCTCAGGTAACCCAGCTTGCCCTGGAGCGCGGCAAAGCTGATGGCTTCCGGGCCCGGTGTCAGGTCGGTCGGCACCAGCGGCGAGCGCTGCAACCCCTGCAGCGCGGCGGGCAGCAGTTCGGCGGCGAGGGAGCGCAGACCCATACACCGAATTTAGCGCGGAAGCCCATGCCCACCCGAAGCAAGCCCAGAAATGACGAGGGCGCCTCACGGGCGCCCTCGGGATCAGGGGTGCAGCGGCTTCAGACCGGCACCTTGCGGAGCATCTCGACGCCGACCTCGCCGGCCGCGATCTCTCGCAGCGCGGTCACGCCGGGCTTGTTCTTCGTCTCGATCTTGGGCGCGTGGCCTTGGCTGAGCATGCGGGCACGGTAGGTCGCAGCCAGCACCAGCTGGAAGCGGTTGGGGATCTTGTCAAGGCAGTCTTCGACGGTGATGCGGGCCATGGGTTCTTCCGTAGGGGCAGACGAGGGGCCGCAAAGCGCGGGGCAGGGCGTTCGCTGGAAAGCTTTCCATTCTAGCCTCGTCGCCCGCGCCGCCACCAGACATGCCGAAGGGGGCTGTCAGGCCCCGGGGCCTGCAGGAGCAGATCAGCCCAGGCCCAGCCCGGCAAACACCTGGGACTTCGCTCTGCGCTGCGCGGCGTACTTCAGTCGCTGTGAGTGCACGACGGTCTTCAGGTCGAACAGAGCCGTCTCGAACAGGGCGTTGACGATCACGTAGTCGAAGTGCTGCGCCTGCGCGACCTCGGCGCGCGCATTGGCCATGCGCCGCGCGATGACTTCGGGAGTGTCTTCACCGCGGCGGTTCAGGCGCTGCATCAGCTCTTCCCAGCTCGGTGGCAAGACGAAGATCAACACGGCGTGCGGGAACAACCGCTTGATCTGCAGCGCGCCTTGCCAGTCGATCTCAAGCACGACGTCCTCCCCCCGCTCCAGCCGCTCCTGGATGGCCTGTCGACTGGTGCCGTACAGGTGGCCGTGGACCTCGGCCCACTCAAAGAACTCGCCCCGCGAGACCATGGCGCGGAACGTGGCTTCGTCGACAAAGTGGTACTCGCGGCCGCCGAGCTCCTGGCCGCGCGGCTGGCGGGTCGTGTGCGATACCGACACGGCCAGGCGCGAGTCAAGCTCCAGTAGCGCCTTCACGAGGCTGGACTTGCCGGCACCGCTGGGCGCGGCCACGCAGAACAGGTTGCCTGGGGTCTCCATGCCCGGATTCTCACCCCGCGCTGGCGCCAAGTTGCAACACCCGTCTTGTGCGGGTGTGAGTGTCCAGGGCAAGCCCAACGCGAAGTTGATCGTGGACGCGCCTGGCTGCCGACAGGCACTCAGGCCGCCGCGTTCTCGCCCAGCTCAGGCAAACAAGTGTGCCATCTGCGCTTCCTGTTCGGGCGTGTAGGCCACCACTCCGACTGGGATGCTCTCAGGCAATTGATGGCGCACCTGGGCCGCCTCCTGCTGCGTGAACCCGCCACACAGCTCGATGAGTTGCGTGCCGAGCTTGGCCTGCTCCTTGGCGACAACGATCGCGGAGTCCAGGTCAGGTACGCCAACGACGGTGGTTGTGAAGTTTGTGGACGACAAGACGGCCCGGTGAATCTCGTGCGAGTAGCCGGGTGACTTGACGATGAAGACAAAGCGAGAGAGAGGCATTCTGTGCTTGCTCCGTGTTCTGCGTGGGTGGCTGCAGGTGCCTTGATTCTGGCGCGCTGGAGTCCGGGATTTGACATCAAGCCCGCCGCGCGGGCCCTGTCGCAGGCCCGGCCCCCAAGCCGAGGTGGCGGTACACGGTGCTGCGCGAGATGCCCAGCTCGCGCGCCGTGCGGCTGATGCTGCGGCCACAGCGCTCCCAGGTCTGGCGCACCAGGGCATCGCCTTGGCGCCGCAGCGCCGAGGGTGTGCCGCCGTCGGCCGCGGCGGCGGGCGTTGTGCGGGCTGTGGCGGGCAAGGCGCGGGCGATGTCGTCCTCGCCCAGTTCGGTGCCCGCGTCGTTGCCGCTCAGCGTGCGCTGCAGCAGCGCGCGCACCAGCACCGATCGCAGCTCGCGAAAGTTCCCCGGCCAATCGTGCCGGCGCAGACGAGCCAGCGCGTCGTCAGCCAGCCGCGCCGAGGCGTCGATGCCGTGCAGCAGCGCGTGGGCCGCGGCTTCAAAGTCGCTGCGCGCGCGCAACGGGGGCAACTCGATGCGCACGGTGTGCAGCCGGTACAGCAGATCGGCGCGGAAGCGGCCGGCGCGGACGGCCTCGTCGAGGTCGCGGTGGGTGGCGGCCAGCACCTGCACGTCGAGCCGCCGGCCCTCCAGCGCGCCCACGGGCCGGGCGACGCCGTCGTCCAGAAAGCGCAGCAAGGTGGCCTGCAGCGGTGCCGGCAGCTCGGCAATCTCGTCGAGCAGCAGTGTGCCGCCGTCGGCCCGCGCCAGCAGCCCCGGGCTGCCGCCCGGCCGCGCCCCCGTGAAGGCGCCGGCCACATGCCCGAAGAGCTCGGCCTCGAACAGCTCCGTCGGCATGCCGCCGCAGTTGACGGCCACGAACTCGCCCCGGCGCCGGCCCAGGCGGTGGGCGTGTCGCGCCAGCACCTCTTTGCCGGTGCCCGTCTCGCCCTGCAGCAGCACGGGCACGCGCAGCGCCACGGCGTGCTCCACCAGGCGGCAAGCGTCGCGCACGGCGGCGTCGTCCGCCACGAAACCGGGAGTGCCGTCCTCGACCCGGACGCCGGTGCCGCTGACGGCCGCCGCACCGGCGGCACCCACCCTCGGGCGCCGCGATGGTGCCGGCGAAAGCCGCCGCGCCACCAGCAGGCTGCCCAGGCTGTCGCGCAGACGTGTCTCGTCATCGCGGTGCAGCCGTCCGAGCAGGCGGTCGAAGGGCTCGGCGAACAGCGAGTCGAAGGCGCTGCCGCGCCCCGGCTGCAGCCCCGCCAGCAGCTCGCGGGCGGTGGCGTTGCAGGCAGTGAGGCGGCCCTCGTCATCGAAGGCCAGCAAACCGGCGCTGAGCGTGCCCAGGTACTCGGCGCGCGGGTGCACGGCCAGCAGCAACTGGCCTCGCACCTGGTGCGCCAGCAACCGGTTCTCGATCTGCTTGGCCGCCATCTGCACCAGTGCCTGGGTGTGGCGGTGCCGGGAGAGCACGTAAGAGCTGGCATCGAGCACGCCGACGATGCGGCCCTGGCCGTCGCGCACCGGGGCCGCTGTGCACGAGACCGCGCCCAGCGACAGAAACCAGTGCTCCCGCCCGGTGACCGCCACCGCCTGCCCGCAGGCCAGCGCCGTGCCCAGGCCGTTGGTGCCGGCCACCGACTCGTGCCAGTGGCTGCCGGCCAGGATGCCGGCGCTGTTGCCGTCGCCGCTGCCACTGCTGCTGCCGAAGCGGCTGTCGGCCTGCAGATCGAGGATGACGCCGTCGGCATCGGCGAAGGCCAGCAGGTGGTTGCTGCCGGCGATCTGCCGCGACAGCGTCTCAAGCTCGGCCTGCGCCAGGCCGAGCACGGTGCGCGAGCGCTCACGGCGCCGCGCCAGCTCCGCCGCCTCGACCACCGGCACGCGCATCGGCGCGGCGGCGTCCAGACCGTGCTCCAGGCAGCGGGCCCAACTGTCGAGCACCAGGGTCGACGGCGTGCCGTCCAGCGGCAGCGTGCTGCCGCGGTGGCTCAGCGCGCGGGCATGCGCCAAGGCGCGCTTGGCTTCGATGGCGTTCACGGCGTGTGTCTCCTTGGTGCACTCGGCTCGGCTGCCAGGCTCCATCTTCAACCCGCGGCCGGGGGTGTTCTGCATCGCTTCTCGACATTGCCGTGCGACGGTGTCGCGAAGCGAGACAGACTGGCCGCGGCAGCCTGCGATCAGACGCCAGACCGCCCTTTGCCGCGATAGGGGTGTTCACGGAGTGGAACGCGGTTTGCAACGTAGTTCTGCGGCAGCGTCCGGTGCGGCCGCTGCGAGCCGAAGCAAACCCATTCGAGGAGACCCGTCGATGACCCGCAAAAGTCCTTTTTGCCGCGCTTGGCCGGCGCTGCTGACTGCCACTGCCCTGGCTGCTGCCAGCCTGAGCGCCGCCGCCCAGGGCAACCTTGACAAGCTCAAGCAGTTCAAGGTCGCCACCACCGACCTGAACATCCCGGCGGTGCCGCAGACCGGGCGCAACGCCGACGCCATCCGCGCCAATCTGCGCAACATCAAGATGCCGCCGGGCTTCAAGATCGAGCTGTACGCCATCGTGCCCGACGCCCGCATGATGGCGGTGGCGCCGAGCACCAACATGCTCTTCGTCGGCACGCGCAAGACCAGCGTCTGGGCGGTCACCGACCGCAACTCCGATGGCGTGGCCGATGAGGTCAAGAGCTTCGCGCCGAGTCTGAAGTTCACCAACCCCAACGGCGTGTGCTGGACGCGTGACGGCTTCCTGATCGTCGTCGAACACAACCGCGTGCTCAACTTCCCCGCCGCCGAGTTCTTCTACGAGGGCCCGGACGTCGCGGTGATCGAGGTCGTGCCCCAGGGCAAGCTGATCCCGCCCGAGGAGGAGAGCTTCAACCACGGCGCGCGCGTCTGCGACGTCGGCCCCGACGGCCAGCTCTACATCAGCCTGGGCCAGCCCTTCAACGTGCAGCCGCGCGAGAAGGTCAAGCTCTACGACGACATCGGCATCGGCGGCATCATCCGCCTGAACCCCTTCGACGGCAGCAAGCGCGAGGTGTTCGCCCGCGGCATCCGCAACTCGGTAGGCCAGGACTTCAACCCGAAGGACGGCAGCCTGTGGTGGACCGACAACCAGGTCGACGGCATGGGCGACGACATCCCGCCGGGCGAGCTGAACCGATCCACCAGCCGCGGCCAGCACTTCGGCTTCCCGTGGACGAACGGCGGCGTCACCATCGCCGGCAGCTCGGCCGCGCCCGACCTGAAGGACGTGCCCGCGCCGGCCGGCATGATCCCGCCGCAGGTGAACTTCCCCGCCCACCAGGCGCAACTGGGCATGGCCTTCTATACGGGCAGCATGTTTCCCGAGCGCTTCCGCGGCGGCATCTTCGTCGCCAGCCACGGCTCGTGGAACCGCACCAAGCCCAGCGGCGCGCTGATCAACTTCGTCGCGCTCAAGGCTGACGGCACGGCCGACAAGAGCGAGGTCTTCGCCGAGGGCTGGATGGATGGCAACGGCGTCTACCGCGGTCGCCCGGTCGACGTGGCGATGATGAAGGACGGGTCGATGCTGATCAGCGACGACTTCGCCGGGGCCATCTACCGCGTTACCTACAGCGCGCCCTGAGCGACCGGCCGGCAAGATGCCCGTTGCGGGCGCCTTGCCGGCCTCCATAGAGGACACCACGACCTTGCACCGTCTGAAGTCTCTCGCGGCCGCCTGGGCCGCGTGTCTGCTGCTGCCCGCACCTGTTGCCGCCCAGGACGTGCAGGCCGGGCGCCAGCGCGCGCAGGCCTGCGCCGTGTGTCACGGCCCCTTGGGCCTGAGCACGGCGCCCGACGCGCCCCACCTCGCCGGGCAGCCAGCCCTCTACCTGGCCGCCCAACTGCGCGCCTACCGCAGCGGCTCGCGCCGCCATGAGGTCATGAACGTCATGGCCCGGGGACTGACGGACGAGGACATCGGCCATCTTGCGGCCTGGTACGCGGCGATTCGCCTCGATGCGCAGCCGCCTCAATAACGCGCCGCGCGCGCGCACGGCGGGCTGGGCCGCGTCTGCGTTGGCGGCGTGTGCGCTGGCCACGGCGGTGCTCGGCACGGGCGCTGCAGCCCAGGAGCGCGTGATCATCACCGCCAGCGGCGCCGAGCAGCGCGCCTTCGATGCCCCACACGCGGCCAGCGTCGTCGACGCCGACGAACTGCGCAGCGGCGGGCCCATGATCAACCTGTCGGAGTCGCTGGCGCGCGTGCCGGGTCTGGTGGCCAACAACCGCAGCAACTACGCACAAGACCTCCAGCTGGGATCGCGCGGATTCGGCGCTCGCGCCAGCTTCGGCGTACGCGGACTGCGGCTGGTGGCCGACGGCATCCCGGCCAGCGGCCCTGACGGCCAGGGCCAGGTCTCCCACGTCGACATCGCCGGTGCCAGCCGTGTGGAAGTGTTGCGCGGCCCGTTCTCGGCGCTGATGGGCAGCAGCTCCGGCGGCGTCATCTCGGTCACGAGCACGGCGCCCACCGCCGGCCGCGTGCGCCTGGACGGCGACGCCGGCAGCTTCGGGCTGGCGCAGGCGCGGCTGACGATCGAGGGCCCGATGGCCGTGCTGGGCCCGGGCTGGACGCTGCGCGCCTCGGCCTCGGAGATGGACATCCAGGGCTTCAGGCCGCAGTCGGCGGCGCAACGACGGCTGCTGAACCTGCGGCTGGCCCGCGAGCTCTCGGGAGAGCGCCTCGTGTTGGTGGCCAACGCACTCGACCAGCCGGCACAAGACCCGCTCGGCCTGACGCGCGCCCAGTTCTCCGCCGACCCCTGGCAGACCAACCCGCTGGCCTTGCCGCAGGACGCGCCCGGGCAGCCCGACCGATTCGACACGCGCAAGGACACGGCGCAGACGCAGGCCGGCGTGTCGTGGCGACGCCGGCTCGATGCAGGCGCCCTGGCCGAGGGCCAGTTGGCAGCCTGGATGGGCCGGCGCGCTGTCACCCAGTGGCAGGCGATTCCGGTGGCGACGCAGTTCAACAACCTCAACCCCGTGCTCACCGAACGCCATCCAGGGGGCGTGATCGACTTTGGCCGGCGCTATGGCGGGATCGACGGCCGGCTCGTCTGGCGCTGGGCGCTGCAGGGCGAGCGCCAGCTGCAGCTCGTGGCCGGTGCCGCCCATGAGCTGGCGCGCGAGGACCGGCGCGGCTTCGAGAACTTCAGCGGCCCTGCCGCCGCGCGACTGCTGGGCGTGACCGGCCAGCTGCGCCGTGACGAGGCCAATCGCCTGGACAGCCGAGACTTCTTCGTGCAGGCCGACGCCGAGCTGGCGCCGGCCTGGGCGCTGGCGGCCGGCGTGCGCGCCACGCGCGTGCACTACGCCTCCCGCGACCGCTATGTCGTCGGCAGCAACGGCGACGACTCCGGCACGCTTGCTTACTCGGCGCGCAGCCCGGTGGTGTCGCTGCAGTGGCGCGGCAGCCAGGCTTGGCGGGCCTACCTGAGCCTGGGTCGCGGCTTCGAGGCGCCGACGCTGGGCGAGGTGGCCTACCGACCCGACGGCGAGGGCGGCTTCAACACGGCGCTGCAGCCGCAGCGCAGCCGGCAGGCCGAGCTGGGCCTCAAGTGGCGTGGCCGCGGCGGCGCGGCGGTGGATCTTGCGCTGTTCGAGGCGCGCACCGACGACGAGATCGCGGTGGCCAGCAACCGCGGCGGCCGCAGCAGCTTCCGCAACGTCGGTCGCACCACGCGCAGCGGGCTTGAGCTGGCGCTGGCGGCGCCGCTCGCACCGGCCTGGCGCGGCAGCCTGGCCTTGACGCTGCTGGACGCGCGCTATGACGATGCCTTTGCGGTGTGCGCGGCGCCGCCCTGCACCACGCCCACGGTGCCGGTGCCGGCGGGCAACCGCATCGCCGGCACGCAGCCGCGCAGCCTGTTCGCCGAGCTGGCGTGGCAGCCCCTGGCGGCCCTGGAGCTGGCGCTCGAAGCCCGGGGTGCCGGCCGCGTGGCCGTCAACGACGCGAACAGCGACTTTGCGGCCGGCTACGGCCTGGTCGGGCTGAGGGCGCGCTGGGTGCAACCGCTGCCCACGGGCCGGCTGGAACTGCTGGCCCGGCTGGACAATCTGGCCGGCCGCGCGGTGGCCGGCAGCGTGATCGTCGGCGAGGCCAATGGCCGCTTCTTCGAGCCGGCGCCGCCGCGCAACGGGCTGGTCTCCGTGCGCTGGGTGACCGACTGGCCCTGAGCCCCCTCGGCTTCGTGCGCCGCAGTGGTTGAACCAACCGGGCCGGTTCAGCCATGAAGGCCGGTGGATTGGCGGCAGTCGCGTTTGTCGCTTCCACACGGGGAAGGCGTTGTTTCGCCTGCCTGCGACCGTGCCCGATCAGGGCGGCGAACTCGCATCGATCCTTGTCAGTCGTTCGTCTCCGTTCGGGCTGAGCCTGTTGAAACCCCCCGCTCGATGCACCTCGCGTGGCGGCAGGCGGTGCCCCTGGCCGGCGCTGGGATGGGGCGGTCGGCCTTGCAGGCC
>JAUMBF010000105.1:0-2082 GCA_032115875.1 Rubrivivax sp.
GCGCCCACCAGCACGACCGCCGAACCCACCAGCAGCAGCGCCCGCGCCGCCAGCGCGTGGCGCCAGCTTCGGCGCGGCAACAGCTCCACGCGCCACAGCAGGGCCAGCGGCAGCCCCGCATACAGCACGAGGTGCAGCAGCAGCGCCGCGCCGACCAGCTCCGAGGCCTCGGCGATGTCGGTGCGCAGCACGTTGCGCACCATCGAGGGGTCGAGCACGACCCCGTAGCGGCTGTCGTACCAGGCAGACAGCGCCGTCGCCAGCGTCAGCAGCGCCAGCAGCGGCTTGACGGTGTGACGCTGCGCCACCAGGCCCAGCAGCAGCGCGTGCAGCGCCACCAGTGCCAGAGCCATGCCCGCTGCCAGGCCGGCCGCCGACGCGGACAGCACCGGCCGGCCATGCAGCGCCGCCGCCAGAAAGCCCCGGTTGCCGGCGAGCAGCCAGAACAGGGACGCCGCCAGCACCAGCTGCTCGACGCTGGCTCGGATCACGAGGCGCTCCGGCTTCAGGGCTGAACGCATGCGCATGCCGCGATTGCCCGCCAGGGTGCTGAAGCCAGCCTGAAACCCGACGCCGCGCGCCCTTCAGCGGGGCTTCAGCATGGGGCGGCACGGTGGACGCCGGTGTGCGGTGGTAGCGTCCGCGCGAAACACGGATGGCGATGAGACTGCTGCTGCTCGAAGACGACCTCTTGCTCGGCGAGGGCCTGCGCGACTGGCTGGCTGCCGACGGGCACATCGTCGAGTGGTGCCGCTGCCTGCAGGACACCCTGGCCATGGCCGGCGAGCCCTTCGACGCGCTGCTGGTGGACTGGCAGCTGCCCGACGGCTCGGGCATGGACTGGCTGCGCGGCCGACGCAGCCGCGGCGACCGCACCCCGGCGCTCATGCTCACCGCGCGCGACCGCTTGACGCATCGCATCGAAGGCCTGGACGCAGGCGCCGACGATTACCTCATCAAGCCCTTTGCGCCCGAAGAGCTGGTGGCGCGGCTGCGCGCCGTGGCACGCCGCAGCGGCGGCGCCGCCGCCGCGCTGTGGCAGTGGCAGGCGGTGACGCTCGACCTGCAGGCGCACGCGGCCGTGCGGGCCGGCGCGCGCGTGGACCTCACTGCCCGAGAGTGGGCCGTGCTGGAGGCGCTGGTGCTGCGCGCCGGCCGCATCGTCCCCAAGACCGAACTCGAGAAGCTGGTGCTGGGCTTCGAGTCGGAGCTGGCGAGCAACGCGCTGGAGGTGCACGTCTCGGCGCTGCGGCGCAAGCTCGGCCGCGAGCTGATCGAGACCGTGCGCGGCCTGGGCTACCGCGTCGGCAGGCCCTGAGCGGCGATGCCGGCAGTGCCCTTGCCCCCGTCCATCGCCACGCGCCTGGCCCGCGCCGTGCTCGGCTGGGCACTGGCCTGGGGTGTGGCCGTGGGGCTGGCGGTGTGGCTGGCCGCGGCGCACGAGGTCGACGAGTTGCTCGACGAGGCGCTGCGCGCGTCTGCCGAGCTGATGGCTGCCCTGGTGGCCGAGCACGACGAGGCGGTGGCGCTGCCCAGCGGGAGCGCGGCGGTCGAACACTTTGCGTGGCAGCTGGTGGCTGCCGACGGCCGCGTGCTGCGGCGCTCGGCGCGCGCACCCGAGGCGGCCTGGCACGGTGCGCCGCAGATGGGTTATGCCGACGTCCCCGGCTGGCGCGTCTACGGCCTGGCGGCCGCCCGCGACGGGCGCGTGGTCTACGCCGCGCAGACGCGCGCCGAACGCAACCAGGCGCGCGCCGAGGTGGCGCTGGGCGCCGTGCTGGCGGCGCTGGCGGTGGGCCTGCTGGGGCAGTTCTGGCTGCGCGCCCGGGTGCGGCACGAGTTGCAACCGCTGCAGCGGCTGTCGCAGCGGCTGGCCGGGTGGCCGGTACCGGATGGCCGTACCGCCGGCCTCGGCGCGCCCGAGCGCGCCGAGCTCATCCCCGTGCACCGGGCGCTGGAGGATCTGGCGACTCGTCTGGCCCACCGCCTGGCCAGCGAGCAGGCCTTCTCGGCCCACGCCGCGCATGCGCTGCGCACGCCGCTGGCCGGCATCGATGCCCAGCTCGCCGTGGCGGCCCGGCT
>JAUMBF010000106.1:0-19587 GCA_032115875.1 Rubrivivax sp.
ATCGGATCCACGGCCACGCGCGCCGTCCAGGTGCCGTCAGCCCAGGCCGTGGCCGGCTTGGCGGCGTTGACGATGACGCCGGGCGTCTCGGGCAGGAAGCCGAGCTCGCGGCCCTGCCAAGCCGCAGACAGGCCGGCGATGCGCACGACGAGCTCGCTGCCCTCGAGCGCGGCCTCGGCGCGGGCACCGGGCACGTCTTGCGGACGCGCGGAGCGCGCAGCCTCGAACAGCGCCGCGTGCCCCGCCGTGGCGGCGTTGACCGGCAGCTGCAGCGTGAACTCACCGCTCTCGGGAATGCACACGTCCTTGCACACGAGCCACTCGGCGGCCAGCTTGACGGTGAGCGTGTCGCCCGGCAGCCCTGCAGGCACCGCGAGCGAGACCGGCAGCAGCAGCCGGCCCTCGTAGCCGAAGTTCATCAGCGGGCCGATGGGCAGCCGCTTCGGTGTGGGCCAGTCGATGTCGCCGGCCGTCACGCCGGGCGGCAGCGTCCAGGCCAGCGTCGTCGGCAGGCCCGAGTCGCCCGGGTTCTTCCAGTAGGTGTGCCAGTGCGGCTGGTGCTCGATCTTCAAGCCCAGCCACGCGGGCTTGCCGCCCTGCAGGCCCTCGGGCGCATGGGCCACCAGCTCGGCCCGCACCTGTGGTGTGGTGACGACAGCCGAGCCCGGCCCGGCGGGACTGGCGGCCAGAGCCGGCAAGACGGCGGCAGCGAACACAAGGGCGTGGAGTTTCATGCGGTGGCGAAGCCGGCGACGCTCAGTCGGTCGAACCCCGGCCTCGGTTACGACGCCGCGCGGCGCCCGAAGTTCAGCGGCCGCCGTGACAGCCGGGGTGAGGGGGGATTCTGGGGCACCGCGGGTTTCTTCGTATAATCGACAGGCTTTGCTACCCACAGCCACAATTCGTTACAGATGGCGCAGCTTCCGCAAACCCGCACCGGGCTGCACGCCATGCGCTGGGACGATACCGAAGACGGCTCGGGGCAGCAGGCATTCAAGCCGCTGACGCGTGAGGAGGCGTCGGCCCTGCGCCGGAAGCAGCCGCCATTGTCACCGTGGCGGGTTCTGATGGTGCAAGTGGCGGTGGGCTTGGGGGTGGCGCTGACGACCGTGCTGCTCACAGGCCGGGCTGAGCTGGCGTGGTCGGTGCTTTACGGTGCCGCCACGGTGGTGTTGCCGGGGGCGCTGATGGCCCGCGGCATGACCAGCCGGCTCAGCAGCGTGTCGCCCGGCGTCAGCGCCGTCAGCTTCATGTTGTGGGAGATGGTGAAGATCGTCGCCTCGATCGCCCTGCTTGCGCTGGCGCCGAAGGTGGTCGAGCCGCTGAGCTGGCCAGCGCTGCTGGTGGGTCTGGTGGTGTGCATCAAGGTTTACTGGTGGGCGCTGCTGTGGCGCCCGTCGCCGAAGAGCTAGAGGGACTCGTCACGTCATGTCAGCGCCAGGCCAGGAACTCACCGCGGGCGATTACATCCGCCACCACCTCGGGCACCTGCAGACCGGCAAGCAAAGCGCCGTCGCCGACTTCAGCGTGCTGAACCTGGATTCGGCCTTCTGGTCGCTGCTGCTGGGCGTGCTGGGTTGCTTCTTGTTGTGGCGCGCCGCCAAGAGCGCCACGGCCGGTGTGCCGGGCCGCTTCCAGGCCGCGGTGGAGATCCTCGTCGAGATGGTCGAGAATCAGGCCAAGGGCATCGTGCACAACGCGCAGAGCCGCAAGCTCGTGGCGCCGCTGGCCCTGACGGTGTTCGTCTGGATCTTCCTGATGAACGCGATGGACCTGCTGCCGGTGGACCTGATCCCGTACATCTGGGACCACCTCGGCCTGCACGCGGCGTTTGGCGCCAAGGACTACATGCGCGTCGTGCCCACGGCCGACCTGTCGGTGACCATGGGCCTGGCCATCGGCGTGCTGCTCGTCTGCCTCTTCTACAACATCAAGATCAAGGGCATGGGCGGCTGGGCGCACGAACTCATCACAGCGCCCTTCGGCAACCACCCGGCCTTGTGGCCGGTGAATCTGCTGATGCAGTTGATCGAGTTCTTCGCCAAGACACTGAGCCATGGCATGCGGCTGTTCGGCAACATGTATGCCGGCGAACTGATCTTCTTCCTGATCGCACTGATGGGCGGGGCCTTCACGCTCTCGGCCACCGGCATCCTCCTGGGCCTCGGCCACATCGTGGCGGGCACGGCCTGGGCCATCTTCCACATCCTGGTCATCACCCTGCAGGCCTTCGTGTTCATGATGCTCACGCTGGTCTACGTCGGCCAGGCCCACGACGCCCACTGATCCCGACCCGCGGCGGCGCCCTGCACCCGCAGGCCGCCGCGAGTCCCGCGCTGGCACCTACTCCACGTTCCCTTTCCAAACCAACTTTCCACCTTCGGAGCACCACATGGAAGTCATCAGCTTTGTCGCCCTGGCCGTCGGCCTGATCATCGGTCTGGGCGCCATCGGTGCCTGCATCGGCATCGGCATCATGGGCAGCAAGTACCTCGAGTCGGCCGCGCGCCAGCCCGAGCTGATGGGTGAGCTGCAGACCAAGATGTTCCTGCTGGCCGGCCTCATCGACGCCGCCTTCATCATCGGCACGGGTATCGCGCTGTGGTTCGCCATCGCCAACCCGTTCCTGGCCCAGATCGCCAACCTGCCCAAATAAGTCCACCCCCGGAGCGGCTCGCGCCGCTCCCCCTCAAGGGGGCAACGCCGACGGACCGGCCAAGCCGGTTCCGTGGCGTTCGCTTGGTAGGACTCCCGACCTGGGCATGCCATGAGCATCAACGCCACACTCATCTTCCAGCTGATCGTCTTTGCGATCCTGGTCTGGTTCACGATGCGCTTCATCTGGCCGCCGATCACGGCGGCACTGGACGAACGCGCCAAGAAGATCGCCGAAGGCCTGAGCGCGGCCGACAAGGCCAAGGCCGATCTGGCGGCGGCCCACACGCGCGTCGAGCAGCAGCTGTCGGCCGCGCGCGACGACGCCGCCAAGCGGCTGGCCGATGCCGAGCGCCTGGCGCAGCAGATGGTCGAGGAGGCCAAGGGCCGCGCGGCCGAGGAAGCCGCCAAGATCATCGCTGCGGCGCGCGCCGAGGCCGAGCAGGAGTCGGTGAAGGCCCGCGAGGTGCTGCGCGACCAGGTCGCCGGCCTGGCCGTCAAGGGTGCCGAAGCCATCCTCAAGCGCGAAGTCAACGCCGGCGTGCACGCCGAGCTGCTGTCGCGCCTGAAGACCGAGCTCTGAGGCGAGAACCATGGCCGAGATCGCCACCCTCGCCAGGCCTTACGCCGAAGCCTTGTTCAAGGCCGCTGGCGCAGACGCCGCGGCCCTGAAGAGCCAGGTCGCCGACCTGGCCGCATTGGCCGCCGACCCGTTGCTGAAGCAGTTCGCCGACAACCCCAAGGTGTCGACGGACCAGGTCTTCGACGTCATCGCCGGCATCGCGCTGCGGCAAGGCCTGTCCTTGCATGCCAAGGCCAGCAACCTGCTGCGTGCGGTGCTTGAAAACGGCCGGCTGTCGGTGCTGCCCGAGATCGCGGCGCAGTTCTCGACCCTCGTCAACGCCCAGGGCGGCGTGTCCGATGCGCTCGTGCAAAGCGCCTTCCCGATCGACGCCGGGCAACTGCCCGACGTGCTCGCCACGCTGGAAAAGCGCTTTGGTCGCCGCCTGAATGCGCGCGTCGAAGTGCTGCCCGAGCTCATCGGCGGCATCCGCGTCACCGTGGGCGACGAAGTGCTGGACACCTCGGTCAAGGCCCGTCTCGAACAGATGAAGCTTTCGCTCGCCAGCTGAGGCGAGCCAAGCAATAGGAGCACCCCATGAACCTGAATCCCGCAGAAATCTCCGAGCTGATCAAGAGCCGCATCGAGGGCCTGTCGGCCAGCGCGGACATCAAGAACCAGGGCACGGTGGTCTCCGTCACCGACGGCATCGTGCGCGTGCACGGCCTGTCTGACGTGATGGCCGGCGAAATGCTCGAGTTCCCCGCCACCGCCAGCGGCCAGGCCACCTACGGCCTGGCGCTGAACCTCGAGCGCGACTCCGTCGGCGCGGTGATCCTGGGCGAGTACGAGCACATCTCCGAGGGCGACACCGTCAAGTGCACGGGCCGCATCCTCGAGGTGCCCGTGGGCCCCGAGCTCATCGGCCGCGTCGTCAACGCGCTGGGCCAGCCGATCGACGGCAAGGGCCCCATCAACGCCAAGATGACCGACGTGATCGAGAAGGTCGCCCCGGGCGTGATCGCGCGCAAGAGCGTCGACCAGCCCGTGCAGACCGGCCTGAAGGCCATCGACACCATGGTGCCCATCGGCCGCGGCCAGCGCGAACTGATCATCGGTGACCGCCAGACCGGCAAAACGGCCGTGGCCATCGACGCGATCATCAACCAGAAGGGTCAGAACATGACCTGCATCTACGTCGCGATCGGTCAGAAGGCGAGCTCGATCAAGAACGTGGTGCGCTCGCTGGAGCAGGCCGGCGCGATGGACTACACCATCGTCGTGGCCGCCTCGGCCTCGGAATCGGCGGCGATGCAGTACGTGTCGGCCTACTCGGGCTGCACGATGGGCGAGTACTTCCGCGACCGCGGGCAGGACGCGCTCATCATCTACGACGACCTGTCCAAGCAGGCCGTGGCCTACCGGCAGGTCTCGCTGTTGCTGCGCCGCCCGCCGGGCCGCGAGGCCTTCCCCGGCGACGTGTTCTATCTCCACAGCCGCCTGCTCGAGCGTGCAGCGCGCGTCAACGCCGACTACGTCGAGGCCTTCACCAAGGGCGAGGTCAAGGGCAAGACCGGGTCCCTCACGGCACTGCCCGTCATCGAGACGCAGGCCGGCGACGTGTCGGCCTTCGTGCCCACGAACGTGATCTCGATCACCGACGGTCAGATCTTCCTGGAGACCAACCTGTTCAACGCCGGCATCCGCCCCGCCATCAACGCCGGCATCTCGGTGTCGCGGGTGGGTGGTGCGGCGCAGACCAAGCTGATCAAGAGCCTGTCGGGCGGCATCCGCACCGACCTGGCGCAGTACCGCGAGCTGGCGGCGTTCGCGCAGTTCGCGTCCGACCTGGACGCCGCCACGCGCAAGCAGCTCGACCGCGGCGCCCGCGTGACCGAGCTGCTCAAGCAGCCGCAGTACTCGCCGCTGCCCATCAGCCTGATGGCGGCCTCGATCTACGCGGTGAACAAGGGCTACCTCGACGACATCGACGTCAAGAAGGTGCTCGCGTTCGAGAGCGGCCTGCACCAGCACCTGAAGGCGAGCCACGCCGCGCTGCTGGCCAAGCTCGAGAACGACAAGGCGATGGACAAGGCCGCGGAAGAAGAGCTGGCCGGCGCGATCGCCGCGTTCAAGAAGTCGTTCGCCTAAGCAGCCGGCGCAGCGAAGGAGCAGGACCATGGCGGTCGGCAAAGAGATACGCGGCAAGATCAAGTCGGTGGAGAACACCAAGAAGATCACCAAGGCCATGGAGATGGTTGCCGCCAGCAAGATGCGCAAGGCGCAGGAGCGCATGCGCTCGGCGCGGCCTTATGCCGACAAGATCCGCAACATCACGGCGCACCTGTCGGAAGCCAACCCCGAGTACAAGAGCCCGTACCTGCGTGCCTCGGCCAGCCCGAAGCACGTCGGCTTCATCGTCGTCACCACCGACAAGGGCCTGTGCGGCGGCCTCAACACCAACGTGTTGCGCGCGGTGACCACCAAGATGAAGGACGTCCAGGCGTCGGGCGGCACCATCCACACGGTGGCCATCGGCAACAAGGGCTTCGGCTTTCTCAACCGCATCGGCGCCACCGTGGTGAGCCACGCCACGCAGCTGGGCGACGCCCCGCAGCTCGAGAAGCTCATCGGCCCGGTCAAGGTGATGCTCGACGCCTTCGTCGAAGGCCGGCTCGACGCGGTCTACCTCTGCTACACGAAGTTCATCAACACGATGAAGCAAGAGCCGATGGTCGAGCCGCTGCTGCCCCTGGCGGCCTCGCGCCTGGAGCAGAGCGCCGCCGAGAAAAAGCAGTACGGCTGGGACTACATCTACGAGCCCGACGCGCCCACCGTCATCGACGACCTGCTCACGCGCTACATCGAGGCGCTGGTCTACCAGGCCGTGGCCGAGAACATGGCCAGCGAGCAGAGCGCGCGCATGGTGGCCATGAAGGCCGCCACCGACAACGCCGGCACGCTGATCGGTGAGCTCAAGCTCATCTACAACAAGACGCGCCAGGCCGCGATCACGAAGGAACTGTCCGAGATCGTGGGCGGCGCGGCCGCCATCTCGGGCTGACGCTTCACCACGCTTTTTCGATTCAGAAGGACACATCACATGTCGCAAGGAAAGATCGTCCAGTGCATCGGCGCCGTGGTCGACGTCGAGTTCCCCCGCAACGAGATGCCGCACATCTATGACGCGCTCAAGATGGACGGCAGCGCCCTGACGCTCGAGGTGCAGCAGCAGCTCGGCGACGGCGTCGTGCGCACCATCGCGCTGGGCTCGTCCGACGGCCTCAAGCGCGGCCTGGTCGTCACCAACACCGGCGCGCCGATCACGGTGCCGGTGGGCAAGGCCACGCTGGGCCGCATCATGGACGTGCTGGGCAACCCCATCGACGAGCGCGGCCCCGTGAGCCACGAGCTGACCGCCTCCATCCACCGCAAGGCCCCCGCCTACGACGAGCTGAGCCCCAGCCAGGAACTGCTGGAGACCGGCATCAAGGTGATCGACCTGATCTGCCCGTTCGCCAAAGGCGGCAAGGTGGGCCTGTTCGGCGGTGCCGGCGTCGGCAAGACCGTGAACATGATGGAGCTCATCAACAACATCGCCAAGGCGCACAGCGGCCTGTCGGTGTTTGCCGGCGTGGGTGAGCGCACCCGCGAGGGCAACGACTTCTATCACGAGATGTCGGACTCCAAGGTCGTCGTGCAGGACAACCTGCCCGAGTCCAAGGTGGCCATGGTGTACGGCCAGATGAACGAGCCGCCGGGCAACCGCCTGCGCGTGGCGCTGACGGGCCTGACCATCGCCGAGTCGTTCCGCGACGAGGGCCGCGACGTGCTGTTCTTCGTCGACAACATCTACCGCTACACGCTGGCGGGCACCGAGGTGTCCGCGCTGCTGGGCCGCATGCCCTCCGCCGTGGGCTACCAGCCGACGCTGGCCGAGGAAATGGGCCGCCTGCAGGAGCGCATCACCTCCACCAAGGTGGGCTCGATCACCTCGATCCAGGCCGTGTACGTGCCCGCGGACGACCTGACCGACCCCTCGCCGGCCACGACCTTCGCCCACCTGGACGCCACCGTGGTGCTGAGCCGCGACATCGCGGCCCTCGGCATCTACCCCGCCGTCGATCCGCTGGACAGCACCTCGCGCCAGATCGACCCCAACGTCGTGGGCGAAGAACACTACGGCGTCACGCGCGCCGTGCAGGCCACGCTGCAGCGCTACAAGGAGCTGCGCGACATCATCGCCATCCTCGGCATGGACGAGCTCTCGCCCGAGGACAAGCTGGCCGTGGCCCGCGCGCGCAAGATCCAGCGCTTCCTGAGCCAGCCCTTCCACGTGGCCGAGGTGTTCACGGGCACGCCGGGCAAGTACGTGCCGCTGAAGGAAACCATCCGCGGCTTCAAGATGATCGTCAACGGCGAGTGCGACCACCTGCCCGAGCAGGCCTTCTACATGGTCGGCACCATCGACGAGGCCTTCGAGAAGGCCAAGAAGATCAACTGACGGCCCCCGGGCTCGCTGGCGCTCGCCACCCCCCGAGGGGGCCGTTCGCCAGCGGACCGGCGGAGCCGGATCCGCGGCTTCTGCTTGGCCGTGGCCAGCCTGACACCGTAAGGACAACCCGATGGCAAGCACCCTGCACGTGGACGTCGTCTCCGCCGAAGAGAGCATCTTCAGCGGCGAGGCCCGGTTCGTCGCCCTGCCGGGCGAAAACGGCGAGCTCGGCATCCTGCCGCGCCACACGCCGCTGATCACGCGCATCAAGCCCGGTGCCGTGCGCATCGAGCGCGCTGACAACGGCGAGGAAGAGTTCGTGTTCGTCGCTGGCGGCATCCTCGAGGTGCAGCCGGGCGTCGTGACGGTGCTCGCCGACACCGCCATCCGCGGCCACGACCTCGACGAAGCCAAGGCCACCGAGGCCAAGAAGCTGGCCGAAGAGGCGATGAAAAACGCCAAGAGCGACATCGATCTGGCGGCGGCGCAGGGCGAGTTCGCGGCGATGGCCGCGCAGCTGGCGGCGATCCAGAAGCTGCGCAAGAAGTAGGGCCGCGCAGCGCCGACCCCGAAGGCGCCGCTGCGGCCGATCTGATCAGCGGCTGACCGACTGCTCCAACGCGCTTCTGGCACCGTCGAACTGCGCCAGCGCCTGCGCCAGCCAGGGCAGCACGGGCTGCAGCGTGGCGAACAGCGTGTGCGGCGGGTTGGCCACGAACACGCTGCTGCCCAGCAGGCCGAAGCCTTGCTCCAGCGGCGGCGCCACCGTCAGCCGCGCGTGCAGCCAGCCCTTCTTCGCACCCGCATCGGCCGCGGCCTTCAGGCGCTGCGGCAGCTGGGCCGCCTCCAGCAGCTGCAACTGCGGCAGCCAGACGATCACGATCGTCTCGGGCATGCGCTCCAGTGCCTCGCGCACGGCGGCCAGCGTGCGCGCGTAGTCGGTCTTCAGCTCGTAGGGCGGGTCGATCAGCAGCACCGCGCGCCGCGTGGCGTGCGGCAGCTGCGCCTTGATGGCGCCGAAGCCGTCGCCCAGGTGGACCTGCGCGCCGGGCTCGCCGCCGAGGTAGGAGTGCAGGATCTTGTGCTCGGTGGGGTGCAGCTCGTACAGGCGCAGCTGGTCCTGTGCGCGCTGGCAGGCGCGCGCCAGGGCGGGCGAGCCGGGGTACTGCCGCAGGCCCTTGTCGTCGTTGAAGGCCTGCACCTGCCGCACCAGCGCCGCCACCGGCCCGGGCAGGTCGTCGCGGCCCATGGGGCGGCCCATGAGGCGGCCGATCCCGTCGGCGTACTCGGCCTTCTTCTGCGCGTAGGTGCCTTCCAGCGAGTAGCCGCCCGCACCGGCGTGCGTGTCGATGAAGCGCCAGCCGGCGGGCTTGGCATTGAGGTACTCGAGCACGGCCAGCAGCACCACGTGCTTGAGCACGTCGGCGTGGTTGCCGGCGTGGAACGCGTGGCGGTAGGCAAGCATGGGGGTGGACTGTGCCACGGCCGGCGGCGGCGCCCGGCGGCCCCAATCCGACTGCCGGCACGGGTTGGCGCGCCGCGCCAGACTCGCACCCCATGAGCACTCCCTCCCTGTTCGACCCCATCCGCCTCGGCGACATCGACCTGGCCACGCGCATCGCGATGGCGCCGCTCACGCGCAACCGCTCGCCCGGCCAGGTGCCCACGCCGCTGGTGGCCGAGTACTACGCGCAGCGCGCCGACCCCGCCACCGGCGCCGGCCTGCTCATCACCGAGGCCACGCCCGTGTGCCCCATGGGCCACGGCTACATCGACACGCCGGGCATCCACAGCGCCGAGCAGGTGCGCGCCTGGCGGCAGGTGACCGACGCCGTGCACGCCCGCGGCGGCCGCATCGTCTGCCAGCTGTGGCACGTGGGCCGCATCTCGCACAGCAGCCTGCTGCCCGGCGGCGCCGCGCCCGAGAGCAGCACCGGCCGCGCCAGCGGCAGCCGCACGCTCGTCGCCACCGGCATGGCCGAGTGCACGGCGCCGCGCGCCCTGGCCACCGACGAGGTGCCGCGCGTGGTGGCCGACTTCCGCCGCGGCGCCGAACGGGCCCTGGAGGCCGGCTTCGACGGCGTGCAGGTGCACGGCGCCAACGGCTACCTGATCGACCAGTTCCTGCGCGACACCATCAACGACCGCACCGACCGCTACGGCGGCCCCGTGGAGAACCGCATCCGCTTCCTCCTGGAGGTGATGCAGGCCGTGGCCGGCGCGGTGGGCGGCGGGCGCACGGGGCTGCGCATCTCGCCGGTCACGCCGTCCAACGGCGCCGCCGCCGACAGCGACCCGCTGGCCCTGTTCACCGCGGCCCTGCAGGCCCTGGCGCCGCTGGACCTGGCCTTCGTCGAGGTGGTGGAAGGCGCCACCGGCGGCCCGCGCGACGTGGCCGTGAACGGCCAGCCCTTCGACTACGCCGCGCTGCGCCGCGCCTGCGCGGGCCCCTGGATGGTGAACAACGGCTACACCCGCGAGATGGCGCTCGCGGCCGTGGCCTCGGGGCAGGCCGACGTGGTGAGCTTCGGCCGGCCCTTCATCGCCAACCCCGATCTGGGCCGCCGGCTGCGCGAGAACGCGCCCTGGAACGAGCCCGACCGCAGCACCTTCTACCGCGGCGGCGCGCCGGGCTACACCGACTACCCGACGCTCGGCGCGGCAGCCTGACGCCCGCGCCCCGTGGGGGGGGGCGGAGCAGCCCTCTGTCTTGCAGCGCGCACGTCAGCCCGCAGGGCCGACCGCTTCAAGCGATGCCACAGCCCCCGGCCGCACAGCCCTTTGCCACGCGCGGCACCGGGCGGGGGGGTTCGACAGCGGTTATCGATTTCCCCCCAGGTCTGAACTCATTTTCGTCATCAATCAACTACTGACGATCTCAGAACTCCGTGGCTCTTGAACCATCACCTCGCTCAAGGCTGAGCTTTTCAGGACTTTCGCCGCTCAATGCTGAAATCCGGTGGTTCTGGCTTTGGCCGATCGGCGCTGCAGCGAGCCCGCAGGCTTAGCCCCGATCAAGAGGACGGCAGTCCCAGCCACTTCCTTGCTGGGCACGGAACTCTGGCACCAGTGGGCTCAATGCCGCCAGATGCGCTGGCTTCGGTGGCGCTTGCCCACCGTGATGACGACCCCGCTCGCGCTGCCCTGGACGAGGTAGCACCGCAGGAACTCCGACAGCCGCCTCAGTGGCGTCTGGCCCACATCCCGCTCCAGGCGACGGATGCTCTGCGGCGTGAAGTAGCGGATCACGCCACCGCGGCCATCGAATGTTTCCTCGCCATAGTCGATGAGCCATTGCATGACCAGGGGCGGCACCCCCCGCTGCTGTGCTCGCAACGATGCGTGTCTCGTCTCGATGGGCTTCATGGGTCAATCTCCCGATCGAGTGCGCGGACGGCGAAACGTGCACCCGGCAGGTTGGAGGAATCAGCGCCGTCTGCACATGGACCACTCGACCGCCGGAAGGTCAGGCCCTTGGCGGCGCAGCAGGCATCTCCGGCGCACCCAGCCTGACCTCTTGCGCGGCGGGCCGTCTACTGCATGCCGACACCCGGGCCTTCACCCTGAGCCAACGGTTTTGCCGGGATGCCCCGGGAGTTCGACGAGCGGACTTCCTACAAAATCAGAGGTCAGGTTCATGGGTGGTAGCCCGTCATGTCCGAAGAAGAAGTCATCCGGGAAATCCGCAAGGGTGGTCGCGCGGCGGACGCAGCCTTGCGAGCCCTCTACGACGGCTGCGCGCGGCACATGCTGCGCTTCTTCGTCTACAACGGCGTCTCGGGCGACGAGGCCAAGGACATCCTCCAGGAGACCCTGGTCAGGGTGGTTCGGCATGTCGACAGCTACAACGGCGATGGCGCCGCACGGTCGTGGATCTGGCAGATCGCTCGGAACTGCCTCACCGACTATCAGCGGCGCTCGGGCCGGTGGTCGGAACTGGTCGTGGCGGTGGATGACGAGCAGTGGGATCGCATCGCGGAAACCCACGCTTCCCCGGCCGCCTGTGCCCCGGGCGAGACGGTCGACGAGTGCGTGTCGCGCGGCCTGGAGGCTTTCGGTGCCCAGATGCCCGAGCGGGCCTTGGCACTGACCCTGCAGATGGACGGGCTGAGCATCGCGGAGATCGGCGAGCGCCTGGGCCGTACTGCGGCGGCCACCAAGGAGTACCTGTCCCAATGCCGCAAGAAGATCCAGCCGTTCATCGCACACTGCGCCGAGTTGATGGTGTCATGAGGCCAAGATGACCGAGCCGACCCAGGACCGCAAAGACGAGGAGGCGTGGCTTGCCGTGCTGGCGGGGCGCAAAATCACCCCAGATGACGGCATGCCGGCGGCTCAGGCTGCCGCCTTGCGGCGCGCACTCAAGCGCCGACAGGCACGACTCGACGAGGACCTGCCAGCGGCTGATCCGGCCCTCTTCGCGCGGATTCTTGATGCCGTCCATGATGAACGGGCCAGGCTGCTCGTCCCCGCTCTTGGCAGCGCGCTCGACCCGTCGAAGGCAGCTTCCGACGGCGGGCGCCCGAACAAGCGGCCCTGGCTGTGGGGCGTTGCTGCCTCGATCACGCTCGCCACGGTCTTGAGCTGGCCCGTTCTCATCGACGAGGAGGTCGATAGACCCGACGTGCTTCGCGGAACCCAGGGCACGGTCCTGATGGATCCCGATCCCGCTGCGCGCCGCATCCAGCTGGAGACCCTTCTGGTGGGCGTCGGCGCGAAGCCTGAAGTGCGCGTCGTCAAGAACGGCACGGTGGTCATCACCGTCTCGGAGACCCCCCAGGTGCTGGAGGCCTTGGGTGCCGAGCGGATATTCCCTCAGCCGGTAGCCGGGGAGATCGTCATCGTGATCGAGAAGCCTGCAACCAAGACGCCTTGATGCGTCGACTTCGCATGGCCTTGTGAGGGCAGCTGGCCTGACGGAAGCGGCTTGGTCGCTACTTCCAATTGCCCATCAGCACGAATGGAGCCCAGTAGAAAGGGTGCGATGTGCTGGGCTGTGAAGCCAGTGCGATCTGCGCCTGGCGCAGGGCCTCGATCTTGGAAAGGCTGAATTGCGTGCGGCGGCGGTACATGTCGCCCATCAGGGTGGCGGTGCTGCTGTCGGCTACCTTCCACAGTGTGGCCAGCACAGCCTTTGCGCCTTGCTGCTGGGCGATGACGCCTAAGCCCTCGATCTCTCGCCCGCGCTGGTCGCGCCCGCCACCCAGGCCGGTCTCGCAGGCTGACAGGGTGAGCAGGTCCACGTCGTCGAAGCGGTAGTTCTGCGTGCGAATGTCGCCCAGGGTGAGTCGCGTGCCGTCGCCCAGCAGCAGGAACGAGTTGACCTCTGTGCCCGGGCTGAAACGGAAGTGGCTGGCCACGTGCACCACCGGGAAGCGGCGCTGGCTGACATCCTTCAGGCGCTGGGCGGTGAAGGCCTCGTCGAGGTGCACCTCACCCGGCAGCACGCCACTGGTGCCCGTGCGGATGATGCTGCTCATCTCGGCCCGCACGGCGGGCAGCGGGTCGAAGTCGCCGTGCTTGCGCGTCACGCCCAGCCCGGCGGCATGCCAGTTGGGGTTGGCCGCATCGCGCAGCCGCTCGCGCACCACACTGGTGTAGATCGGCAGGTTCCAGCGCTGCAGCGCGTAACGCTCTCCGTCGTGCAGCACGCCAAAGGGCAGGTATCGCAGCACACCGTCCAGCGAGAGCATCACCGTCTTGGCGCCGGCTTGCTGCAGGTCCTGCTCCACTGGCGCAAGCAGCAGCTTGTACAGGGCTTGTGCGGCCGGCAGCGGCTCGGACTTCGGGTCGCGCAGCAGCCGGTTGAGCGCGGCCACCTGACGATTGAGGTCCTGGGTCTTGATCTTGACGTTGCGCGCCAGTTGCACGCCCGGGGTGGTGAGCAGGAAGTTGACCTGTTCGTCGGTGAGGTAGATCTGCAGCAGCACGACGTCGTCGCCCAGGCTCTTGAGCAGGCCCTGCAGTTCGGCCAGGGCCTTGACGCTGGACTCCGCGAACTCCACCGCGCGGGCCGGGCCCTTGGCCGCGAACTCCTCGCGCATCTGGGTCAGGAAAGACTCGAAGGCAGTCTGGGCGACCTTGAGGTCTGCGGCAACAGCCGCTTGGCGCTTCTTCTGCTCCTCACTCAGGCCGGGCTTGGCCTGCTTCTGCAAAGCCTGCTCCTCCCGACCCAACGCCGCGAGCCGGTCGGCGATCTCGCGGTAGCGCGACATCCAGCGCTCCTCGGTGGGCGTGTAGCCAAGCCGAGTTCGCCGCGGGTCGGCGTTGGCGCTACGGCGGACGAAGTCGAACTGCTCATCCTCCTTGAGCATGTCAAGCACCATCTGCGCTTCGGCTAGGCGGCCTTGATTACTGTATAGGGTAGCGAGCCTAAGGTACTTCTCCTCAAAGATCGTGTTGACTACTGATTGACCCTCTTCGAAATCAGCGGCAAACAGACTGCCCATTCGCAATCTAACGACATTCGCGTAATCAATCGCCAACCGCTGCATCCATATAGCCGCGTCCGCCTCCCCAAGTAGTGAATGCAGCCGCGATCTCTCCTGAAAGTTATCGCTCAAAGCCCATGGGGAGAGACTATTGTCATTGAAGTCCAAAAGTATCCTTAGCCCGTCCTCCTGATTCATTCTGAATAGCTCGGCGAAGTTGTTCTCCAAGACAAGAACCGATCGCCTAATGGACCTGATGGAATCAGCTAAAGCTCCCTTATCAACTGCGTTTTCGGCAAGACTCAATGCGTTCAAATAGCTACGCAGAGCCTTCTCACGGCCATCTGCAAGCAAACTGTATGCAGAGCCGAGTGCTTGGTACTCGGAAACAAGCGCTGAATCCTGACTGGGATGCTGCCGCTGAATCACCTGCTGCCGAATCTCAATTTCTTGGTCAATTTCACCCCTGTCTCTGTATTGGTCTGCGAGCACGCGCAGTAGTTCTGTGTAAAGCTTTTCACTCTCTATTGAGTCTGCACACTGTTTACCCCTCTCGATGGTACGCAAGGTCTCTTGATGCGCGGATTCGCGAACGTTGGGTTCCAGTTCCGAAAGGATGTACCCCAACATGTACACCTCGAAGAAATAGTAGAGTCTCGCTTGGCATAGGCTAGTTTCACTATTCCCACCGAAGTATATTCCTGCCGCTGTCCGAAGAACATCCTCATCGAAGATTGGGCCGGCAGCGAGCCTTACTGCTTGCAGCGGCCCCCTGATTTTGCGGTAACCAAACTTCAGGAGCAGCCCTTCCAAATGAAGGCGATGGTTCTTGGGGTAGTTCCGAGTTAGGCGCTCCCCAAGCTCCAGAATTTCAGCCAGTCGTAGGTGATTAAATAGTATTCGCGGCGAAGCGCTGTTCGACGAATCTTCAGACTTAAGAGGTTGTCTATGTGTCCCCAGCGAATACTGGACCCGGATCTTGCAAGTGCTCAGATAGTCAAGAACCTCTGACCAGAGTTCTTCTTGTGTCAGGAGCGATGTAGTTGCATCAATAAGCGCGAGAAGTGATTGTTTACGATTGCTGGAGTCTTCATCCTTGCCCTCGTTCCATCTTGCTTTTACCCGGCTTCCTTCTACCAATAGACCACCCGTGTTGCCGAGAATACCCCCGCAATCCAAGCCATAACCTGGAATCCATTCAATCTGCTCATTGATGGGTTGCCCATCCTTTACGAGGCCGATGCGCCAGCCACCATTTCTCCACCGGTAGACTCCAACTCCGTCGTATTTGCCGTCAGTAAAGGTGCCGCTCCAGCTTTCGCCATTGGCAAAGCGATATGTTCCTGCCCCATTGAGTTGATCATTTCGCACTTCCCCAATGTACCGATCCCCATTTGAAAAAAATGTTTCACCTTTGCCATCCGCGTTACCATCACGGATGCCTCCGACGAATCTGACGCCATTCTGATAAATTAGTGTGCCGTGATCTCCCGGTTTGCCGGCGGCAATCTTTCCCGCAAACTGTTTCCCGCCTCCGAGATCCAGGGTTCCATAGCAGTTATTCCATTCATTGGGCGGTAGTTGCAGTGATTCACAACTGAGCCCTCCGACTTGCGGGTGAGCCGGCAAACACATCAACACAAGCACGGCGATGAAGCAGAAACTCTTCATGTGAACCATAGTCACTCAATCACTGCCAATAGACTCGGCCGCCTATTGATGTCGGCATATGTTCGACTCCATTTGCGGGCAGATTGCACGACGGTCTCAACCTAGCAATCGCCATGTTTACGCGCCTTGACGTCCTAGAGGTGCGCGATGACGCCAAGAGACTGGATCTCATGCCTTCTACTAGGTGAGGACGCCACGGTTGACGAGTTCCGGCAAACCCTCGTTAACCCATTCCCTAAAGGTCGTCGCCCGGGCACACACCGAAGCGGCTGGTAGTGCACTCAGGATCTTTGAGCGAGTGTCCTTCAGTGAATTCACGCTCGGATTCAAGACTAGCCAGTAGGACTCGCCGACCCGAAGCTGATCCTGTACTCGGTTCAGGGCCTGGAACAGGAATCGGTCTACAGCGCACTCGAAAGACATGCCCACCACGATGAACAGGCTACTATGCACAAGCTTCTGGAATGCCGAATCGCTCTCGGGTGATGGAAGGCGAGCTGTCTTTGGGTCCGACTCAAGCAGTAGATGGCTACGGAAAGGGTCGCTCGCTGGCATCTCTGCTGTGCCGTTATGGTGATAGACGTGCGATGACGTAAGCCACCAAGGCTTAAGGCACCCAACGGGGAAGCGCCGACCGATTTCGCGCGCAAGCAGGTAGTCCCAATTCATTGTATGGAACCGATGCTGCCAACCCTGCGTCGTCCGTGTAGCGAGGTTGTCTAGGAACCTCTCGATGTCTCGCGTATCGATATGGGCCGCCGACATCTGCTGCTGGATGGCCTGCCTGATCATTGCGATCTGGTCTTCACGGGGGAAGGCCTTCCAGGCTTCGGGAACGCTCCAGTGGAGACCGCAACCTATCGACAGGCCGCGGCCAAAGAACCACTCAACAACTTGAGTCATGGGGTCCTATCCCGTATCGCTGGGTTGCTGCAGTGCGGGCTGATTTGCGGTTGATTGCTGTCTGTGCGCAGCACCCAACGAGGCGAGGTTCCGCGCGCAGCCCCTTGAAGTTTTGGAAACCCGGGCGGGCTTCAGCATGCCCGCCCGCCTCACACGAAATTCGAACTCCGCAGTAGCGACGGGCACGCCAAGCCAGCCAGGCCCGAAGCAGCGCGAATCCGGCCTCCTGCCTGCCTACCGCCAAAGTGACCATCGTGCGGCCATACCGGTCTCGCACGGTCGTTGCCATCTGCACCGCCCTCCCCAGGAAAAGTTGCTTCAGGAACTGTTGGGCCTGCGGCCCGAAGGGCGTGCCGCACGCGGGGATGTCAATGTCCTGCAGGCGTGCCGTCAAGTTTAGGGACTACGAAGCGCTGTTCGCTGCGCTGTCGGCGCCCGCCTGCCACCACTCCCTGCTTTCCGCCTCCTGGTGAGCGGCAGGCCTGCCCCGGTCAGCCCCATTTGACTCCAAACCTTTCGAAACGTCAGGCCTGACCTTCTTGAACCCCATGCGTATCTCGGGTGCAAGCAGCGAAGTCCGCTGCCCCCCAACCACCAAGGAAATTGGCAATGAACCTGAGAAAAGTGATGTTCTGGAAGCAGCAGGTCACCGCTGACCCTGCGATTCCATCTGATGCGCTTGGTTCTCTCGCGACTGACCACTGCATAGGGGACCCCGTTGACCTGGGGGACGTGCAACGCGCCAAGGTGATTTCCCTGCCGCGCCCCGGGGGTGAGGCTGTGGTGGGCGAGTCGCGCACTCTGGATGAGTTCGGGAACGCCTCACCTGCGACGCAGCGGCTCAAGGGCCTGTTGAACGCCCCTGAGCTCGAAGCCTTCTTCAAGACCAACCAGTTCGGCTTCGGCCGCCACCACGGCGCCCGCTATCGATCCCTGGAGGCCTTGGACCGGGGCCTGGATGCCGTCGTCGCCGAGTTCCAGCACATCGTGGCCGGTCTGGCCGAGCGGCGTCAGGCCAAGGTCGACCGCCTGCAGCTCGTCAGCCGGGAGGTTGCCACCCTCAGCGACGCGATGGCCGGGCAGGTGAACCTCGCTCTGGAGCACAGCCAGCGCGAGCTGGCCGCGCTGCGCGAGCAGGCGCACCTGGCCGAGCAGCGCAAGGGCTGGGTGCTGGATGCCCTGAACCGGTATCGCCTCGGCTTCGACCGAGGGGTGCGCGACGCGCTCGATTTCGAGCTGCTCGGCTCGTGAAGCAGGCACGGGAGGCCATTCGTCATGACCATCTCAAGCTACCTCTGCCATGCCGCGGGCGAGCAACCCGAGCGGGTGAAGCGCCTGCACCCGTCTTCGCAGCAGCGGGTCAAGGCTTTCGGAATCGCCATTCACATTCCTGTACTGCTCTGGGTGGTGACGGGCTACCTCATCTCCTCGCGGGTGTTCCATCTGGAGCGGGAGGCCTCCTTCGCCGTGGCGGGCTTCTGCGCGTTGCTGATCTACCTGATCGAGCGGCTCGTGCTGGCGGCGCCCAAGGCCTGGTTCGTGAACCTCGGGCGGGTGCTCATCGGGGTCGTGGTGGCTATGCTCGGGGCATCGGCGGTGGACCTCGTCGTCTTCGACCGGGAGGTGACTCTGCAGCTCCGTGCGGCGGGTGAGCAAAGGATCGCGGAGCAGTACGACGCCGCCATCCGCGCCCAGCGCGATGAAGCTGGGCAACGCAAGGCAGACTGGCTGGGAGCGCAGCTGGCCGCCGCGTGCGAGGCCGATGGCACCTGCGGCAGCCGGGTTCGCAGCGTGGGGCCGGTGTACCAGGAGCTGGCGCGCCAGGCCGCAAGGCTGCGCCACGACTACGAGGCCGCGCTGGGCCGGGTCGAGCAGCTCGAGGGCGAGCGCGCTCGTGCAATCGCTCAGTGGCAGGCCTCGCCGCGAGCCCTGGAGGAGGCAGGCCTGCTGTCCCGCCTGGAGGCCCTGCACGACTACACCATGGACAACAGGGCCGCCCTCGTCGCGTGGGTCCTGTTCTTCGTGCTGGTGCTTTGCCTGGAGCTGATGGTGGTTCTGGTCAAGCTGGTGTTCGGCGAAACTGTGGATGACCACCTGGACCAAGTTCGTGAGCAGGTCGCGCGCCACCGCGCCATGGCTTACCTTGAGGGCGTCACCTCGCCCTACACAGGTGTGCGCAGCCTGCTCGAGCGCTCCGCATGAGCTGGGAGTGTGAATCCATCCAGGTCATCCCATGAGCCACGAGTGGCCGACCATCACCCGATAACCCGCCCGCAGCCCAACACCTCAAGGAGACCACCATGACCGCCCAGTTCGCCGAGGAACTGCTCTACGAGGGCGAGCAGACGCGCATGTGTTCCACGCCGCTGGCCGACTACTTCGCGGCCGGCGGTCGCATGCCCCAGTTCCGGCAGGAGAGCACCGCGCTGTGGCGCGGCTACGTGGGCAGCTGGGAGGTCGTGGGCGGACGGCTGTACCTCGTCGGGCTGCGCGGCACGCTGCTCGATGGCACGGAGGCCCGCCTCGAATCGGTGTTCCCGGGCCACCATGAGCGCGTGTTCGCCGACTGGTTCAGCGGCACTGTGCGCATCCCGCAGGGGCGGCAGGTGAAGCACGTGCACATGGGCTTTCTCAGCACCTGGGAGCGCGACCTGCTGGTCGAGTTCGAGCACGGCGTCGTGCGCAGCACGCGGGTGCAGCACAACGACGTGGCCGACGGCGACGCCCTGTGACGGCTGGCGCGGCCAGGCATTTGCGCCTAGGAGCGTGGGCGGCAGAAATCCAGCCCCGCGTTGGGCCGAGTTCGGGGCCCAGGCCAGGCGCCGCGCGCAGCCCGGGATGTACGCCCGGGCCAGCGTGGCAACGCCGCA
>JAUMBF010000107.1:0-6175 GCA_032115875.1 Rubrivivax sp.
CTGCGCGGATTCGAGGGCGGCGAGCGCAGCGGGGGTGGGCAGGGCTTGAGGAGCGTTCATGGGGGGCTTGGGGCTGCGGACCGCACGGGGCGCACCGGCATACGGCCGCCGAGCCGATGTCTGTGCGGTGCAACGAGGGTTAATGCTAGTCGAAGCCCCCGGCATGACGGTGCCAAGGGCGATGCGCACCGGGGGCAAGGGTGCGGATCCGTGCCGAACGGGCTATCCCGGATTGCGGGAAAGGGCGCGCCCCGCGAGAAACACGCCTGTCATCGGGCGCACCGACACTCATGCCCGCGCTGGCGCTCCCTGCACCGCACGGCGCCCGCCCGTCTGCCACAACGAGGAGATCCCCATGCGAGTCCACAAGCCCTTCCTGCCCCTGCGCCGCGCTGCGCTGGCAGCCACCTTGGCGGCTGCCGTCGCCCTGCCGGCTGCCGCCCAGCAGCGCCCGATCGAGATCCAGATGTGGATGGGCCTCACCGGACAGGGCGGCGAGTTGCTCACGCGCTTCGGCGAGGACTTCAACAAAACGCAGAACGAGTACCGCGTCGTCGTGTCGTTCAAGGGCCAGTACCCCGAGCAGCGCGCCGCCGCCGTGGCCGCGTTCCGCGCCGGCAACCCGCCGCACATCATGCAGATGTTCGACGCCGGCAGCGGCGACATGGTGCATGCCAAGGGCGCCGTGGTGCCGGTGAGCGAGGTGTTCAAGCGCGCCGGGCTGCAGTTCAACCCGGCCGACTTCATCGCCCCGGCGCGCGGCTACTACGGCCTGCCCAACGGCGATCTGCTGTCGATGCCGTTCAACGTCAGCACCACCGTGCTCTTCTACAACAAGGACGCCTTCAAGAAGGCCGGCCTCGACCCCGAGAAGCCGCCGCAGACCTGGGCGCAGCTGGTGGAGGCCGCGAAGAAGATCCGCAGCACCAACGCCGCCGCCTGCGGCTACACCACCACCTGGATGGCCTGGGTGATGCTGGAGCAGTTCGCGTCGCGCCACAACGTGGCCTTCGGCACCAAGGGCAACGGCCGCGGCGGCCTCGATGCGTCGCTGACGCTGGCCAACAACAAGCTGCTCGAGCGCCAGCTGCAGACGCTGGTCGACATGCAGAAAGACAAGAGCTTCGACTACGGCGGCCGCAGCAACGACGCCGCCGCCAAGTTCATCAGCGGCGAGTGCGCGATGCTCACGCAAAGCTCCGGCGGCCTGGGCGCCATCGCCCGCGACGCCAAGTTCCAGTTCGGCACGGCGCAGCTGCCGCACTGGCCTGACGTGAAGGGCGCGCCGTACGCCACCACGATCGGTGGCGCCTCGTTGTGGGTGTTCAACGCGCCCAACCGCAGCCAGGCAGAGTTCCGCGGCGTCGCGCAGTTCCTGAATTTCCTGCGCAGCGACCGGGTGATGACGGAGTGGGCCAAGACCACAGGCTTCCTGCCGGCGACGAACAGCGCCTTCAAGGCCATGCAGGACGAAGGCTTCTTCAGCAAGAACCCGGGCCGCGACGTGCCGATCCTCAGCCTGATCAACGCCGCCAAGGGCGACAACACCAACGGCTACCGCTTCGGCCGCTGGACGGAGATCCGCGACGTGTTCCACGAAGAGGTGGAGAAGGCGCTGCAGGGCCGCCAGACGCCGGCTGACGCGCTGCGCAACACCGAGCGCCGCGGCAACGCCCTGTTGCGCGCGTTCGAGCGCACCGCGGGCTGAGACTGATCACGGCAGCCGGGCCGCGCCCGCGGCCCGCTGGCGCCGTCGCGGCGGCCCCATCGGGCCGCCGCATCGTTTCTGCCGGTTCTCGCCCGCACTGACGCTAGCATCGCGCGCCCATGCAACGTCGCGTCGTCTTCCCGCACAAGCTGCTGCCCTGGCTGCTGCTGGCTCCGCAGCTGGCGGTGACGCTGGTGTTCTTCTACTGGCCCGGCGGCCAGGCGCTGTACATGAGTGTGCTGCAGCAGGACGCCTTCGGCACGAGCGTGCAGTTCGTGGGCCTGGAGAACTTCCGCGCGGTGTTCGCCGACGAGGGCTACGTGCAGGCCTTCTGGCGAACGCTGTACTTCTCGGCCGCCGTCACCGTGCTGGCGATGGCGCCGGCCTTGCTGCTGGCCGTGATGGCCGACCGCGTGGTGCGCGGGGCCACGGCCTACACCACTGCGATGCTCATTCCCTACGCCATCGCGCCGGCCGTGGCCGGGGTGCTGTGGCTGTTCATGTTCAACCCGTCCATCGGCGTGCTGGCCTGGTGGCTCAAGGCGCTGGGCGTGGACTGGAACCCCACGCTCGATGGCTCCGACGCGATGTGGCTGGTGATCCTGGCCTCGGCCTGGAAGCAGGTCGCCTACAACTTCCTGTTCTTCCTGGCCGGGCTGCAGAGCATTCCGAAGAGCCTGCTGGAGGCCGCCGCCATCGACGGCGCGCGTCCGCTGCGGCGCTTCTGGACCATCGTCTTTCCGCTGCTGTCGCCCACCACGTTCTTCCTGCTGGTGGTGGGCTTGGTGTACGCGTTCTTCGACACCTTCGGCGTCATCAGCGCCGTCACGCAGGGCGGGCCGGCCGCGGCCACCGAGACGCTGGTCTACAAGGTCTACAAGGACGGCGTGCACAACCTCGACCTCGGCGGCAGCGCCGCACAGAGCGTGGTGCTGATGCTGATGGTGGTGGCGCTGACGGTGCTGCAGTTCCGCTTCGTCGAACGCCGGGTGCACTACGCATGAGCAGCGCCGCGGCACCCACCGCCGCCGACCGGCTGCGCCCCGGCCTGGCCTGGCTGGCGCATGCCGTGCTGTGGCTGGGTATCGCGATTACGGCCTTTCCGCTGTACATCGCGTTCGTGGCCAGCACGCTGACGGCGCCCGACGTGGCCCAGGCTCCGATGCCCGTCGTGCCCGGCGCCCACGGCCTGGACACCTACCGCACCATCCTGCTGCAGGGCCTGCAGGGCACCTACCTCAGCCCGCCGGTGTGGCAGATGATGTGGAACAGCCTCTTGATGGCACTCGTGATCACTGCCGGAAAGATCGTGCTGAGCCTGCTGTCGGCCTACGCCATCGTGTTCTTCCAGTTCCCCGGCCGCATGCTGGCGTTCTGGCTCATCTTCCTGACGCTGATGTTGCCGGTGGAAGTGCGCATCCTGCCCACCTACGCCGTTGTCAGCGACCTCGGCCTGATCAACACCATGACCGGCCTGACGCTGCCGCTGATCGCCAGCGCCACCGGCACGCTGCTGTTCCGGCAGTTCTTCCTGACGGTCCCCGACGAGTTGGTCGAGGCTGCGCGCATCGACGGCGCCGGCCCCTTGCGCTTCTTCAAGGACGTGGTGCTGCCGCTGTCGGCCACCAACATCGCGGCGCTGTCGGTGATCCTCTTCATCTACGGCTGGAACCAGTACCTCTGGCCGCTGCTCATCACCACCGATAACCGGCTCGACACCATCGTCGTGGGCATCACCAAGATGATCGGCACCGGCGACGCCACCACCGACTGGCCGCAGGTCATGGGCACCACGCTGCTGGCGGTGCTGCCGCCGGCGCTGGTGGTGGTGCTGATGCGGCGCTGGTTCGTCAAGGGCCTGGTCGACTCCGAAAAGTAGGAAGGCACGTACACGAATGGCAGCGATCAGCCTGCGCCAGGTCGTCAAGCGCTACGGCAGCGGCTCGACAGCCAACCCGGTCATCCACGGCGTGAGCGCCGAGATTCCCGACGGTGAGTTCGTCGTCATCGTCGGCCCCAGCGGCTGCGGCAAGAGCACGCTGCTGCGCATGGTGGCCGGCCTGGAGGCCATCAGCGGCGGCGAGATCGCCATCGGCGGCCGTGTGGTCAACGATGTCGAGCCCAGTGAGCGCGACATTGCCATGGTGTTCCAGAACTACGCGCTGTACCCGCACTTCAAGGTCTTTGACAACATGGCCTACGGCCTGCGCATGCGCAAGCTGGCCGAGGCCGAGGTGAAGGCGCGTGTCGAGAAGGCCGCCAAGACGCTGGAGCTCTCGCACCTGCTCGACCGCAAGCCGCGGCAGCTGTCGGGTGGCCAGCGCCAGCGCGTGGCGATGGGGCGTGCCATCGTGCGACAGCCGCAGGTGTTTCTGTTCGACGAGCCGCTGTCCAACCTCGACGCCAAGCTGCGCGCGCAGACGCGGCTCGAGATCCAGAAGCTGCACCGCGAGCTCGGCGTGACCTCGCTGTTCGTCACGCACGACCAGGTCGAGGCGATGACGCTGGCCGAGCGCATGATCGTCATGAACGCCGGCCGCATCGAGCAGATCGGCACGCCGGAAGAGGTGTATGGCCGCCCTCAAACCACGTTCGTGGCCGGCTTCATCGGCAGCCCGCCGATGAACCTGCTGGCTGGCACGGCAGAGGGTGCGCGCTTCACGGTCGGCGAGCAACCGCTGGCGCTGCCCGCGGCGGCGCCGCGTCGCGGCCCGCTGCTGCTGGGGCTGCGGCCCGAGCACGCCCAGGTGGCGGAGCACGACGGCTGGCCCTTCGAGGTGGAGCTGATCGAGATGCTGGGCGCCGAGCGACTGGTGTACGGGCGGCTGGGCGGCACTGCCTTCACCCTGCGCATCGATGGCACCCTGGTGCCGCCGCGGCCGGGCCAGGTGCTGCAGCTCACCGCACCGGTGCAACGGCTGCACTGGTACGACCCGGCCACGGGCCAGCGCGTCGATGGCTGATCCGCTGCACCCCGACTGCTGGCCGCTGCCGCGCTGGATCGCCCACCGCGGCGCCGGCAAGCTGGCGCCCGAGAACACACTGGCAGCGTTCCGCGTGGGCGCCGCGCACGGGTACCGCGCCTTCGAGTGTGACGTGAAGCTCAGCGCCGACGGCGTGCCCTTCCTGTTGCACGACGCCACGCTGGAGCGCACCACGCCCGAACGCGGCACGGCCGGCGAGCGATCCTGGGCCGAGCTGTCCTGCATCGATGCCGGCGGCTGGCACTCGCGCGCCTACGCGGGCGAGCCGCTGCCCAGCCTGGCCGCCATCGCCGCCTACGTGCAACGCAACGGCTATGCGCTGAACATCGAGATCAAGCCCACGCCGGGGCAGGCCCTCGAAACCGGCCGCGCGGTGGGCGCCTGGTGCGCCGGGCACGGATGGCCCGGCGGCAGCCCGCTGCTGTTCAGCTCCTTCGAGCCCGAGGCGCTGGAGGGCGCGCTCGTGGCCGCGCCCGCGGTGCCGCGCGCACTGCTGCTCGACACGCTGCGGGCCGACTGGCAGGCCGTTGCACGCGCCTTGAAGGTCGTGGCGGTGGTGACCAATCACCGCATCATGGACGCTGCGCTGAAGCAGCAACTCGACAGTCTCGGGCTGCGATCGCTGTGCTACACGGTCAACGACCCGGCCGGTGCGCGCCGCCTGGTTGCGCTCGGTGTGCACGGCATCATCACCGACGCGGTGGACCGCTTCTCCCCGGCGGCCGGTGGCGATTCCGTGTTCGACTGAACGCCGGCCTCAACCCGCCGGCCGCACATCGGCCTCGAGACCCAGCCACTCGCTCTCGCGCTCGGGCTCGGGCAGCTGGCGCAGGCTGCGGATGATCGGCAACCGCCAGGCCACCAGCACCAGCAACAGCGTCGTCACGCCGGCAAAGCCCAGCGCCGCTCGCAGGCCCACGTGCTCGCCGAGCCAGCCGCCGAGCAGCGCGCCCGGGCCCGCGGCCAGCAGCGTGAGCCAGCGCATCGTGGCCGTCATGCGGCCCAGCAGCGGCTCGGGCGTCACGGCCTGACGCAGCGCCAGAAAGTTGATGAAGATGAACACCGCGCCGGTGGTGAACATCATCAGCATCAGCGCGAACGCCGCCACGCCCCAGGCGTTGGCCGGGGCCACCGCCAGGATCAGCCAGCCGGCGCCGGTGATGGCATAGCCCACCACCAGGCAGGGTCCGGGTCCGAGCGCCAGGCTCACGCGGCGGCCGTACACGCTGCCGATGATGGTGCCCACACCCATGCCCATGTAGCAAAGGCCCACGGCCTGCTCGCTCAGGCCCAGCGTGCGCGTCGCGAACAGGATCTGCACCACCATCGCCGCGTAGTGCGCCATCTGCCACAAACCCATCAGCACCGCCAGGACCACCAGCAAGCGGGTGCCGGCGCAGAAGCGCACGCCGAGGACGAGGTCGCGCCAGAAGTGCGCCAGGGTGTCGCTGCCCTCGGGGCGCGGCTCGCGGCGCTCGTGCAC
>JAUMBF010000108.1:0-21701 GCA_032115875.1 Rubrivivax sp.
TTATAAGAAATCATATCAATATCGTATCCCCGAAAAAGCGTGCTGCCGATGGCAGACGTTCACTGCGCCGCTTGTACTTTTGCTGCATCGGCGTGGACCCAGCTTGCACCAGGAGACCGCATGAAGTCCATCGATGTCGCCGCCAGTCTTGACCTGCCGCGCCGCGCCGTAGCGCTTGTGCTGGCCGGCGGGCGTGGCAGCCGGCTCAAGAATCTCACCGACACGCGCGCCAAGCCAGCGGTGTACTTCGGCGGCAAGTTCCGCATCGTCGACTTCGCGCTCAGCAACTGCATGAACAGCGGCATCCGCCGCATCGGCGTGATCACGCAGTACAAGTCGCACAGCCTGTTGCGCCACCTGCAGCGGGGCTGGGCGTTCTTGAAAAGCGAGATGAACGAGTTCGTCGACCTGCTGCCGGCGCAGCAGCGCGTGGACGAGGAGAGCTGGTACCGTGGCACGGCGGACGCCGTCTACCAGAACCAGGACATCCTGGCCGCCTACCGCGCCGAATACGTGGTGGTACTGGCCGGTGACCACATTTACAAGCAGAACTACGCACTGATGCTGGCCGATCACGTGGCGCTGCACCGCGAACTCGGCAGCGAGTGCACCGTGGCCTGCGTGGAGGTGAGCCGCGAAGACGCCCGCGCCTTCGGCGTGATGGCCGTCGACGAGAGCCGCCGCATCACCGACTTCGTCGAGAAGCCGCCCGAGCCGCCCGAGTTGCCCGGCAAGCCCGGCCGCAGCCTGGCCAGCATGGGCATCTACATCTTCAACGCGCGCTTTCTGTACCGCGAGCTCGAGCGCGACATGGCCGATCCGAACTCCAGCCACGACTTCGGCAAGGACATCATCCCGCGTGCGGTCAGGGCCGGCTTGGCCGCGGCTCACCCTTTCGATCTGTCCTGCGTGGGCCGCCGCACCGGAGTCGAGCCCTACTGGCGCGACGTGGGCACCATCGATGCCTACTGGGACGCCAACATCGACCTCACCGCCACCGACCCGCTGCTCAACCTGTACGACACGCACTGGCCGATCTGGACCTACCAGCCCCAGCTGCCGCCGGCCAAGTTCGTGCACAACCAGGACGAGCGCCGCGGCATGGCCATCGAGAGCCTGGTGTCCGGCGGCTGCATCGTCAGCGGCAGCGTGTTCCGCTCGGTCCTGTTCTCCACCGTGCGCGTGCACTCCCATGCGCAGATCAACTGGAGCGTGTTGCTGCCCGGCGTGCAGGTGGGCCGCCAGGCGCGCCTGACACGCTGCGTGATCGACCGCGACTGCATCATCGAGGACGGGCTGGTGATCGGCGAGGACGCCGATGCCGACGCCGCACGTTTTTACCGCACCGACAGCGGCATCACGCTCGTGACGCGTGAGATGCTGCGCGCACTCGGATGACGGCGGACGCAGGGCCGGCGGCGGCCCCACTGCGCGTACTGCACGTGGCGGCCGAGCTGTTCCCGCTCGTCAAGACGGGCGGCCTGGCCGACGTGGTGGCGGCGCTGCCGGTGGCACAGGCGCAGCAGGGCGCCGACGTGCGGCTGCTGCTGCCCGGCTACCCGGCGGTGATGGACAGCGTGCGCGGCGCGCGCGTGGTCATCGACATCGGCGCCTGCTTCGGCGCACTGCGCGTGCGGCTGCTGCTCGGGCGCATGCCCGGCATGGCACTGCCGACCTACGTGATTGACGCGCCTTACCTGTACCGCCGTGGCGGTGGCCCCTACCAGGCGAGCGACGGCGAGGAGTGGCCCGACAACCTGCAGCGCTTCGCCCTGCTGGGCTGGGTGGCCGCGCACCTGGCCGCGGACGATGCCGACCCGGCCTGGGTACCCGACATCGTGCACGCCCACGACTGGCACGCCGCCATGGCCTGCGCCTTCGTGGCCGAGCACCTGCCCACGCCGGCAGCCAGCGTGTTCACGGTGCACAACCTGGCGTTCCAGGGGCTGTTCCCGATGCACGACTGGCCGCTGCTGGGCCTGGCCTCGCGCTTGATGTCACCCGCGGGGCTGGAGTACCACGGCCAGCTCAGCTTCATGAAGGCCGGTCTGAAGTTCGCCGATCGCATCACCACCGTCAGCCCCCGCTACGCGCAGGAGATCGCCACGCACGAGTTCGGCTGCGGCCTGGACGGTGTGATCCGCGGGCGCGGTGCGGCGGTCAGCGGCATCCTCAACGGCATCGACGACGCGGTCTGGAACCCGGCCACCGACGCTGCCATCGCCGAGCGCTACGACGCCGAGCGCCTGGGCGGCAAGGAGGCCTGCAAGCGCGCGCTGCAGGCCGAACTGGGCCTGGCGGTAGACGACGCGGCGCTGCTCATGGTGGTGGTGAGCCGCCTGACCGCGCAGAAGGGCATCGATCTGCTGCTGGCCGCGCTGCCCGACATCCTGGCGCAGGGCGGACCTCACGGCGTGCAGTTGGCGGTGCAGGGCACCGGCGACCCGGCGCTGGAAGCCGCGTTCCGCATGGCCGAGCAGGCGCACCCGGGCCGCGTGCAGGTGCACGTGGGCTACGACGAGGCGCGCGCCCACCGGCTGCTGGCCGGGGCCGACGTGATTGCCGTGCCCTCGCGCTTCGAGCCTTGCGGGCTGACGCAGCTCTACGGCCTGCGCTACGGCACCCTGCCACTGGTGCGCCGCGTAGGCGGGCTGGCCGACACCGTGATCGATGCCGACGACGCCGAGCGGGGCCAGGCTGAGGCGACCGGCTTTGTCTTCGATGCCGCCACCCCGCGGGCGCTGTTGCAGGCGGTGTTGCGGGCCCGCGCGCTGTGGCAGCAGCGCGGCGCCTGGCAGCGCCTCATGCGGCAAGGCATGGGCCAGGACCTGTCTTGGCGCCGACCGGCGCGCGAGTACCTGCAGCTCTACCACACAGCACGCACCGCCAAGCCCGGCTGAACCCGCGCGAGCGCGGCAGCCCGCGGCGCCGGAACACCTAGAATGAGTGCCGCCCGGACAGGTGGATGAGCGGTTTAAGTCGCACGCCTGGAAAGCGTGTGAGGGTTAACAGCCCTCCGCGGGTTCGAATCCCGCCCTGTCCGCCAGACACTTAGGAAGAACGCGGCTTTCCGGCCGTTTCATGGTGTCTACCCACCATCCGGCCCCACCAACCGGAAACAGTGCCCGCGTCCCGGTGCGCGTGTGTCCTATCCGGCTCTCGATTGGACTTAGCTCAGGTCCCCCAGCTCTAGCTCGCGCAGCCCCTCGCGATGCTCGCGAAGCAGCCGGCGCAGCTCGCGCAGGGTCGCGCGCGCGCCCGCGCGCGGCCACGCCTTCGCGCCGTTCGCTGCGGCTGCGGCCTTACCTTCGGCGGTGCGCGGACCGGTCGACCGTTCCCACGGGCGCCATCGCTGGATAGCTTCGGCCTGCCTCGCCCGGCGCTCTGGTGTCCACCCCTTACCCACGGCTGCACCGCTCGATTAGTTCGCTCTGCTCGGTTTTCGGAATCTCCGCGGGCGCGTGCGCTTGCGCGTATTGGTCAGGAATCAGGCCCGGCGCAGTGTTTGGCCCTGCCAGCGCCTCGGGCTGCGCTGGCGCTGGGCCAGGTGCGGGCGCGTTGTTCACCTGCTGCTGCCCGCCGTTGTTGATGTTCGCCTGCCGTGCGAACACCACCGGGGGATTCTTGATCGCGGCCAGTGTCTCCAGGGTGGCGCGGCACTGTGCCTGGGCCTTCAGCGCAAGGCGCAGATAGGTCTCGGTCGCGCTCAGGTGTTCGCCCATGTTCCATGAGGCTCGCCGGGCAAGCTCGCAGAAAACCGCGTTCAGGGTCGACGCCTGGGCAACCAGCAGGCTCTCGGCCTTCTTTAGGTCGCCGCCGTGGGTGGCCTTCGCGGTCGCGGCCAGGGCTTCAATGCACCCGGTCAGACTCACTTGGTCTTTGCCCAGCGTGCCCTCGCTGAAGCGCTGCACCAAGTAGGCATTGCCCACCAGGCCACCGGCCGCCATCTCGGCCAGCACCATCGTTATCTCGGCGTCAGGCGCGCACACGACGGGCAGTGCGGCCGGATTGTGTTTGGGCTTCGTGCCCGTGGGCTCTGCCGCCTTTGTCGCCTTCTTCGTCGCCATCCTTCATCCCCTTTCGTTGAAGCCGGCGCAGCGCTGCAGCAGCCCCGCCAGGTTGCGGCCAATCTCTGCACTCCACAGACCGGCGCGCCGATGGTTCCCGCACCGGCCCGGCCGATAGTGCTTGCACTCGGCGCACGTCACGCGCGGGTCGGCCTCGCGGTCGCGCTTCACCAGCCGCTCGGCCAGTGCTTCGGCCTCGGGCTCCGCCCAGCCCCAGCGCAGCAGCCGGTCACGTCGGGCCTGGAAGCGCGCGATATCGGCATCAGTGCAGGCCACTGCCGCCAGCTCGGCCTCGGATGGCTTGAAGCCGGCCCACCCCTGCGAATCCTGCGAAATCTGCGAAAGCCCGCGCCGTTCCTCGCTTTCCGGTCGATTCGGTGACCTGCGAAGGCTTGCGAAAGTCTGCGAATCTGACGCGCTGGGCTCTGCTTCTGGCGCTGGATTCGCAGGTATTCGCAGCCCTTCGCAAACCTCGGGATCGGCCTGCAGCCCGCGCCAGTCCTCACGATTCGCACGATTCGCAGCTTTCGCAGGGGTCGCTGGCGAGAGTGCAGGCGGCACGGCCTGAGCGAAGGCCTGCAGCAGCTCATCCAGCAGCGCCGCGCCACTCATCGCACGACCCCCAGCCCGGGTGCCAGCAGCGCCAGCGCCCGGCCATCGGACACGCTCACAAGGCCCGCCGACTCCAAGACCTGCAGCGCCGCGTTCCGCTTGTCCTTCGTTCGCACGGTTGCGGGCCCACCGTTGACGATGGCGGCCAGGGACTCGCACCAGCCGGGCCGTGTCGTCAGCCACTCATACAGCCGCAGTGCGGCGGCCCCGCGTTGATCGGCGGCGCCTTCTTCGATGATGGCGTGCCAGGTGTGCAGGCTGTACGCCACCAGCGCCAGCGCGCCCTGCATCGTGGCGTCACTCACGACAGACTCACCCGCGAAGGCGGAGAGCACGCCGGCCGCGCGGCACGCTTGTTCACCAGCTCGCAGCCCGAACGGCTTCACGCCTCGAAGCTCACCCCGCCGCGCCTCGCGCTCGAAGCGCTCGAATGCGGCCGACAGCCTGGCGCGCGCATCGTCGGCCAGCGGCAGCGCTGGCGCATCGCCTGCATCGTCGGGCAGGGGCTCGGCCAGCAGGTCGGCGCATCGTTGCCAGTAGGCGCGGACAGCCGGCAGAGTCTCGGGCCGGAACGCGCGTGCCAGGCGCGGCTGCTGCGGTGCCGGCCACGCGGCAAGGAAGCGCGGCCAGAAACCCAGCGCCGACAGCAGCGGGTCGCCGATGCTCTCCGATGCCGCCATCGGCTGAATCAACCAGTGCAGCGCCACGCGCCGGCCGTATCGCTCGATGCGGCCCCCGGTCGCGCGTGAAACGGACAGGTGCCCTTCATCCCACAGTTTCGAGAAGACTCCGGCGGTTTTGCTTCGATGGTCGGCGCTCATGCCGTAGCCCGACAGAATCGCGGCGGCCTCATCTGTGAACACGCCTTGCGAACACACGCCGCTGTCCAGGTCGCGGCGCAGCCCTTCCACCGTCGAATCGGACGCCAGGCGGTAGGGGCTCTGCGGCGCCTCGGGTGGGTCGTCGCCCTTCTTCCGCTTCGCCTTGTCGCGCTCGTGTTCCTTCAGCTCGTCAGCGTAGGCGCGGGCCTGCTGGCGCTGCCACTCCATGACGGGCGCCAGCGCCGCGCCTTGCGCCGTGCTTTTCCCGTCGCCGGAGTCACCCAGCGTCAGCAGGTACAGGGACAGCGGCCGGCGCCCGTTCAGAGTCTCGACGTTGAACAGCCCTTGCGTCAGCAGCGAAGCGGCTCCCAGCAGCGCCTGCCCAGCCATCGCGGGCTGCACCTGCCCGGCGCTGGCGACGGCCTCGCATGCGGGCGCCAGCGGGCCCAGCGCGGCCACGGGATAGGCGGGTGCCTGCCTTTCGCCGATGGAAGGCGCCAGCGCCTCACGCGCCGCCTTGATTGCGGACACACGGTCGACTCCGGGGGCATCGCCAGCAGCTCGCGCACGGGCCAGCTCATCGGCAGGTTTCGGAACGGCGCTCATGTCGTCGCCTCCGCAGCGCCAGCAGCGGCCCACACGTCGGCCCAATCGGCGCCGGGCATAGAAGGCGCCAGGGCCTGGGCCTGCAGCCCAGCTCGCACGGCGCGGGCCACCAGCTCGTCGGCGGCCCTCTTGCCGGCTTCGTCGGCATCAGCGAACACCAACAGTCGGCGCACTTCAGCCGGCCAGCGCCATCGCGCCAGGTTGTCAGCGCAGTAGGCGGCCACCGTGGGCACGCCCGTTGCGCAGCTCGCGGCCAGCGCGGTCTCGATGCCTTCGGCGATGCCGATGCGTTCTCCATGCGGTCGATACAGGGGAACAGCTGCTCCGGCCAGCGACCCCGCGGCGCCCGTCAATTTTTTGACCGTGGGCACGTCGGCCTTCCTGCCGTCGCGGGTCAGGTAGGTCCGATGCAGCGCTACCACCTGCCCATCGGGCGCCACGATGGGGGCCACCATCGCAGGGAACACTCCGAGGGGCGCCCCTTCGTGCCAGTACGTCAGACCACGGTGCAGCCGCAGGCACGGCGGCAGCGGCCACACGCCCACGATGCCGCGGCGCTTCAGGTACTGGCCCACCGGGTCGCCCTGCACCAGCGGCACGCACTCGGCCCACAGTGCGACGTTGCGCTCGGCGTTAATGGCCCACCGCTGGCGCTGCTCCACATCCCGCTCGGCCCGGGCCTGCCTCACCTGATGCTGCAGCTCGGCCCGCTCTATGGGTGTCATGCTCTCGCGGCTGCGAGCGCTCCAAACGTCGGACACGCCGGCCCGGTGGCAGCCGAACACGCCGGCCCGCATGTCGGCAAACGGGCGACACCAGCCCGCGGTGTCGCTGCGCCTGCCGTTCGTGCTGAATCGGTGCCATCGCCCGGGCTCGATACGCTCGGGCAGGATCGCATCGGGCCCCAGCGCCGCGCGCATGGCGGCCATGAACTCGTCGCGCCTGTCAGACATGGCGAACTCCCAAAGCCTTTGACAGCACGGCGCAAAAGCCCCGCAGGGCGGCGCCGTAGAGCATTGACACCAACACGGCCAGCTCGTCGGGGTCGGCCTGCTGGGCTTGAAGGCGTGCCAGGAACTCGGCGGCCTTGCGCTCGCCTTCGATGGTTTGCAGGGCGCGCACGGACGTGCCGGGGCCTGCCTTGTCGGCATCCTTGTTTGTGGACATGGGGCCCCCTACGCCGCGCGTGCCATCGCGGCGCGCAGTGCGCCGACAGGCCAGCCGGTGACGCCGCCGCGCTTGATGGGCGCGGGCAGGCGGCCGGCTTTCGACCAGCGCCAGACCGTGGGGTGCGAAACACCGTACAGCGCCGCCACGATGGGCAGGCGCACGACGGCATCGTCGGGCAGGTGAGGGAAGTTCTTCAGGGCGTCGGCGACGGTATTCAACGTTGATTTCTCGCGGGGATGGGTTGCGACCGAGACGCCCACCCGCCCCGCAGCGGATTCCTGTAATACAGTCGCGGAGTTCGCCAGACAGTGAACAACCGCGGGGGTTTTGGCCTTCGCTAGACGGGGGTGGCGGTGTGATTCGGACACCGCTTCCCTCGTCGCCCAGTGCATTAGGGTTTACCCTAATTCACGTCAGCCCGCGCAATGTATCCCAGGCGCACAGCGCATTCAAGGCACTAGCGCTACTGTGAGACGGGGTCCTTTCCCGTTTGTCCACCTAAGGGCGGATGCCCCTCCGCGGCACGCGGCAGCGAATCAGGCCCGCTTACTCGCTAGATCGACCAGCTCGGCCGGCTGCTCGGGCTTCGCCAGGTACGCGGCCCAATCGGCCATCATGAGACGGCGCTTCTCGAACAGGTCGCCGCGTCGATACGCCGCTTCCACCTTGTTGTCGATGGTGTGCGCCAGGGCCATCTCGGCAACGTCGCGCGGGTAGTGTGTGCGCTCGGCCGCCCAATCCCGGAACGTCGACCGGAACCCATGCGGCACCGCGTTGACCTTCATGCGCCGCGTGACTGCCGTTAGCGTCATGTCGGACAGGGCGCCACCCTTGAGACTCGGAAACACCAGCTCGGCCGCGTCGATTTTCGGGAGGGCCTTCAACAGCGCCAGCGCCGCCTCGGACAACGGCACCCGGTGTTCACGGCCGGCCTTCATGCGCTCGGCCGGCACCGTCCAAACCTTCGCGCGCAGGTCAATCTCGGCCCACTTCGCGCCGCGTACTTCGCCGCTGCGCGCAGCAGTGAGGATGACGAATTCAAGCGCCCGGGCGCCCATGCCGTCGACCTCGCGCAGCCGGGCCATAAAGGCGCCCACTGCGCCCACTGGCAGCGCCGCGTGATGCTCGGCCTTCTTCACTTTCGACGGCTTCGGCAACAGCTTGTCCAAGTGCCCGCGCCAGCGCGCCGGGTTAGGCCCCTCGCGCAACCCGCGCGCCGTCGCCCAATCCAGCACCAGCTCGATACGGCTGCGCAGCCGCGAAGCGGTTTCGTTCTTCTCCATCCAGATCGGCTCAAGTGCGGCCATGACCTGGGGCAGCGCCACGTCGCGCACCAGCAGGGAACCAAACACGGGCGACGCATAGGTGGCCAGGGTGTTACGCCACTGCTGCGCGTGCTTCACGTTCCGCCATCCGGCTTCGTGGGCCTTGATGTACGAGTCGGCGCAGTCATCGAAGGTCAGGGCCTTAGCCACGGCCGCGCGAAGGGCGCTGGCGGCCTCGCGCTGGCGCTGGATGGGGTCGACACCATCCCGCACCAGTTCGCGGGCTTCGCGGGCCTTGTCGCGGGCCTTTGCCAGCGTGACCTCGGGATAGGGCCCCAGCCCCATCTCGCGGCGCTTGCCGCCGACCACCATGCGAAGAATCCAACTCTTGGCCCCTGCGCTCGTCACCTGCAGCGCCAGGCCATGCACGCCGCCGACGAAGTGCAGGCCCGGCGCGGCGGCCAGCTTTGACACCTGCAGGGCTCCCAGCTGACTCGCTACCTTTGGCATCGCAGCATCTCCACCAACTACCCACCATCATGCGGGCGATTGGATGATATGCCTTGATGCGGTGTGACGCTATCTCTGCAGGTTAGAAGCTCGGTAAAGGTGGGCAATTGATACGGCTAGACACCCGCTGAAGTTCGATATCGGCGGACGCCCTGTCCGCCAGCCCCGCCTACCTCTTCGTCGGGTCCGGCCCGTAGATGCCGAAGTCGACGTACCGCGCCGCGATGCGCTGGAAGGTGCCATCGGCGCGGATGGCTGCGATGGCCTCGTTGAGGGCCTTGCGCAGGGCGTCGTCGCCCTTGCGCACCGCGATGCCCGCGCCGTCGCCGAAGAAGGCCGGGTCGTTGTAGCGGGGCCGATGAACTGGTAGCCCTTGCCGGCCGGCGTGCGCATGAAGCCCAGGTCGCCGGCCACCGTGTCCACCAGCGTCAGGTCGACGCGGCCGGCCTTGAGGTCGAGGAAGACCTCGTCCCGCTTGGCATAGCGCCGTATATCTCGCTGCCCCTGATCCGGCCCCTCAGCCCCTCGGGACTGATGCGCTTGCGTGCGCGCAAGGCCGGGATCAGCGCGTCGAACTCGCTGTGCACCAGTTCGCAGCGGCACTGGAGCCGCCCGCACAGGGCCTGGGTGATGCCGATGTCGAAGCCCTTGAGCTTGCCAGCAGGGGCTTGATCATGGGGTGTGACTCGGTGGAAGAGGGCTGGGATCGGCGGTGCCGACCACGGCGTGCCTGCGCAGCCACTCGATGAGCACGAAGTCCAGTGCGCGGGCGTGCGTGCTCTCCAGCACCACCGGTGGCGCGCAGCCGGCCTCGTAGGCCTCGCGCCAGCGCAGCGCGCAGACGCACCAGCGGTCACCCGGCTTCAGGCCCTGGAACCGGTGCTCGGGTCGCGGCGTGATGAGGTCGTTGCCACGCTCCATCTGGAAGTTCAGGAAGCCCACCGTCACCTTGGCGCAGATCACGTGGCTGCCGTGGTCCTGCGCGTCGGTGTGGCAGCAGCCGTCGCGGTACCAGCCGGTCAGCGGGTCGTAGCCGCAGGGCACCAGCGCGGTGCCCAGCACGTTGAGGGCGCGGTCGCGTCGGGTCTCGGCCATGGCTCACTTGCCGGGGGGTGGTCCGCCCTTGCCGAGCAGCGCCATCGCGGTGCCGATCAGCGCCGACACCTCGGTCATGTTGCCTGGCACGATCATCGTGTTGTTGGTGCGTGCCAGGTGGCCATAGGCGTCCACAGCCTTCTCGGCCACCTTGAGCTGCACTGCCTGCTCGCCGCCGGGCTGCTGGATGGCGGCGGCGATCTTGCGGATGGCCTCGGCCGTGGCCTCGGCCACGGCGCTGATGGCCGCGGCCTCGCCTTGGGCGTTGTTGATCTCGGCCTGCTTCTCGCCCTCGGAGCGTGCGATGAAGGCTTCGCGCTCGCCAGTGGCGATGTTGATCTGCTCCTGGCGCCGGCCCTCGGAGGCCGCGATCAGCGCGCGCTTCTCGCGCTCGGCCGTGATCTGCGCCTGCATCGCTCGCAGGATCTCGGCCGGCGGGGTGAGGTCTTTGATCTCATAGCGCAGCACCTTCACGCCCCAGTTCATGGCCGCCTCGTCGAGCGAGTTCACGACGCTGGCGTTGATGAGGTCGCGTTCTTCGAAGGTCTTGTCGAGCTCGAGCTTGCCGATCACGCTGCGCAGCGTGGTCTGTGCCAGCTGCGAGATGGCCACCAGGTAGTCGCTGCTGCCATAGCTGGCGCGCATCGGGTCGGTCACCTGGAAGTACAGGATGCCGTCGACCTGCAGCTGCGTGTTGTCGCGCGTGATGCACACCTGGCTGGGCACGTCCAGCGGCACTTCCTTGAGCGAGTGCTTGTAGGCCACGCGCTCGACAAAGGGGATGACGAACTTCAGGCCCGGCGTCAGTGTGCGGTCGTACTTGCCCAGCCGCTCGACGACCCAGGCGTTCTGCTGCGGCACGATCTTGAAGGTGCGGACGATGAAGATCACCGCAATGACGGCGACGATGAGCGCGATTTCCATGGTTCGTGCCTGAAGAGGGTGAACAAGAGTTTCAGCGTGCCGGCGCCGGCTGCACGAGCAGTTCGCTGCCGTGCACGGCGACGATCAGGTGTTCTCCGGCGGCTGGTGTGCCGCTGCCGCCGAAACGCACCGACCACATCGCGCCCCGGTAGCTGACGCGCGCCGAGCCGTCGGCCTGCCACTCGGGCACCAGCAGGCGCTGGCCGACATCGAGGTTGACGTCGCGGTTGGCCTCGGCCGGGGCGCTGCGCGGTGCGCGGGCACGCCGCAGGTGCCACACTGCCGTGGCGCCCGACGACAGCGCCGCGGCGATGGCCACCTGCGCTGCGCCCGGCAGGCCGGCGTGGGCGGCCAGCGCGCCGGCAGCGGCGCCCAGCGCCACCATCAGCAGGTAGAAGGTGCCGGTGGCGAGCTCGGCGGCCACGAGGGCGCCGGCCAACAGCCACCAGAGAGTCGGGCTCGACAAGTCCATGGGTCAGACACTCCTGGGTGTGCAGTGTAGGCGTGGCGTCACGCAGGCGGCGCCCTGGGGCCCCTACACTGCGCGGCCTTGCCGCGGTCTTGTACCCGCGCCCTCAACCGAGACCCTGCCGCCGCCATGCTGCGATTTCGATTCCCCATCGTGATCATCGACGAAGATTACAGGTCCGAGAACACCTCGGGCCTGGGTATCCGCGCGCTGGCCGAGGCCATCCAGAAGGAGGGCTTCGAGGTGCTGGGCGCCACCAGCTACGGCGACCTGAGCCAGTTCGCGCAGCAGCAAAGCCGCGCCAGCGCGTTCATCCTGAGCATCGACGACGAGGAGTTCACGCCCGGCCCCGAGCTCGACCCGGCGGTGCTGAACCTGCGCAAGTTCATCCAGGAGATCCGCTGGAAGAACGCCGACATCCCCATCTACGTCTACGGCGAGACGCGCACCAGCCAGCACCTGCCCAACGACGTGCTGCGCGAGCTCCACGGCTTCATCCACATGTTCGAGGACACGCCGGAGTTCGTGGCCCGGCACATCATCCGCGAGGCCAAGAGCTACCTCGACGGCCTGGCGCCGCCGTTCTTCAAGGCCTTGATGGACTACGCGCAAGACGGCAGCTACTCGTGGCACTGCCCCGGCCACAGCGGCGGCGTGGCCTTCCTCAAGAGCCCGGTGGGGCAGATGTTTCACCAGTTCTTCGGCGAGAACATGCTGCGCGCCGACGTCTGCAACGCGGTCGAGGAGCTCGGGCAGCTGCTCGACCACACCGGCCCGGTGGCAGCGAGCGAGCGCAACGCGGCGCGCATCTTCAACGCCGACCACTGCTTCTTCGTCACCAACGGCACCAGCACCAGCAACAAGATGGTGTGGCACCACTGCGTGGCGCCGGGCGACGTGGTGGTGGTGGACCGCAACTGCCACAAGAGCATCCTGCACAGCATCATCATGACGGGCGCCGTGCCGGTGTTCCTGACGCCCACGCGCAACCACTACGGGATCATCGGCCCGATCCCGAAAAGCGAGTTCAGCCCCGAGACCATCCGCGCCAAGATCGCCGCGCACCCGCTGCTGCAAGACCGCGACCCGGCCACCGTGCAGCCGAAGATCGTCGCGCTGACGCAGAGCACCTACGACGGCGTGCTCTACAACACCGAGGACATCAAGCACAGCCTCGACGGCTACGTGGACACGCTGCACTTCGACGAGGCCTGGCTGCCGCACGCGGCCTTCCACCCCTTCTACGGCAGCTTCCACGCCATGGGCAAGAAGCGGCAGCGGCCCAAGCAGGCGGTGGTGTACGCCACCCAGAGCACGCACAAGCTGCTGGCCGGCCTGAGCCAGGCCAGCCAGGTGCTGGTGCAGGACTCGCAGGAGGTCCAGCTCGACCGCCACCTCTTCAACGAGGCCTACCTGATGCACACCAGCACCAGCCCGCAGTACGCCATCATCGCCAGCTGCGACGTGGCCGCGGCGATGATGGAGCCGCCCGGGGGCACCGCGCTGGTGGAGGAGAGCATCGCCGAGGCCCTGGACTTCCGCCGCGCGATGCGCAAGGTCGACGCCGAGTTCGGCAAGGACTGGTGGTTTCAGGTCTGGGGCCCGGAGCAGCTGGCCGAAGAAGGCATCGGCCGCTCGGCTGACTGGATGCTGCATGCCCACGAGGACTGGCATGGCTTCGGCCCGCTGGCCGAAGGCTTCAACCTGCTCGACCCGATCAAGAGCACCGTCATCACGCCCGGGCTGGGCGTGGACGGGCGCTTCGCGGCCACCGGCATCCCGGCATCCATCGTCACCAAGTTCCTGGCCGAGCACGGCGTGGTGGTCGAGAAGACGGGCCTCTACTCGTTCTTCATCATGTTCACCATCGGCATCACCAAGGGCCGCTGGAACACGCTCGTGACGGCGCTGCAGCAGTTCAAGGACGATTACGACCGCAATGCGCCGCTGTGGCGCATCCTGCCGGAGTTCTGCGCCGCCCACCCGCGCTACGAGCGCATGGGCCTGCGCGACCTCTGCCAGGCCATCCACGAGGCCTACGCCGAGGGCGACATCGCACGCCTGACCACCGAGGTCTACCTGTCGGACCTGCAGCCCGCGATGACGCCGTCGGAGGCTTACGCGCACATCGCGCACCGGCGCACCGAGCGCGTGCCCATCGATGATCTGGAGGGCCGCGTCACGACCGCGCTGCTGACGCCTTACCCGCCGGGAATCCCCTTGCTGGTGCCGGGCGAGCGTTTCAACCGGCGCATCGTCGACTATCTCCGCTTCACGCGGCAGTTCAACGCGCAGTTCCCGGGCTTTGCGACCGACGTGCACGGCCTGGTGGCCGAAGACGGCCCCGGCGGCGAACGGCGCTACTACGTGGACTGCGTGGGCGGCTGATGCTCCGCGGCCGGGCCGCAGGCCGTCGTCAGCCGACGGCCTCGGGCGGCAGGCCCATCACCTTGGAAAAACCGCCGTCGACGTAGGTGATCTCGGCGGTGATGCCGCTGGCCAGGTCCGACAGCAGGAAGGCTGCGGCCTTGCCGACGTCGTCGATCGTCACGTTGCGGCCCAGCGGCGCCTGCGCGCTCACCACTTCGAGCATCTTGCCGAAGCCCTTGATGCCGCTGGCGGCCAGTGTCTTGATGGGACCGGCGCTGATGGCATTGGCGCGGATGCCCCGCGGGCCCAGGCTGGCGGCCAGGTAGCGCACGCTGGCTTCGAGGCTGGCCTTGGCCAGACCCATGGTGTTGTAGGCCGGCACGGCGCGCTCCGCACCCAGGTAGCTGAGCGTGAGCACGGCGCTGCCCGGCCTGAGCATCGGCAGCGCCGCCTTGGCCATGGCCGGAAAGCTGTAGGCCGAAATGTCGTGCGCGATGCGGTAGCCCTCGCGGCTGAGGCCCTCGAGAAAATCGCCTGCGATGGCCTCGCGCGGGGCGAAGCCGATGGCGTGCACGAAACCGTCGAACTGCGGCCAGTGCGCGGCCAGGTCGGCAAACATGCGCGCGATCTGGGCGTCGTCGGCGACATCACACTCGAAGACCAGTGTGCTGTCGAACTCGCGTGCGAACTCGGTGATGCGGTCCTTGAAGCGCTCGCCCACGTAGCTGAAGGCCAGCTCGGCGCCCTGCGCCCGGCAGGCACGTGCAATGCCGTAGGCGATGGAGCGGTTGGACAGCACGCCCGTGATCAGAAGGCGCTTGCCGGCGAGTATGCCCATGGTGTCTCCGTCGTCGCGTTGCGGGGCCGGGCGGATGGCCGACCCCGTGGGGGGGCGGATTCTGGCATGCAGGGCGGATGCCGGGCCCCGGCCGTTGCCTGGGGCCTTGTTCAAGGCTATACTCTTTGCTTTCCGGGTGTTTGTGCGCAAACACAGGCTGCGTGGGCGGGGAACTTTCCAGCCCATTTTTTTTGCTCGATCGGCACCGGGGTTCCGGCACGGCGCGTCAGCGCGTGCAGCAGGGCCCGGGTGAGGGATCTTGGCGGCGCGCCCGGCGGATGGCGCAGCGCCGACATGCTGCGGGAGCAGCGGATCGGGATCCTCGGGTTTGAAGGCAGGTGCAACTCCTCGCAAGGCGCGAACCGGCACGGGCAAGCCCCCGACGGCCCGGCGCAGTGGCGCCGCCCCAGGTGGCGGCCGGCGTGGTGCGCCTTTGGGCGCGCTGCCGGGCGCCGTGCCGGGCGGGCTGCCAGGGCTGCGTGCCGAGTCAGCCGCCGATGCGCCGCCCCGCCTGGGCTGGCAGACGGCCATCGCCACCACCGTGCAGGGTCTGGGCTACGACCTCGTCGATGTCGAGCGCGCCGGGCGCGGCCTGCTGCGCGTGACCATCGACCGCATCCCCGGCCGCGTCTACGGCACGCCGGGGGCGCCCGACGGCGGCGAGTTCATCACTGTCGATGACTGCGAGGCGGTGACGCGGCAGCTGCAGTACGTGCTTGAGGTCGAGGGCCTCGAGTACGCCCGGCTGGAGGTGTCGTCGCCGGGCCTGGACCGCCCGCTGCGCCACGAAGCCGACTACAGGCGATTCGCCGGCATGGCCGTGAAGATCACGCTGCGCGAGCCCTTCGATGGGCGCAAGCACTGGGAAGGCGTCCTGGGTCTGGGCGAGGCTGGGGGTGCCTTCACTCTGACGCTCGAGCCGGGCACGGCAGGGCGGCAGCTCGGCTTTGGGCTTGCCGAGGTGCGCGAGGCGCGCCTCGTACCGGTGGTCGACTTCAAGGGCCGCAAGGCCCGGCTGCCGGCCGAACCGGACTCCGAATCCACGAACGAGAGCGCCCCCAGGCCCGCCCTGGCCGCCGCGCCCGAGACGACGAAAGGCTGAAGGACCGATGAACCGCGAATTGCTGATGCTGGTGGACGCGATCTCTCGCGAGAAGACCGTGGACCGCGACGTCGTCTTCGGTGCGGTGGAGGCCGCGCTGGCTTCCGCCACCAAGAAGCTGCACGGCGGCGAGGTCGACATCCGCGTGGCGGTGGACCGTGACACGGGCGACTACGAGACCTTCCGCCGTTGGCTCGTCGTGCCCGACTCGGCCGGCCTGCAGAACCCGGATGCCGAGGAGCTGCTGTCCGAGGCGCTCGACCGCATCCCCGACATCGAAGAAGGCGACTACATCGAGGAGGCCGTCGATTCGGTGCCCATCGGCCGCATCGGCGCGCAGGCGGCCAAGCAGGTGATCCTGCAAAAGATCCGCGACGCCGAGCGCGAGCAGTTGCTGTCCGATTACCTCAGCCGCGGCGAGAAGATCATGGTCGGCGCGATCAAGCGTCTGGACAAGGGCGATCTCATCGTCGAGAGCGGCCGCGTCGAGGGCCGCCTGAAGCGCAGCGAGATGATCCCGAAGGAGAACCTGCGCTCGGGCGATCGCGTCCGCGCCGTGATCCTGGGTGTCGATCCCACACAGCGCGGCCCGCAGATCATGCTGTCGCGCTCCAGCCCCGAGCTGATGAAGGAGCTGTTCGCGCAGGAGGTGCCCGAAATCGAGCAGGGCCTGCTCGAGATCAAGAGCTGCGCGCGCGACCCCGGCAGCCGCGCCAAGATCGCCGTGGTCAGCCACGACCGCCGCGTCGACCCCATCGGCACCTGCGTGGGCGTGCGCGGCTCGCGCGTCAACGCCGTCACCAACGAGCTGGCAGGCGAGCGCGTGGACATCGTGCTGTGGTCCGACGACCCCGCGCAGTTCGTCATCGGCGCGTTGGCTCCGGCCAACGTGGTGAGCATCGTCGTCGACGAGGAGCGCCATGCCATGGACGTGGTGGTCGACGAGGAGAACCTCGCCATCGCCATCGGCCGCGGCGGCCAGAACGTGCGCCTGGCATCCGACCTGACGGGCTGGCGCATCAACATCATGACGGCCGAGGAATCGCAGGCCAAGCAGGCCGAGGAGTCCGGCTCGGTGCGCAAGCTCTTCGTCGAGAAGCTCGACGTCGACGAGGAAGTGGCCGACATCCTCATCGAGGAAGGCTTCAGCAGCCTCGAAGAGGTGGCCTACGTGCCGCTGCAGGAGATGCTCGAGATCGAGGCCTTCGACGAGGACACGGTGCACGAGCTGCGCAAGCGCGCCAAGGATGCGCTGCTGACGATGGAGATCGCTCGCGAGGAGCAGGTTGAGGAGGTCTCGCAGGACCTGCGCGACCTTGAACTCGACGGCAAGGGCCTGACGCCCGAACTCATTGCCAAGCTGGCCGAAGGCGGCATCCACACGCGCGACGACCTGGCCGACCTGGCCGTCGACGAACTGACCGACATGACCGGCATCGGCGACGAACCCGCCAAGTCGTTGATCATGAAGGCGCGCGAGCACTGGTTCAACGCCTGAGCGCACGCCGCTGCGCCCCGCTGAACCGCCACCCCGCCTGCCGCAAGCAATACCCGAGGAAGACCCACCCATGGCCGTGACCACCGTCGCACAGCTCGCCCAGCAGCTCAACCGTCCTGCGGCGGCCTTGCTTGAGCAGCTGCAGTCGGCCGGCGTGAGCAAGCAGTCTCTCGACGACTCGATCACCGAGTCCGACAAGGAGCAGCTGCTCGAGTTCCTGCGTCAGGCGCATGGCACCTCCGGCACCGAGCGCAAGAAGATCACCATCGTCAAGAAGACCTCGACCGAGATCAAGCAGGCCGACGCCAGCGGCCGTGCGCGCACCATTCAGGTCGAGGTGCGCAAGAAGCGCACCTTCGTCAAGCGCGACGACGCTCCAGCGGTGGACGAAGCAGCTGGCCCGAGTGCCGATGAGCTGGATCTCCAGCGCCGCGAAGAGGAGGCTCGCGCTCAGGCCGAGGCCATCCGCCAGCAGGAAGAAGAGCTTGCCGAAGCCCGGCGCCGCCGCGAAGAGCAGGAACGCCTGGCGCGCGAGGCCGCCGAGGCGGCGGCCGCCGAAGCCGCGGCCAAGGCTGCTGCCGAGGCCGCTGCCGCCGCCGAGGCCGCCGCAGTCGCCGCGGCGCGCGCAGCGGCCGGCGAGGCCCCTGAACCGGTTCCCGCGGCCAAGGCGCCCGAGTCTGCCCAGGCCGAGCCGGTCAAGCCCGCGGAGCCGCCCAAGCCCGTGCTGCGCGTGGTCAAGGCGGCTGACAAGGCCGCCGAAGACGCCGCCAAGCAAGTCGACCTCGAGCGCCGCCGCAAGGCCGCCGAAGAAGAGGCGCGCAAGATCCGCGAGATGATGAACCGGCCCAAGCAGGTTCTGGTGGCCAAGAAGCCCGAGGAGCCGAAGCCGGCCGAGACGCCCAAGGAAGCCATCAAGGGCACCATCCACAAGCCCGCGGCCAAGCCTGGGGCGCCGGGCGCGGCCACCGCGACCGCGGCCAAGCCGGGCGAGAAGAAGCAGGTCAAGAGCGAAAAGCTCAGCTCCAGCTGGGCCGACGACGCTGCCAAGAAGCGTGCAGCCCTCAAGACGCGCGGCGATTCCTCCGGCGGCCGCGCCGGCTGGCGCGCTCCCCGCGGCGGCGCCCGCCGCGGCGAGCGCGATGAGGGCGGCTACGCGCCCGAGCCGCAGGCAGCCGTGGTGCAGGAGGTGCACGTGCCCGAGACGATCTCGGTGGCCGACCTCGCGCACAAGATGGCGGTCAAGGCCTCCGAGGTGATCAAGCAGCTCATGAAGCTCGGCCAGATGGTCACCATCAACCAGCAGCTCGATCAGGAGACGGCGATGATCGTCGTCGAGGAGATGGGCCACAAGGCGATGGCCGCCAAGCTCGACGACCCCGAGGCCTTCACCGAGGAGGAAGCGGCGTTGCACGAGTCCGAAGCGCTGCCGCGTCCGCCGGTGGTCACCGTCATGGGCCACGTCGACCACGGCAAGACCTCGCTGCTCGATCACATCCGACGCGCCCGCGTGGCCGCAGGCGAGGCCGGCGGCATCACGCAGCACATCGGCGCCTACCACGTCGACACGCCGCGCGGCGTGATCACCTTCCTGGATACCCCGGGCCACGCCGCGTTCACGGCGATGCGCGCGCGCGGCGCCAAGGCCACCGACATCGTCATCCTGGTGGTGGCGGCCGACGACGGCGTGATGCCGCAGACGAAGGAGGCCATCAGCCACGCCAAGGCGGCGGGTGTGCCCATCGTCGTGGCCATGAACAAGATCGACAAGCCCGACGCCAACGTCGAGCGCGTCAAGAGCGAGCTGGTGGCCGAGGGCGTGGTGCCCGAGGACTTCGGCGGTGATTCGCCCTTCGTGCCGGTGTCGGCCAAGGTCGGTACCGGCATCGACAGCTTGCTTGAGCAGGTGTTGCTGCAGGCCGAGGTCCTGGAGCTCAAGGCGCCGACCGAAGCCGCCGCCAAGGGCATCGTCATCGAAGCCAAGCTCGACAAGGGCCGCGGCCCGGTGGCCACGGTGCTGGTGCAGAGCGGCACTCTGAAGAAGGGCGATGTCGTGTTGGCGGGCTCCAGCTACGGGCGCGTGCGGGCAATGCTCGACGAAGACGGGCACGCCACGGATGCCGCCGGCCCGTCGATGCCGGTGGAGATCCAGGGCCTGACCGAGGTGCCGCAGGCCGGCGACGAGTTCATGGTGCTGGCCGACGAGCGCCGTGCGCGTGAGATCGCCACCTTCCGCCAGGGCAAGTACCGCGAGGTCACGCTCAACAAGCGCCAGGCTGCCAAGCTCGAAGGCATGTTCGAGAACATGGGCGAGGGCCAGGCCCAAACCCTGGCGCTCATCGTCAAGGCCGACGTCCAGGGCTCGCAGGAGGCCCTCGCGCAGAGCCTGCTCAAGCTCAGCACACCCGAGGTGCGGGTGCAGATCGTCCACGCGGCGGTCGGCGGCATCACCGAGAGCGACATCAACCTGGCCATCGCGTCCAAGGCCGTGGTCATCGGCTTCAACGTGCGCGCCGATGCCGGTGCGCGCAAGCTGGCCGAGGGCAACGGTGTCGACGTCCGCTACTACAACATCATCTACGACGCGGTCGACGAGGTGAAGTCGGCGATGGGCGGCATGCTGGCGCCCGAGCAGCGCGAAGAGGTCATCGGTACGGCCGAGATCCGCACGGTGTTCGTGGCCAGCAAGATCGGCACCGTGGCGGGCTCGATGGTCACGGCGGGCATCGTGCGCCGCGACTGCCGCTTCCGCCTTCTGCGCGACAACGTGGTCATCTACACCGGCGAGGTCGAGGGCGTCCGCCGGTTCAAGGACGACGTGCGCGAGGTCAAGGAAGGTTTCGAGTGCGGCATCAAGCTGAAGAACGTCACCGACATCAAGGAAGGTGACCAGCTGGAGTTCTTCGAAGTCAAGGAAGTGGCGCGCACGCTGTGACCGACGGCCCCCACGCTCCTGCCGGTCGTGGCCTCCCGAGGGGGCTCATGCAGCGGTCCGGCGGGCCCGGTTCCGCGCAGGCGGCTTGATGTCGGCAGCCCCGCATTCGCGGGGCTGCCGCCTTAGGAGAACACGGTGCGACACAAGAAAGCCACCCCGAACCGCAGCTTCCGCGTCGCCGACCAGATCCAGCGCGACGTGGCCGGGCTCATTCGCGACCTGAAGGATCCGCGCATCGGGCTGGTCACCATCAACAGCGTCGAGGTCTCGCCCGACTATGCCCATGCCAAGGTGTTCTTCTCGGTGCTGCTCAACGATGCAGCCGAGTGCGAGAAGGCCCTCAACGAGGCTGCTGGCTTCTTGCGCAACGGCCTGTTCAAGCGGCTGCAGATCCACACCGTGCCGACGCTGCACTTCCAGTTCGACAAGACCACCGAACGCGCGGCCGACCTCTCGGCCCTGATCGCGCGCGCCAACGCCGTGCGCGCAAAGGAATGAGCCCTCCCCGTAGCGCCCTCGGCGCTCCCCCTCAGGGGGGCGCCGCCAGCGGCACGCCAAAGCCGGTTCCGCGGCGGTCGCTTGAGACAGCGCCGCGCCGCCCTTTGCACGGCGTGCTGCTGCTCGACAAGCCTTTGGGCTGGAGCAGCAACGACGCGCTGCAGAAGGTCAAGGGCATGCTGCGGGCCGAGAAGGCCGGCCACACAGGCACACTCGACCCGCTGGCCACGGGGCTGCTGCCGCTGTGCTTCGGCGCTGCGACCAAGTTCAGCCAGGCCAGCCTGGACGCCGACAAGCGCTACACGGCCACGCTCCGCCTCGGCCAGCGCACGACCACCGGCGACCGCGAGGGTGCAGTCGTGCAGGAGCGCCCGGTGGTGCTCGACCGCGCCGCGCTCGAGGCCGCCTGCGCCGGTTTGACCGGCACGATCGAGCAACGGCCCCCGATGCACAGCGCCCTCAAGCACGAGGGCCGCAAGCTCTACGAGCTGGCCCGCGCGGGGATCGAGGTCGAGCGCCCGCTGCGCCGCGTCACGATTGCGGCCCTCGACATCGTTCGCTGGCAAGCAGATGAGCTCGTGATCGACGTGCGTTGCAGCAAGGGCACCTACATCCGCACCTTGGCCGAAGACCTCGGACAAGCGCTGGGCTGTGGTGCCCACCTGGCCGCGCTGCGCCGCACCGGCAGCGGCGCGCTCGATGTCGCGCAAGCCATCGGCATCGATGCCTTGCAGGCCCTGGAACCAGCCGGGCGCGAGGCGCTGCTGCGCCCGCCGCAAGTGCTGCTCGGCGACATACCCGAGGTGCGCCTGCCTGCTGACGAAGCGGGGCGCTTCCTCACCGGGCTGCGGCGCCGCGTTGCGCTGGCCGACGCGCCGGCCGTCCAGGTCTTCGGCCCCGGCCCGCGCGACCACGGCGCCTTCC
>JAUMBF010000109.1:0-11556 GCA_032115875.1 Rubrivivax sp.
CTGCAGGACGCCGGCATCGCCAGCCTGGCCGACATCACGCGGCTCGACGCCGGCATCACGGACGCCTACAACGCCCCGGGCTACTGGGGCCAGGTGGCGGTGCGCGGCTTCACACTCGACAACCGCTTCAACTTCCGGCGTGACGGCCTGCCGGTGAACGCCGAGACCGTCCTGCCCACGGCCAACAAGTCGGCGCTGGAGCTGCTCAAGGGCACCAGCGGCATTCAGGCAGGCACCAGCGCGCCGGGCGGGCTGCTGAACCTCGTCGTCAAGCGGCCGACGGCCGATGCGCTGACGCGCGGCGGCCTGGAGTGGGTGCAGCCCGGCACGCTCTCGCTGGAGGCCGACGTGTCGCGACGCGAAGGCTCCGTGGCCTGGCGGCTGAGCGCGCAGGGCACGCGGCTCGACCCGACCACGCGCAACAGCCGCGGCAGCAGCCACGTGCTCGCGCTGGCCGGCGAGTGGGCCGCCAGCGCGGCCACTCGGCTGGAGGTGGAGGTGGAGAACAACCGCCAGAGCCAGCCCAGCACGCCGGGCTTCAGCCTGCTGGGCGACCGGCTGCCCGCGGCCGACGCCACCGACCCGCGCCTGAACCTGAACAACCAGCCGTGGACGCTGCCGGTGGTCTTTGAAGGACAGACGGGCTCGGTGCGCCTGACCCACGCGCTGGGCCGCGAGACCGAGCTGGTGGCGCACGCCATGCGCCAGCAGCTGCGCACCGACGACCGCATCGCCTTCCCCTACGGTTGCGCCGCCGAGGGCGTGTACGACCGCTACTGCAGCAACGGCACGTTCGACTTCTACGACTTCCGCAGCGAGGGCGAGCGCCGCACCACCACCGCCGCGGACCTGCAGCTCGCCGGCCGCCACCGGCTGCTGGGCCTGCGCCACCACTGGAGCCTGGGCGTGCTGGCCACGCGGCACGAGGCGCGCTTCAACCGCCAGGCCTTCAACCATGCCGGCGTGGGCCGCGTCGACGGCACGGCGGTGGTGCCGCCCGACGCCACGCTGACCGACGAGAACACGCAGCGCGACGAGCGCAGCCTGGAGTGGCGGCTGCAGGACCGCGTCGAGCTCACCCAGGCCTGGCAGCTGTGGGCCGGCCTGCGCCACACGAGCATCGAGCGCCGCAGCGTGCGCACCGACGGCAGCCGCGCCACCGCCTACGAGCAGTCGTTCAGCACGCCCTGGCTGGCGCTGGCCTGGCAGGCCACGCCTGCGCTGATGGCCTATGTCAGCAGCGGCCAGGGCATCGAGAGCGAGGTGGCCCCGAACCGCCATCGCTACAGCAATGCGGGGCAGGCGCTGCCGGCGCTGAAGAGCCGGCAAATCGAGACGGGTCTCAAGCACCGCGGCACGGCGCTGCACTGGCAGCTGGCGGTGTTCGACATCCGGCGCCCGCTGTGGAGCGACCTGCGCACCGCCACCGCGCTGCCCGCCGACGACTGCAGCGACGCCCTGCCCTGCACGCGGCGCGCCGACGGCGCGGCGCAACACCGTGGCGTCGAGCTCGAGGCCGAGTGGCGCGCTGGCGCCATCAGCCTGCGCGGCAGCGCGATGGCGCTGCAGGCCCGTCGCGTGGGCAGCGCGGATGCCGCGCGCAACGGTCTGGAGCCCACCAACGTGCCGGCCCGCAGCGTCAAGCTGCAGGCGGCCTGGAACCTGGCCGCGCAGCCGGGCCTGGCGCTGCTGGCCTTTGCCAGCCACGAAGGCCCGCGGCAGGTGCTGTCCGACAATCGCATCGGCACCGACGGCTGGACGCGGCTCGACCTGGGACTGCGCTACGCGCTCACGCGGGGCGACAGCCGCTGGGTGTGGCGCGCCGGGATCGACAACGTGGCCGACACGCGGGCCTGGAAGGAGGCCCCGTTCCAGTTCGGCCACGCCTACCTGTACCCGCTGGCCCCGCGCACCTGGCGGCTCGCGCTGGACGTCACGCTCTAGAAGCGCGGGCAGCAGAAATCCAGCCGTCATCGTCCGCGGTCGCCCCCGCATGCCCACCGGCCGCTGCCGGCCCGTCGGGTTGGGCCGATTTCGGGGCCCATGCGGCGTTGCCACGCTGGCCCGGGCGTACAAGCCCGGGCTGCGCGCGGCGCCTGGCCTGGGCCCCGAACTCGGCCCAACGCGGGGCTGGATTTCTGCCGCCCACGCTCCCAGCCGGCGCTGGACTCCCGCTCCGTTGCCCGCACCGCAGAGCGGACAACGGCCGGATCCAGGGTCATCGGCCTGGGCCTGCTGCGTGCGGCCTGCGGCACCCACGGCCGCGGCGGCCGGGCAGCACCGCGGCCCCGGGGAAACGCCGCCTCCACCACCGCGATGCAACGCCCCGCACAAGGGCGGGGCGCAGCCGGCCCCCCTGGGCTTTCAGAACGTGCCCGGGTAGCCCCCGCCGTCGAGCAGGATGTTCTGGCCCGTGATGTAGCCTGCGTGCACGCTGCACAAAAAGGCGCAGGCGGCGCCGAACTCCACCGGGGTGCCAAAGCGCCGCGTCGGGTTCAGCGCACGCCGCTCGTCCATGATGGCCTCAATGGGCTTGCCGGCCTTGGCCGCCGCACCGGCCATGGTGCTGCGCAGTCGGTCGGTCTCAAAGGGGCCCGGCAGCAGCGCGTTGATCGTCACGTTGCGGCTGGCGATGCGCGGCTGTCGTGCCAGCCCGGCGACGAAGCCGGTGAGCCCGCTGCGCGCGCCGTTGCTCAGGCCCAGGATGTCGATGGGCGCCTTCACCGCCGCCGAGGTGATGTTGACGATGCGGCCGAAGCCGCGCTCGGCCATGCCGTCGACCGTGGCCTTGATGAGCTCGATGGGCGTGAGCATGTTGGCGTCGAGAGCCTTGAGCCAGGCCTCGCGGTCCCAGTCGCGGAAGTCGCCCGGCGGCGGGCCGCCGGCGTTGTTGACCAGGATGTCCACGCGCGGCGCCGCCGCCAGCGCCGCGGCCCGGCCCTCCGGCGTGGTGATGTCGCCCGCCACGGTGCGCACGCTCACCGCCGGGAAGCGCTCGCGCAGCTGCGCGGCCGTGGCCTCCAGCGCCTCGGCGCCGCGCGCGGTGATGACGACGTTCACGCCCTCGGCCGCCAGCGCCTCGGCGCAGCCGCGGCCCAGGCCCTTGCTCGCGGCGCACACCAGCGCCCAGCAGCCAGCGATGCCCATGTCCATGTGAGAGGTCTCCTCGGGGTTGAAGCGGTCAGCGTGCGCGCGCCAGCAGCGCCACGCCCGCCAGCACCAGCACGGTGCCGGCGGCGACCCAGGTGTTGAACGGCTCGCCCAGCAGCCACACGCCCAGCAGCAGCGTCGACAGCGGGCCGATCATGCCGGTCTGCGCGGTCAGCACCGCGCCGATGCGCTCGATGGCCAGCATCACCAGGATCACCGGCGCAAAGGTGCACAGCGTGGCGTTGAGCAGCGACAGCCACAGCACCTCGGGCGCCACGACCGCGGCCTGCAGCGGCCGCAGCAGCAGGAACTGCACGATGCACAGCACACAGGCCACGCTGGTGGCCCAGCCGGTCAGGCGCAGCGCACCCAGGCGCTGCACGTGCTCGCCGCTGATCAACAGGTAGACGGCATAGCTCACCGCGCTGGCGAACACGAGGCCGGCGCCCAGCAGCGTGTCGGCGCCGCTCAGGTGCGCTTCGTGGCCGAAGACCAGCAGCACGCCCGCGTAGCTGACGGCCAGCGCCAGCGCCTGGCGCAGCGTGACGCGGCGGCCGTACAGCAGCGCGCTGAAGCCCAGCACCAGCGTCGGGTTCAGGTACAGGATCAGCCGCTCCAGACTGGCGCTGATGTACTGCAGCCCGGCGAAGTCGAGGAAGCTCGCCAGGTAGTAGCCGCTGAAGCCCAGCAGCGCCACCAGCCGCAGGTCGGCGCGGCTCAGCGGCGGCCGGCCGCGGCCCGCCCACCAGGCCAGGGCCACGAACAGCGGCATCGCCAACAGCATGCGGTACATCAGCAGCGTCACCGCGTCGACGCCGTGGCGGTAGGCGAGCTTGACGATGATGGCCTTGCCGCTGAAGGCGATGGCACCGGCCGTGGCCATGGCCAGGCCGGCCCAGGGCAAGCCCATCGCTGCGGGCATGGGGCCGATCTCAGTACCCCGCGGCCTGGCCGTCGCGGCGCGGGTCGCTGGCGGCGGCGTAGCCGCGCTCGGCGGCATTGCCCTCACCCTCGTCGAGCCGCCAGATGAACTGGCCGGCGCCGTAGTCCTGGTAGCTGTCGGAGAACGGTTCGACCTTGTGGCCGCGCTCGATGAGCCCCTGCGCCGTGGCCGCGGGGAAGCCCTGCTCGGCGTTGACGGTGCCGCCGAACCAGCGCCAGCGCGGCGCGTCGCAGGCGGCCTGCGGGTGCTGGTGGTAGTCCAGCATGCGCACGGTGGTCTGCAGGTGGGCCTGCGGCTGCATGTCGCCACCCATGATGCCGAAGCTCATGACGGGCTTGACCGTCGGCGGTCCGGCTTCGCCGGCCGTCGACGCGCCCCCCCCGGGGGGCGGCGACGCGGGACGCGGGGCCTGGGGGCCCGGTTTCGTCAGGAACGCCGGGATGATGGTGTGGAACGGCCGCTTGCCGGGGCCGACGACGTTGTCGCGGCTCTCGTCGAGCGTGAAGCCGTGGCCGCGGTTCTGCAGGCTCAGGCCGTAGCCGGGCACCACCACGCCGCTGCCGAAGCCCATGTAGTTGCTCTGGATGAAGCTCACCATCATGCCGCTGGCGTCGGCCGCGCTCAGGTAGATGGTGCCGCCCGTGGGGCCGTGGCCGGGGCCGAAGTCCTGGGCGCGCTTCGGGTCGATGAGCTTGGCGCGCGCGGCCAGGTAGGCCGGATCCAGCATCTGCGCGGGTGTCAGGCGCATCGCGCGCGGCTCGGCCACGTATCGGTAGACGTCGGCGAAGGCCAGCTTCATGGCCTCGATCTGCAGGTGCTGGCTGTCGGTGCCATCGACCTTGAGCGCGGCCATGTCGAAGTGCTGCAAAAGCCCCAAGGCGATCTGCGCCGCGATGCCCTGGCCGTTGGGCGGGATCTCGTGCAGCGTGTAGCCGCGGTAGTCCTGCGCCAGCGGCGTCACCCACTCGGGCTGGTAGGCGGCGAAGTCGGCCGCCGTCATCACGCCGCCGTGGGCCCGGGCGTGCGCCTCGGCGGCGGCGGCCACCTCGCCGCGGTAGAAAGCCTCGCCGTGCGTCGCACCGATGAGGCGCAGCGTCTTCGCCGCATCGGGCAGACGGAACATCTCGCTCACGCGCGGCGCGCGGCCCGACCATCCAGGCCCTTGCAGGAAGGTCTCGGCAAAGCCCGGCTGCGTGGTCAGCTCGGGCAGGCTGGCGGCGTTGGCCCACTTCTGCTGCACGATCACCGGCACCGCGTAGCCGCGCTCGGCCACCTCGATGGCGGGCTGCAGCAGCTGCTCGAAAGGCAACTTGCCGAAGCGGCGGCTCAGCGCCACCCAGCCGGCCACGGCGCCGGGCACGGTGACGCTGTCCCAGCCGCGCTTGGCCGGCGCCTTGGCATCGGCCCCGTACTTGCGGCGGAAGTACCCGGGCGTCCAGGCCTGCGGCGCGCAGCCGCTGGCGTTGAGGCCGTGCAGCTGCTGCCCGTCCCAGAGGATGCAGAAGGCGTCCGAGCCCAGGCCGTTGCTGCAGGGCTCGACGATGGTCATCACGGCCGCGGTGGCGATGGCGGCGTCGACCGCGTTGCCGCCGGCCTGCAGCATGCGCAGCCCGGCCTGCGCCGCCAGCGGGTGCGAGGTGCTGACGACGTTGCGGGCGAACACGGGGCTGCGCTGGCTGGCGTAGCCGGCGGTCCAGTCGAAGGTGTGGGGCATGGTGGGTGGCGCGGGCGGGGCGAAGCCGCGCATCGTATCGAGGCTACAGATCCGGCGGCGCCACCCGGCCATCGGCCACGAAGCGGCCGAGCTTGGGCGGCTCCGGTCCCAGGTGGAAGGCCAGGCGCTGTTCGCGCAGCTCGGCGTCGAAGGCGGTGAAGCGCTCCAGGCGACGCTGGTGCTCGAGCCAGTTCTCGTCGACGAAGCATTCGATGCAGCGGCCAGGTTGGGCCACGTCGTGGAACAGGCCCCAGCTCAGTGCGCCCTGGCGCAGCCGCGCGCGCCGCGTGCGCTCCATCACCGCCGCAAACTCGGCCGTGCGCGCGGGGTCGATGCGGTACTCCACCGTCACCATCACCGGGCCGGCCTCGTCGTCGACCGGCGTGGCGGGCTCGGGCGCGGGCACCGCAGGCGCTGGGCTGAAGTCCGGCGCCACCTCGCCCACGATGCGGGTTCGCCGCAGCAGCGCCGCACCCAGCGCGCCAAAGGCCGCGGCCGCCAGCACGGCACCGTAGACGCTGGTGAACGAGGCCACCTGGCCCCACAGCAGCGCACCCGCGGCCGAGCCGCCCATCAGCGCCATCTGGTAGATGCTCATGCCGCGCGCGCGCACCCAGTCGGGCATCGTGCCCTGCGCAGCCAGCGTCAGCGAATTGGCCACCGAGATCCAGGCCATGCCCGCCACCACCATGGCCGGCAACGCCACCCAGACCTCGGGCACGGTGACGATCAGCGCCGAGGCCGCCGCGTGCACCAGCGTGCCGGCGGCCACGAACTGGTCGGGCGTGTAGCGGGCCCGCCAGCGCGGGAAGCACAGCGCCGCGATCACCGCGCCCAGCCCCAGACAGGACAGCATCACGGTGAAGAACCCGGCGCCGCCGCCGTGCAGGCCCTGGGCCACCAGCGGCAGCAGCGCCACCAGCGCCGTGCTTTGCAGGAAGAACAGGAACACGCGCAGCAGGATCAGCTTGAGCCGCGGCGCCTGCATCGCGTAGCTGATGCCCACGCGCATGGCGCCGACGAAGCGCTCGCCGGGCAGCGCGCTGGCGCGCGGCGTGCTCTGCCAGCGCACGATCATCCAGAAGGCGAACAGCGCCAGCAGCGCGTTGAGCACGAACACCGCGGCCGGACTCACCGCCGCCAGCAGCGCGCCGGCCAGCACCGGCCCAATCACGCGTGAGAGGTTCATCGCGATACCGTTGAGCGCCAGCGCCTGCGGAAACTGCGCCCGGCTCACCACCGTGGGCACGATGGCCGCGAACACCGGCCAGCGCATGGCCATGCCCACGCCGTTGAGGAAGGTCAGTGCCAGCAGCCAGCCGGCGGTGAGCCGGCCGCTCAGCGACATCGCCGCCAGTGCCAGCGCCACCACGCACACCCACAGCTGCGTGAACGCGAACCAGCGGCGGCGGTCGACGATGTCGGCCAGCGCGCCGCTGGGCAGGCCGAGCAGGAAGACGGGCAGCGTCGAGGCCGTCTGCACCAGCGCCACCATCACCGGGCTGGTGGTCAGCGACGTCATCAGCCAGGCGGCTGCGACGTCGTTCATCCACATCGTCAGGTTGGCCGCCAGCCAGGCGGCCCACAAGCCGCGGAAGACGGGCCCTTCCAACGGCTGCAGAGCAGCGGGCAGCCCCATCCCGTCAAGCGGCCGCAGACCGCGCAGACGCCATCAAGCGGCCGCGGTGGACGGGCTTGCCCCGGCCGCCCGGGGCCGCCCCCCTGGGGGGGAGCGCCGAAGGCGCTTCGGGGGGGGTCTCAATCCACCTCCTGGAACGCCTGCTGCCGTTGCTTCTTGATGCCCGGCAGCATCACCACCACGATCAGCAGCACCGAGGCGATCAGCAGCCCCGCCGACAAAGGCCGGCTGAGGAAGGTGGTCCAGTCGCCGCGGCTCAGCAGCAAGGCCCGTCGCAGGTTCTCCTCCATCATCGGCCCCAGGATGAAGCCCAGCAGCAGCGGCGCCGGTTCGCAGCCCAGGCGGTAGAAGACCACGCCCAAGACGCCGAACGCCGCCGCCATGAAGATGTCGAAATTGTTGTTGTTGAGCGTGTACAGGCCGATGCAGCAGAAGCTGAGGATCGCCGGGTAGAGGAAGCGGTAGGGCACCGTCAGCAGCTTGATCCAGATGCCGATCAGCGGCAGGTTCAGGATGATCAGCATGAGGTTGCCGATCCACATGCTGGCGATCAGGCCCCAGAAGAGATCGGGATTGCTCGTCATCACCTGCGGGCCGGGCTGGATGCCCTTGATCGTCATCGCGCCCACCATCAGCGCCATCACCGGGTTGGGCGGGATACCCAAGGTGAGCATGGGGACGAAGCTCGTCTGCGCGCCCGCGTTGTTGGCACTCTCCGGGCCGGCCACACCGCGGATGTTGCCCTGGCCGAAGGGCACTTCATCGGCTCGGCCCTTGGTCTTTTTCTCCAGTGTGTAGGCCGCAAAGCTGGCCAGCAGTGCACCGCCACCGGGCAGGACGCCCAGAACCGAACCCAGGGCCGTGCCGCGCAGCACGGCCGGGTAGGCATCGAGGAAGTCGCGCTTGGTGGGCCACAGGCCCTTGACGTCCTTCGTGAAGACCTCGCGGTGCTCCGCCGGCCGGCCCAGATTGAGGATGATCTCGCCGAACCCGAACACGCCCATGGCGATGGCCACAAACCCGATGCCATCGGTGAGCTCGGGTATGTCGAAGCTGTAGCGCGGCACGCCCGAGATGACGTCGGTGTTGATCTGGCCGATGAGCAGACCCAGGATGATCATGGCGATGGCCTTGATCAGCGAGCCCGAGGCCAGCACCACCGCGCCGATGAGGCCCAGCACCATGAGGCTGAAGTACTCGGCCGGGCCGAACTTGAAGGCCAGCTCGGTGAGCGGCGGCGCGAACGCCGCCAGCACCAGCGTGGCCACGGTGCCGGCGAAGAAGCTGCCCAGGCCGGCGGCAGCCAGCGCCGCACCCGCGCGGCCCTTGCGCGCCATCTGGTAGCCGTCGAGCGCCGTCACCACCGAGGCACTCTCGCCCGGTACGTTGATCAGGATGGCGGTGGTGGAGCCGCCGTACTGCGCGCCGTAGTAGATGCCGGCCAGCATGATCAGCGCCGGTGTGGCGTCGAGCGCGTAGATGCTGGGCAGCAGCATGGCGATGGTGGCCACCGGGCCCAGGCCCGGCAGCACGCCGATCAGCGTGCCGAGAACGGCACCGCCGAGTGCGTAGAGGATGTTCTGCAGCGTGAACGCGACGCTGAAGCCGAGCGCGAGGTTGTTGAGCAGTTCCATGCGCGGCTTTCAGGTCAGGCCAGGAAGGTGGGCCACAGAGGGATCGTGAGGCCAAGGCCCTTGCTGAACACCAGCCAGCAACCCAGCGTCAGCACCACGGCGTTGACCACCACCTCCTTGATGCGGAACTCCCCACTGGCCAGGCTGGCCACGCCGATGAGCAGCGGCAGCGTGAAGATCAGGCCCATGCGCGGCAGCAGCAGCCCGAACATGAGCACCGCGCCCAGGATGAGGATCCAGGGCTTCCAGGGCCAGGGTTCGATTTTTTCGCCGCCTCTCACTTCAAAGGTTAGTGACTTGAACAGCACGAACAACCCCAGCAGCGCCAGCAGGACGCTCAGGCCGAACGGAAAGTAGGCCGGCCCGGGCCGCGCCGCGGATCCGAAGCTGTAGCTGCTGGCGCCCCACGCGAAGCCCAGCCCGATGACGATGAACATCAGCCCGGACCAGAAGTCCTTCTCGCTCTTGATCTTCAAGCCCGACTCTCCCGCAGGTGGATGGGCGCGGTCGCCAAGCCGCGCAACGGGCGATTTTAGGAAGCGCACCCCGGTGCCCCGCTGTGGTTTCCACGTAAAGGCGGCGGCTCCGGCACCACGGCCGCGGTGGCCGCCGTCGGACAAGGCCGGATCATGCGCGGCCACTGGCGCGCGGCCAGCTTCAGCCGCCCGAAGCGCTGCTCGAACAGGGCCGCGCGTGCCAGCAGTTCGGCCCGCGCCGGCAGCGGCGCACCCCGCGTGGCCACGACCACGCTGTTGCCCTGGCGGGTGGGGCGCAGGCTCCAGGTGTGCGCAGAGCCGAACGCGCTGGCGATGCGGCCCAGGCTGTCGCCGAAGCTCGCGTCTCGGCCGAACAGATTGACCGCCATCGCACCGCCCGGCTCAAGCACGTGGCGGCAGGCGGCGTAGAACTCGGCGCCATCGAGCACGGGCGCGGCTGCCTCATGGTCGTAGAGATCCACGAAGAGCAGACGCACGGCTCGTTCCGGAGCCTGGGCCAGCCAGTCGGCGGCATCGCCCTTGACCACCTCGGCCTCGCGCGGCAGATGAAAGTGGCGCTGGTTGGCGGCGATCACCTGCGGGTTGATCTCCACCACCGTGGTGGCCATCTTCAGCTGCTGGGCGGTGAAGCGCGTCAGCGCGCCGGCACCCAGGCCCAGTTGCACCGCAGCGCCGTCGGCCAGGCCGTGGGGCGGCAGCCACAGCAGCGCCGCGAGCATGCGCTGCACGTAGTCGATCTCCACCACCTGCGGCGCACGGATGCGCATGCCGCCCTGGATCCAGGGCGTGTCCAGGTGCAGGTAGCGCACGCCGTCGTCCTCGGACAGCGTCACGCCGGGCAGGGCCTGCGGGGGGCGCATGGGCGGCGTGCAGTCCAAGGGCTATCCCAGGCGCACAAGGTGGTCGGGCGATGCCGGATGCAGCCCCGGCGCAGCGGCCTGCAGCCCCGCCAGCCCAGGCAACGCCGCCGCTGTGTTGGCCACGGTGGCCGCCGCCAGCTCGGCCAGGGGCAGCCCGCGCAGGCAGGCCAGCACCTCGCCGATGCGCGGCAGCTCGGCCGGCTCGTTGCGGCCCTGGGGCGCACCCGCCGAACGCTCAGCCGCCGTGCGGTACAGCCAGCATGGGGGAATGTCGGGTGCATCGGTCTCCAGCACCAAGGCTTGCAGGGGCAGCGTCGTGGCGAGATGGCGGATCTGGCGCGCCGGCTCGAAGCTGAGCGTGCCGCCGAAGCCCAGCCGGAAGCCACGCTCGACGAAGCGCTGCGCCTGCTGCGCACTGCCGTTGAAGGCATGGGCGATGCCACCCGCCACCCCAATGCGGTTCAGGCCGGCCAGCAAGGCGTCGGCCGAGCGGCGCACGTGCAGGATCACCGGCAGGCCGGCGTCGCGGGCCAGACGCAGCTGCGCCAGGTAGAAGCGACGCTGGCGCTCCGGGTCCGGCGCAGGCACGGCGTGGTCCAGGCCGATCTCGCCCACCGCCACCAGGTGCGGGTCGTCGCGGTGGCGGCGCAAAGCCTCGGCGAGGCGGTCCAGGTCGCCATCGACTGCGCGGTCGGTCCACAGCGGGTGGATGCCCAGGGCATAGCCCAGGCCGTGGGCGCGCGCCAGCGCCACGACCGCCGCGAAGTGATCGGCGGCCACCGCCGGCAGCACCAGCATCGTGACGCCCGCGGCGCGGGCGCGGCGCAACACGTCGGCGCGGTCGGCGTCGAACTCTGGGGCATCGAGGTGGCAGTGCGAATCGGTCCACATGACCGCCGATGATGCCGCGTCGGCGTCAGGGCCGACGCAGACGCGCTGCGCCCCGTGTTCTTCCGTGTTAGGGTGATCGACAACGCCGCCCTGCAGGAGCATGTCTCGCCCATGAAAAAGGCCCCGCTGACCAGCCGCTCGCCGCGTCGCCCGGCTGCTCCTCCGCCCGCGGCCGCAGACACCGGTGCGGCCCCCGGTGCCGCGCCTTCCTGGCCGGCTGACGGCGCC
>JAUMBF010000110.1:0-26962 GCA_032115875.1 Rubrivivax sp.
TGGAGGATCTGGCGACTCGTCTGGCCCACCGCCTGGCCAGCGAGCAGGCCTTCTCGGCCCACGCCGCGCATGCGCTGCGCACGCCGCTGGCCGGCATCGATGCCCAGCTCGCCGTGGCGGCCCGGCTAGCGCCGCCCGATCTGGCCGAGCGACTGGTGCGCGTGCGCGGCGCCGCGGCACGGCTGCAGCACGTGGTGGCGGCCTTGCTCGGCCTGTTCCGCAGCGCCGACGGCCAGGCCGCCCTGCAGCGCGCCGCCGTGCCCCTGGACGACTTGGTTCGGCGCCTGCCGCCGTTCGCGCTGGCCCTGCGGGCCGAGCCCGGTGGCCTGATCCATGCCGATGCCGACCTGCTGGCCGCTGCGCTGTTGAACCTGCTGGACAACGCGCAGCGCCATGGCGCGCGCGAGGTGCACCTGTCCGTGGCCGGTGGCGGCCGGGTGCTGCAGGTGCGCGATGACGGCCGCGGCGTCGCGCCCGGGCGCCGCGACGCGCTCGCCCGGGCGCTGGCCGAGGCGCGCTACGCCGACACCGGCGGCCTGGGCCTGATGCTGGCCGACCGTGTGGCCCGCGCGCACGGCGGGCGCCTGGTGCTGCCGGCGGTGGCCAGCGGCTTTGCCGTCGATCTGGAACTGGGCCCGCCGTGAGCGCCGAACACAGCCCCTTCAAGAGCCGTGGCGCGGCCTGCGGGCGGCCGTGCGCCATGACTCGTCGGCGGCGTGCCCGCACGGCTCGGCGTGCAGAAGTCTTGAGCACAGGCTCTCAGCGGCCAGGGCCCGCCCCGACCGTCCCGCAAAACGGCTCGTCGATGCGCTGGTGCCGGGCTTGGCGCCTCTGTCCGCTGAATGAACGGCGCGACTGCGGCGCTCGTTAACCATGATTGATTTACTTATTGATGTTTCTAGAGTGCGGGAACCACATGGCCCCCAGGCATGGCTACCGTACCCACCATTGCGGAGATCGCCCGATTGGCGGGTGTGGGCACCGCCACGGTTGATCGGGTGCTCAATCGGCGCCCAGGCGTCAATGCCGACACCGTCGAGCGGGTGTTGCAGGTCGTTGCCACGCTGGGCGCGACACCGCAGCCCGGGCGCCCGCGCCGCGGCGAGAACTTCCGCTTCGCCTACGTGCTGCCAGATGAGGCATCGCCATTCTTCGGTTTGATCGACAGGCAGATCGCCCAGTCGGCTGGTGACTTCCGTCACCAGCACATCACGGAGGTCACCCACCGGCTGGACGCCCGGAACCCGGTGCGGTTTGCCGGCGAGTTGGCGGCGCTGGCCCACTACCACGGCGTTGCCGTGCTGGCACCCGACCTTCCGCCCATCAAGCTGGCGATCAATGAACTGGTGCGGGCCGGCGTCCATGTGGTGACGCTGTTCTCTGATGTGGCAGGCTCGATGCGCGAAACCTACATCGGCGCCGACAACCGGGCCGCAGGCCGCACCGCAGGGCTGCTGCTGGCGCGCATGGCGCGGCCGGGCGCACGCGACACGCTGCTTCTGGCCTCACAGGCCACCCGCTGGTCCGCCGAGATCGAACGACGGGTGGGATTTGCGCAGGTTCTGGAAGAGCGCTTCCCGGATTTGCGCATGGTGCGTGTGCCCGACTTGCCAGCAGATTCGGATGGGGCTCGCAAGGCCCTTGGCGAGTTCCTCTCAAGGGGCATCGACCCTTTGCGAGTGGCCGGCATCTACAACGTGGGTTCAGGCGGAGCCGGCGTCGCGAAGGCTTTGGCACAAGGCTTCATGCCGCTTGAGGTCGGCACAGTCGCCCACGACCTCACCGACGAGCACCGCACGCTGCTGACCTCGGGCGCGCTGTCCTACCTGCTGCATCAAGACATTCACTACTGCGTACTGGCAGCCGCGCGCGTGCTGCGCGCCCAGTGCGAGAACGTCCGCGGCGCACTCATCGTCGCGCAACCACGCATAGAGATCCTGACCGCCGAGAACCTGGACTGAGCGGAGTCGGGTGTGTAACCAAGAGTCCAACCACCCCAACGGAGACCCCATGAATCTGAAGCTCAAATCGCTGTCGGGACTGCAAGCCCTGGCCGCTGCCACCGTCTTGTCGTTGGGCGGCACTGCCGCTCATGCACAAGACAAGACCATCACGCTGTGCTGGGCCGCCTGGGACCCTGCGAACGCGCTGGTCGAGCTGTCCAAGGACTTCACGGCCAAGAGTGGCGTGAAGATGAAGTTCGAGTTCGTGCCCTGGCCCAATTTTGCCGATCGCATGCTCAACGAGCTCAACTCCAAGGGCAAGCTGTGCGACTTGATGATTGGCGACAGTCAGTGGATCGGCGGCGCCGCCGAGAGCGGGCACTACGTCAAGCTCAACGATTTCTTCGCCAAAGAAGGCATCAAGATGTCTGACTTCGCGCCGGCCACCGTGACCGGCTATGCGGAGTGGCCCAAGGGCACGCCGAACTACTGGGCGCTGCCCGCGATGGCCGACTCGGTGGGCTGGACTTACCGCAAGGACTGGTTTGCCAAGCCCGAACTGCAAGCCGAGTTCAAGAAGAAGCACAACCGCGATTTGGCGCCGCCCAAGACCTGGACCGAGTTCAAGCAGGTGTCCGAGTTCTTCCAGGGCCGCATGGTCGATGGCAAGAAGGTCTACGGTGCCTACATCTTCACCGAGCGGGGCAGCGAAGGCATCACCATGGGCGTGACCAACGTGCTCGTGCCCATGGGCTTCAAGTACCAGGACCCGAAGAAGCCGTATGCGATGAACGGCTTCGTCAACTCCCCCGATGCCGTGAGGGCGCTGGAGTTCTACAAGTCCATCTACAAGGGCAGCATGCCGCCGGGATTGACCAACGCCTACATGAGTGAAGGGCTGGACGCCTTCAAGTCGGGCCAGGTGGCGATGATGATGAACTGGTTTGCCTTCTTTCCGGGCCTGAACAAGGACCCGAACGTGGGCGGCAACAAGATCGGCTTCTTCGCCAACCCCGCTGACAAGGGCAAGGGCGTGCAACTCGGCGGCCAGGGCATCTCGGTGGTGTCCTACTCCAACAGCAAGAACGAAGCTCTGCAGTACATCAAGTGGTTCGCCGACCCGGCCGTGCAAAAGAAGTGGCAGGCCATCGGTGGCTCGTCGGCCGCCAAGGCCGTGCTCAACGACCCGGGCTACGCCAAGAGCTCGCCCTTTGCCCAGGCCTTCCTGGACTCGATGGGCATGGTGGTGGACTTCTGGGCCGAGCCCTCGTACGCGCAGTTGATGCTGGCAATGCAAAGGCGCATTCACGACTTCGTGGTGGCTGACAAGGGCACCGCCAAGGAGGCGCTGGATGGATTGGTGGCTGACTGGACCAAAGTCTTCAAGGAAGACGGCAAGCTGAAGTAATCGGCTGTGGTTGCCCTGGGCCATGCCGGCCCGGGGCAAACCCTTCAATCACCCTTCCAAGTCCGGCCTCATGAGCCTCAGCAACACTCCCTTGGCTCAGAAGGTGGCCCGGGCCACACCCGCACCTTTGGCAACCCGCATGCGCGGGTTGTCCGACCGCACCGTGGCATGGCTCTTCATCGGCCCGACGATGCTGTTGCTGCTGGCCATCAACATCTTTCCGCTGATCTGGACGGTGAGGCTGTCGTTCACGAATTTCCGCGCCAATCGGCCCAATGCCGAGGTGCTGGGCGTTGGTCTGGACAACTACATCGCCGTGCTTACCGACCCCGACATCTGGGTGGCGATGCAGACCACGGCGCACTTTCTGTTCTGGACCATCCTGCTGCAGGTGCTGATCGGCTTCACGCTGGCTTGGCTGATCGACCGCAAGTTCCGTGGCCATGGCTTCTGGACCACGCTGATTCTGATTCCCATGATGTTGTCGCCCGCTGTGGTGGGCAACTTCTGGGCCTTCCTGTACCAGCCGCAGATCGGCTTGTTCAACTATGTCGTGGCCTTCTTGAGCGGCGTCGCGCCCTATTCGTTCTCGATGCTGGGCTCGGTGAACCTGGCGCCCTGGGCCATCGTCATCGTCGACACCTGGATGTGGACACCCTACGTCATGCTGATCTGCCTGGCCGGGCTGCGGTCCATTCCCGACTATATCTACGAAGCCGCCGAGGTCGACCGCGCATCGGCCTGGCGGCAGTTCTGGTCGATCACGCTGCCCATGGTGCTGCCCTTCGTGATGCTGGCTGTGCTGTTCCGCGGCATCGAGAACTTCAAGATGTTCGACATGGTGAACCTGCTCACCTCGGGCGGGCCGGGTTCGGCTACGGAACTGGCGTCGATCACCCTGAAGCGCGAGGCGTTCGAGAAGTGGCGCACCGGCTACGCGTCGGCCTTCGCCGTCACGCTGTTCGTTGCGGTGTTTGGCCTGGCCAACGTCTACGTCAAAGCGCTCAATCACGTCAAGAACCGCTGAACGCCCAAGAGCCCAAACCATGAAGATCGGCATCAGCACCGCGCACTCGGTGGTCGAACCTACGGCCAGCACCCGCATCGTGGCGGGTCTGCTGGTCGTCATTTACGCTTGCATCACCGTCGTGCCCTTGGCCTGGATCATCCTGACCGGCTTCAAGACCCCATCGGACGCCATCAGCTACCCGCCCAAGATCGTCTTCACGCCCAGCATCGAGGGCTATTGCAACCTGTTCACGACCCGTTCACGTCAAACCCCGGAATACATCGCGGCGCTGCCACCGGCCGGCAGCGCCTGTGAACAGACCGCACGCGACGCGAACATGGTGGTCGCCGGAACCTCCAACTACGTACCGCGTTTCGTCAACTCACTCATCATCGCCGTGGGGTCCACGGTGCTGTCGGTGGGCTTGGGCGTGATGGCGGCGTATGCGTTCTCACGCTTCAAGGTGCCGCTGAAGGACGACCTGCTGTTCTTCATCCTGTCCACGCGCATGATGCCGCCGATCGCGGTGGCCATTCCCATCTTCCTCATGTACCGCGAACTCGGCCTGTCCGACACTCGGCTGGGCATGATCGTGCTTTACAGCGCAGTCAACGTGTCGCTGGCGGTGTGGCTGCTGAAGGGCTTCATCGACGAGATACCGCGTGAGTACGAAGAGGCTGCCATGGTCGACGGCTACACCCGCCTGCAGGCCTTTCGCAAGGTGGTGCTGCCGCAGGCCACCACGGGCATCGTGGCCACCGCCATCTTCTGCCTCATCTTCTCTTGGAACGAGTACGCCTTTGCCGTGCTGCTGACATCCGGCACGGCGCAGACCGCACCGCCTTTCATTCCCATCATCATCGGCGAGGGCGGGCAGGACTGGCCGGCAGTGGCTGCAGGCACCACGCTGTTCCTGGTGCCCATCCTCGTCTTCACCATCCTGCTGCGCAAGCATCTGCTGCGTGGCATCACCTTTGGGGCAGTGCGCAAATGAAGTCCTCCTCCTGGCCCAAGGCGCTGCGGCGCGGCCCGATGGAACTGGTGGCCTGCGTCGTCATCGCGCTGGGCATCTTCATGATGCTGCAGCCCTTTGCGCTGGTCTTGTACACCTGGTCGTTCGTGACCACGCTTCTTGGCACCGTGATGTTCATGGTGGTCTCGAAGTTCCCTGACTGAACCACGGCGATGGCCCAGATTCGCGTTCAAAACCTCCACAAGGCCTTTGCCGACTTCACGGCCGTTCGGGACTCGACCTTCACCGTGAGTGACGGCGAGTTCTTCTGCCTGCTCGGGCCCTCGGGCTGCGGCAAGACCACCACGCTGCGCATGATTGCGGGGCTGGAGTTGCCGACGTCCGGGCAGGTCTTCCTGGGCGATGAGGACGTCAGCTTCAAGCGCGCCTCGGCGCGCGACATCGCCTTCTGCTTTCAGATGTTCGCGCTCTATCCCCACATGAGTGTGCGCCAGAACATCGCCTTCCCGCTGGTGTCGCAAGGCCTGCCCAAAGCCGAGATCAAGCGCCGCGTTGACGAGGCGGCGACCACGCTGCGCATCACCGATCTGCTGGGTTCCCCGGTGTCGGGCCTGTCCAGTGGCGACCGCCAGCGTGTCGCTTTGGGCCGGGCCATCGTGCGCCAGCCCATGGCGTTCTTGATGGACGAGCCGCTGGGAGCGCTGGACGCCGAGTTCCGTGAGGTGATGTGCAACGAACTGCGTGCGCTGCATGACCGTCTGCAAGCCACCACGGTGGTCGTCACACACGACCAGACCGAGGCGATGTCCATGGCCGACACCATCGCGATCATGAACTGCGGCGTCATCGAGCAGTTGGGCGCGCCGATGGAGGTGTACGAGCGGCCAGCCAGCGTCTTTGTGGCCGACTTCATCGGCTCGCCGGCCATGAACTTCCTGCCCTTCGAGGCGTCCTTGACCAAGGGTGCCGAGTCAGTGCAGATCGGGCCCGCCCGTGTGGCCGTGCCCGCCCTGCGTCAGGATGTGCCACAGAGCGCCTTGTTGTGCGGCGTACGGCCCGAGCATGTGCACTTTGCCGACGACTCTGCGCTGCGCGCCGAGGTGCTGGGTACCGAGTACATGGGCATGAGCCAGATCGTCACCGTCGCCACGGCGTCGGGCGCCACCCTGCGCGCCAAAGTGGATGGAGATTCGCCGGTGGCGCGTGGCGACCATGTCGGGCTGTGTTTCGACGCGTCCGCCGTGTCCTTGTTCGACCAGGCCAGCGGTCGCGTGCTGCGGACCGCGCGCGATGACCAGCCCCTTGCCGCACATGCACGCGCCAGTCGCGCGCAGGCCGGAGCCCGTCGTGGCTGATCTTCGACTCGAGGGCGTGGGCAAGCGCTTTGGGGAGGTTCAGGCCGTGAGCGGCCTGAACCTGGATGTTCGTAGCGGCGAATTCATCGTGCTGCTGGGCCCCAGCGGGGCTGGCAAGACCACCACGCTGCGCCTGGTGGCTGGCCTGGAAACCCCGGATGCGGGCCGTGTGTCGATCGGGGGACGCGACGTCACCGCGCTGGCGCCTGCGCTGCGCGACGTGACCTTCGTGTTCCAGCAGTACTCCTTGTACCCGCATCTGACCGTGTTCGAGAATCTGGCGTTTCCGCTGCGTTCGCCGATGCGGCCGACGAGTCAAGCCGACATCAATCACAAGGTGAACGAAGTTGCCCGCATGCTGCGTATCGAAGACAAACTGCAGAACCCCGCCACGCGCTTGTCGGGCGGGCAGATGCAACGGGTGGCCATCGGCCGGGCTCTGGTGCGCAACCCGGCGGTGACACTGATGGACGAGCCGCTGTCGTCTCTGGACGCCAAGCTGCGCAACGACTTGCGTCTGGAGATCAAGCGCATCCAGCAGGACACGGGTGCCACCATGCTGTACGTCACCCACGACCAGACCGAAGCGTTGACCATGGCCACGCGGGTGGGCGTGCTGGAGCAGGGTCGGCTGGTGCAGTTGGGCACGCCGCGCGAAGTCTATGAAGACCCGGTCAGCTGTTATGTGGCTTCGCGTCTGGGCACGCCGCGCATCAACCTGGTGCCGCGTGCAGCCTTGGCGGATTGGGCCAGCCTTGCGGCGCCTGACCACGCAGTCACCATCGGCATCCGCAGCGAGCACCTCGTCCTCAGCCGCGGCAGTTCCGATGCGGCCGGCCCCTTGGCGCGCGTGCTGCGTGTCGAACGCCTGAGCGACCAGCATCTGGTGCACGTGCAAATCCACGGAACCGACCACGAACTGGTGTCGGCCACACCCGCCAGCACAGGTCTCGAAGCTGGCGAGGCGGTGAACCTGCAGGTGCGGCGCGCGCTGTGGTTCGACGCCCGCGGGCAGCGTCTTTCTGCCTGAGCACGCATCCACAGTTTCAAGAGCTTCCCATGAACCACATCCCACTCATCCAAGCGGCCACACAAGCCCTCATCGACCACGTGGAGGAGCTGACCGCGCTCGATCAGGCCATCGGCGACGGCGATCATGGTCTGAACATGCGCCGCGGCGCCCAGGCTATCCAGGCCAAGATGGAAGCGTTGAGCACCCAAACGCTCAACGAAGCGCTCAAGACCATGGGCCTGACCTGCATGTCCACCGTCGGCGGCTCGTCAGGCCCCGTGTTCGGCACGGTGCTGATGACGCTGGGCAAGGAACTGCCGCCACAGCCGAACGCAGCCAGCGTCGCCCGGGCTCTGGATGCGAGCATCAAGGCCTTGACCCGTCTGGGCAAGGCCGAAGTGGGCCAGAAGACGCTGCTCGATGTGCTGGACCCGGTCCGCCAGGTACTGGCATCTGCCGGCGACCTCAAGGGCCCTGAACTGCTGGCCCGCGTGCGGCGGTGCGCCGACGAGAGTGTGCAAGCCACCGCACAGATGGAAGCGGTTCGTGGCCGCTCATCGTTTCTGGGTGACCGGGCCCTGGGCCATGTGGACCCTGGTTCCCGTTCGATGGCCCTCATCATCGGCAGCATCTGCGACGGGCTCTGACGCGCATCCGGTCCGCCCCGAAACGTTCCTCCATCGAGATCTCGACATGAAGAAACTCATCAACCACGTCGACACCGTTCTGGCCGAGTCGCTGCAAGGCTTTGCAGCCGCCCACGCCGACATCGTGACCCTGGACCCGAGTCTGCTGTTTGTTCGCCGACGTGCGCTCAAGCCCGGCAAGGTCGCGCTGATCTCCGGCGGGGGCTCGGGCCACGAGCCGCTGCACACCGGCTTCATCGGCCACGGCATGCTGGACGCTGTCTGCCCGGGGCAGGTGTTCACATCGCCCACGCCCGACCAGATGCTGGCCGCAGCGCAAGAAGTGGACACCGGCGCCGGGGTGCTGTTCATCGTCAAGAACTACTCCGGCGACATGATGAATTTTCAGATGGCCGCTGAGATGCTGGATCGCGACAACGCCTCCGTCGTCATCAACGACGACGTGGCGGTGGAGAACTCCACCCACACCACCGGTCGCCGCGGCGTGGCGGGGACGGTGCTCGTCGAGCGCATCGTCGGTGCGGCGGCCGAGCGCGGCGAGAGACTGGCCAGCCTGAAGGCGCTCGGCGACGCGGTGAACAAGTGCACCGCCAGCATGGGCGTGGCCTTGACGTCATGCACCGTGCCGGCAGCGGGTTCGCCCACCTTCCAGATTGGCGTGGACGAGATGGAGATGGGCGTCGGAATCCATGGCGAACCCGGCCGACGCCGGGTGAAGATGACCACCGCAGAAGAGATTGCTGCCGAACTCACCGGTGCCGTGCTGAAAGACCTGTCGCTCAAGCGCGGTCAGGACGTTTTTCTCCTTGTCAATGGCTTCGGTGGCACGCCCTTGATGGAGTTGTATGTGATGGTGAATGCGGCCAACCAGGTCCTGGCCGGTGCCGGCGTGAAGGCTGTCCGGTACCTGACGGGCTCTTACGTCACGTCGCTGGAGATGGCCGGTTGTTCGATCACTGTTTGTGCGGCAGACCCGGCGATGCTGGAATTGTGGGATTCGCCTGTGCACACGGCGGCCCTTCGCTGGGGCATGTAAAGAAACGCCAGAGTCCGATGCGAGGCTGATGTGCCTGCGTGGCAGCAGGCCGTCGGGGCCGAACTTCGGGCGATTTCAAGGGATTCTTCGACCGCTTCGATCGAACGGCGGGTGGCCGACGAGGGCGTGGGATCCTGGAGTTTCCGGTGCAGGGGCGCTCAAGTTGCGGCCGGGCTGCGCCGCCCTGGCAAGCCGACGACAAAGGCCGCGCAGAAGCAAGGGGTGGCCAGGTCGTTGCGCGTGGCCGTTGGCCGAACACGGTGCCCAGCCGGCGAGGAACAGGTCCGGACGCGCTGCCCGCGCAGCACAGCGGTCAACTGCCGGACCCAGGCGGAGAGCCTGATGCGGGTGCCGGGGGTCACGGATCCAGGAACGAAGAAGGCTGCCCCGACGTTCTTAACGAAAGATCGAGCGCAGCCTGACACGATGTGGGGTACAGTCGGCCTCGCGGATTCGCTCCGATCTTCTCGTTCGTCGGCTCTATTGTGTTTGACCGACGCTGCTGCTGCCCCCGGGCGCCAGCGCCGTCGTGCTAGGCCCAGTTCTTCCATCGGTGAGTAGCGTGTAGGCGGCTTCCGTGCGCGTGTGCGGCAAGGGTGCCGTTGCGCGGTTCAACCTCACACCGAAAGGAAACTCTCATGGCCAACAAAGAAACCGGCACCGTCAAGTGGTTCAACGAGGGCAAGGGCTTCGGCTTCATCGCCCCCGATGGCGGCGGCAAGGACCTGTTCGCGCACTTCAAGGAAATCCAGGGCACGGGTTTCAAGACCCTGCTCGAGAACCAGCGCGTCGAGTACGAAGTGACGCAGGGCCAGAAGGGCCCGCAGGCGTCGAACATCCGCGTCGTCAGCTGATCGATGCCGCTGCCGGCCCTCGGGGCCGCAGCGACCGGGGCGCGCTTCGGCGCGCCCTTTTTTTTCACGGGCCACACCCGGGAGCCGCGGTGAACAACCTGCAGCAAGCGACCGAGAAGATCTGCGAGCTCAAGGGCGGCCTGCTGGCGCTGGACGCCGTGGTGACGACCCTGATCACCGCCTTGCCCGACGCCCAGCGCGCCACGATGGCCGAGGCCTTTGCGCGTCACTCCGAGATGGCGCGGGCCTTCTTGCTGAACGCACCGATCTCAGAGCACACCATCAGTGCCTACGAGCACGAGGTGCGGCGCTACGGCGCCCTGCTCGAGCCGGCCAACGCGCCGCCCCCGGCCGCCGGCTGAGCAACACGGTGCTCTCGCGGGCTCAGGGCCCGGGCGCGCCGGCCCTGAACCAGCGCCGGATCCGCTCGCGCTCTTCTTCCGTGATCTGCGTGGCGTTGTTCTGCGGCATCAGCCGCAGCACCACGGTCTGCTGGTAGATGGCCTGCGCATGCTGCTGCACCAGCTCGGGCGTGTGCAGCGCGACGTTCTTCTGCGCCACCACCGCGTTGTGGCATACCGCGCAACGTTGCTCGAGAACGGACTTCAGATCGGCATAGGTGGCCGGCGCGGCCGCCGCCGGTGCGGCCGGGCGCGGCGCGGGCTTGAGCGCCACCGCCAGGCCCAGCAGCAGCGCGGTGCCGACACCGGCGTATTCCCAAGGCACGCGCTGGCCGTGGACGAGCGCCTTGTGCCGCGCCACGAAGCTGTGGCGGATGAGCGCGCCGGCCAGCATCAGCACCACCAGCACCACCCAGTTCCACGCACCCTGGTACAGCCACCCGTAGTGGTTGGACAGCATGGCGATCAGCACCGGCAGCGTGAAGTAGGTGTTGTGCACGCTGCGCTGCTTGGCACGCTGGCCGTGGATGGCCTCCACCGGCTGGCCGGCCTTCATCTGCGCGATCACGGTCTTCTGCCCCGGGATGATCCAGAAGAACACGTTGGCGCTCATCGCCGTGGCCAGCATCGCCCCCACCAGCACGAAGGCCGCACGGCCGGCAAACAGCTGGCAGGCCAGCCACGAGGCGAGCACCACGAACACCGTCACGGCGATGCCGACCTGCAGGTCGCCGCCGACCTTGCCGGCCTTCTCGCCGAGCCAGCGGCACAGGCCGTCGTACAGCAGCCAGAACACGACAAGGAAGGCCAGCGCCGCGGTCACCGCCTGCCAGGGCGCGTCCCAGGCGAAGACGTTGCGGTCGATGAGAAAGGTCTCGGCGTTGAACAGGTACAGCACCGCGAAGAGCGCAAAGCCCGTGAGCCAGGTGCTGTAGCTCTCCCAGAAGAACCAGTGCAGGTGCTCGGGCAGCGTCTTCGGCGCCACGAGGTATTTCTGCGGGTTGTAGAAGCCGCCGCCGTGCACGGCCCACAGCTCGCCGTCGACGCCCTGGGCCTTGAGCTCGGGGGAGGTGGGCTTGACGAGGCTGGCGTCCAGGAAGACGAAGTAGAAGCTCGAGCCGATCCACGCGATGGCGACGATCACGTGCGCCCAGCGCAGCAGCAGGTTGGCCCAGTCGAGCCAGTAGGTGAGGTCCATCAGCGGGCCTTCACGAGCCGCGGTAGGTGCTGTGGCTCCAGGGGCTCACGAGCAGCGGCACGTGGTAGGGAGCAGTGGCGTCGGCGATCCCGAAATCCAGCTGCACGGTGTCGATGAACGGCGGCTCGGGCAGCGACACGCCGCGTGCCCGGAAGTAAGGCGCCACCTCGAACAGCAGCCGCCAGCGGCCCACCGACATGGCGTCGGCCTCGAGCAGCTTGCCGTCGGCGCGGCCGTCGGCATTGAGGACAACGCGCTTGACGGTGTGGGCGCTGCCGTCGGGGGCCACGCGCTGCAAGGTGACGGCCATGCCGGCGGCCGGGCAGCCGTGGGCGGTGTCGAGAACGTGGGTGCTGAGGTGGCCCATGGCGGCTGCGGGGTGGCGGGCAACACGGGTTGCCGCGGGGTGTGGAAGGCCTGCAAAGTGTATACAGTCGGGTACACACGTCAACGCGCCGATGACCCGCAGCGCCATACCCTCCACCGGCCTTCATGGCATCCGCCCCGCGGCGGCGCGCCCGCGCCGGGCCGTGGCCGGGCGGGCTGCCGCGCAACGCACGGCCCCGGGCGGTGCCCCCCCGGCAGCCGGCAGCACGCAGCGCATCGTCGACGCCGTCACCGCCGCCATCGTCGAGCGGCGCCTGATGCCCGGCACCAGGCTCGTGGAGCAGCAGCTGGCCGATCTGTTCAGGGTCAGCCGCACGCTGGTGCGCCAGGCGCTCAACCAGCTCAGCCGTGACCACCTGGTGGTGCTTGAGCCCGCGCGCGGCGCCTTCGTGGCCCGACCCAGCGTCGACGAAGCGCGCCAGGTGTTCGAAGTGCGCCGCATGGTCGAGCAGCAGATGGTGAAGCAGCTGTGCGCCGTGGTGACGGACGAGCAGCTGGCTGCGCTGCGTGCGCACCTGGCGCGCGAGGCCGACGCCGTGGCGCGCATCGACGTCGCCGGGCGCACGCGGCTGCTGGCCGACTTCCACGTCGTGCTGGCGCGCATGCTGGGCAACGAGGTCCTGGCGCAGCTGCTGGCCGACCTGCTGGCCCGCTGCTCGCTGATCGCCCTCATGTACCAGAGCGCCCACGGCGCCGGCCACTCGGCCGAGGAGCACGTGGCCATCGTCGATGCCATTGCGCGGCGCGATGCCCGCGCCGCGGCGCGGCTGATGGACGGCCACCTCGGCAACGTCGAACGCAACCTGCAGCTGCACCCGCGCGTGGGCGACCTCGCCGCTGCGCTGGCGCTGGCCTGAACCGCAACGCATGAACACGCCTGCACGCTACCCCCGCGACCTGCTCGGCCACGGCCGCCATCCACCGCATGCCCGCTGGCCCGGCCAGGCGCGTGTGGCCGTGCAGTTCGTTCTCAACTACGAGGAAGGCGGCGAGAACAGCGTGCTGCACGGCGATGCCGGGAGCGAGCAGTTCCTCTCGGAGATGGCCAACCCGCCGGCCTTTCCGGCGCGGCACCTCAGCATGGAGGGCATCTACGAGTACGGCAGCCGCGTCGGCGTGTGGCGCATCCTGCGCGAGTTCGAGCGGCGCGGCCTGCCGCTCACCGTGTTCGGCGTCAGCATGGCGCTGGAGCGCTGCCCCGAGGTGACGGCCGCCTTCGTGGAACTGGGCCACGAGATCGCCTGCCATGGCTGGCGCTGGATCCACTACCAGAACGTTGACGAGGCCACCGAGCGCGAGCACCTGCAGCGCGGCATGGCCATCATCGAGAAGATGACCGGCCATCGCGGGTCCTCCGAGGGCCATGTTCATGGCCTGGGCTGGTACACCGGCCGCGACAGCCCCAACACGCGCCGCCTCGTGGCTGACCACGGCGGCTTCGCCTACGACAGCGACTACTACGGCGACGACCTGCCCTTGTGGCTGCAGGTGCGCAAGACCGACGGCACGTTGGCGCCGCACCTGGTGGTGCCGTACACGCTGGACTGCAACGACATGCGCTTTGCGCTGCCGCAGGGCTACAGCCACGGCGACGAGTTCTTCGAGTACCTGCGCGATGCCTTCGACGTGCACTATGCCGAAGGCGATCGAGATCCTGCCGAGGGCGGCGGGGGCCCCAGCATGATGAGCATCGGCATGCACTGCCGGCTGCTCGGCCGGCCCGGCCGCCTGCGCGCGCTGCAGCGCTTCCTCGACCATGTGCAGGCGCACGACCGCGTCTGGATCACGCGGCGCATCGACATCGCCCACCACTGGCGCGCCGAGCACCCGTTCGACGCCGCCAAGGCCTTCTTGTGGGGTTGAACGCCGTGGCCGCCACCCTGACCCTGGCCCAGCTCAACGCCGCCGACGAGGCCGGCGTCGTGGCGCTGCTCGACGGCATCTACGAGCACTCGCCGTGGATCGCTGCGGCCGCGCACCGCGTACGCCCGGCGGGCGGCTTTGCCAGCCTGCCCGCGCTGAAGCACGCGCTGGTGACGGCCGTGCGCGACGCCGGCCGCGAGGCGCAGCGCGGCCTGATCCGCGCCCACCCCGAGCTGGCCGGCAAGGCCATGGTGGCGAAGTCGCTCACCGCCGAGAGCACCGACGAGCAGACGCGCTCGGGCCTCACGCACTGCACGCCCGACGAGTTCGCGCGGCTGCAGCAGCTCAATGCCGACTACAACGCGAAGTTCGGCTGGCCCTTCATCCTGGCCGTGCGCGGCCCGCGGGGCGAAGGGCTGTCGCGTGCCGAGATCATCGCCACCTTCGCGCGGCGGCTCGGCGGACACCCGGACTTCGAGTTCGCCGAGTGCCTGCGCCATATCCACCGCATCGCCGAGATCCGCCTGGCCGACCGCTTCGGCGAGCACCCGCTGCAGGGCCGCCACGTCTGGGACTGGGCCGAGGAGCTGGCGGCGCACAGCGACCCCGGTTTCGCCGAGCAGGGGCAGCTCACCGTCACCTATCTCACCGCCGCGCACCAGGCGGTGGCGCGGCGGCTGCAGGGGTGGATGAAGGCGTGCGGCTTCGACGAGGTGACGACCGACGCCGTGGGCAACCTCGTGGGCGTTTATCACGGGTCCGAGCCGGGCGCGAAGCGCCTGATGACCGGCAGCCACTTCGACACCGTGCGCAACGGCGGCAAGTACGACGGCCGGCTGGGCATCCTGGTGCCGATGGCCGTGGTGCGCGAGCTGGCCGCGGCCGGACGCCGACTGCCCTTCGGCCTGGAGGTCGTGGGCTTTTCCGAGGAAGAAGGCCAGCGCTACAAGGCCACCTTCCTGGCCAGTGGCGCGCTGGTGGGCGCTTTCGACCCCGCCTGGCTCGATCAGCGCGACGCCGAAGGCATCACGATGCGCGAGGCGATGCAGGCCGTCGGCCTGCCCGGCACGCTGGACGCGATCCAGGCGCTGCGGCGCGATGCCACGCGCTATCTGGGCTTCGTCGAGGTCCACATCGAACAGGGCCCGGTGCTGAACGAGCTCGAGCTTCCCCTGGGCGTGGTCACCAGCATCAACGGCAGCAAGCGCTTCCTCGGCGAGGTGCAGGGCGTGGCCAGCCATGCCGGCACCACGCCGATGGACCGGCGGCGCGATGCCGCGGCAGCGGTGGCCGAGCTGATCCTCTTCGTCGAGCGGCGCGCCGCCTCGGTGCCCGACTGCGTCGGCACCGTCGGCCTGCTGGAGGTGCCCGCCGGCAGCATCAACGTCGTGCCCGGCCGCTGCCGGTTCAGCCTGGACCTGCGCGCCACCACCGACGCCGCCCGCGACGCGCTGGCCGATGACGTCACGGCCGAGCTCGGGCGCATCTGCCATCACCGCGGGCTGAGCTTCACGCTGGAGCCCACGCTCACGGCCGCCGCCGCGCCCAGTGATCCGGCCTGGCAGGCGCGTTGGGAGCGCGCCGTGCAGGCCCTGGGATTGCCGGTCTTCCGCCTGCCCAGTGGCGCCGGGCACGACGCGATGAAGCTGCACGAGGCGATGCCGCAGGCCATGCTTTTCGTGCGCGGCGGCAACTCGGGCATCAGCCACAACCCGCTGGAGACCATCACCGCCGACGACGCCGAGCTGTGCGTGGCGGCCTTCCGGCACCTGCTGGCCGACCTGGCCGACGACGCCTCATGAGCCACCCTGCCCACGCCCAGCTCGACGCCTGGATCGCCGCGCACTTCGACGAGCAGGTGCGCTTCCTGCAGGCCCTGGTGCGCGTGCCCACCGACACGCCGCCGGGCGACAACGCGCCGCACGCCGAGCGCACGGCCGAGCTCCTGGCCGCCATGGGCTTTGCGGCCGAGAAGCATGCGGTGCCTGCCGACGCCGTGGCCGCGCAGGGTATGGCCAGCATCACCAACCTGGTGGTGCGCCGCCGCTTTGGCCCGGGTGGCCGCACCATCGCGCTCAACGCCCACGGCGACGTCGTGCCGCCGGGCGAGGGCTGGACGCACGCGCCCTATGGCGGCGAGGTGGTCGACGGCAAGCTCTACGGCCGCGCCGCCGCGGTGAGCAAGAGCGACTTCGCCACCTACACCTTTGCCTTGCGTGCGCTGGAGTCGCTGGGCCTGGTGCGGCAGGGTGCGGTGGAACTGCACTTCACCTACGACGAGGAGTTTGGCGGCGAGCTCGGCCCGGGCTGGCTGCTGCGCCACGGGCTCACCAAGCCCGACCTGCTCATCGCCGCCGGCTTCAGCTACCAGGTGGTCACCGCCCACAACGGCTGCCTGCAGCTCGAGGTGACGCTGCACGGCCTGGCCTCGCATGCCGCCTACCCGCACACCGGCGTCGACGCGCTGCAGGCCGCCAACCGGCTGCTGACGGCGCTGTACGAGCACAACCGCGTGCTGCGCACGCGCCGCAGCCAGGTGGCGGGCATCACCCACCCCTACCTCAACGTGGGCCGCATCGAAGGCGGCAGCAACACCAACGTCGTGCCCGGCAAGGTGGTCATCAAGCTCGACCGCCGCATGATCCCCGAAGAGGACGCCGCCGCGGTGGAGGCCGAGGTGCGCGGCCTGATCGAAGCGGCCGTCGCGCTGTCGCCCGGCGTGCGTGTGGAGATCAAGCGGCTGCTGCTGGCGCACGCGTTGAAGCCGCTGCCCGGCAAGGCGCCGCTGGTGGCGGCCATCCAGCGCCACGGGCAGGCCGTGTTCGGCGAGCCCATCCCCGAGAGCGGCACCCCGCTGTACACCGACGTGCGCCTCTACGGGGAACACGGCGTGCCCGCCGTCATCTACGGGGCCGGCCCGCGCACGGTGCTGGAGAGCAATGCCAAGCGTGCCGACGAACATGTGCAGCTTGCCGACCTCCAGCGCGCCACGCAGGTGATCGCGCGCACCTTGTTCGATCTTCTGTCCGAATGAGCGCCCCGATCAAGTGCCGGTGGCCGTGTGGCGCTGCATCGTGGTGCAAGCCACTAGTCCATGTTGAGCATGGAACTTGCAGAATGACTCGGTTGTTCGTGTTCGATTTTTCTTCCTGACTCTCTGCCCGGAGCCTTGCCATGCCCTCGTTCGCCATCACCCGCCGTGCCGCCGCGTTGGCGGTGACCGCCGTCCTCGCTGCGCCGCTGGCGGCGTGGGCCCAGACGCCGATCAAGTTCCAGCTCGACTGGCGCTTCGAGGGCCCGTCGGCGCTGTTCCTGGCCAGCGCCGCCAAGGGCTACTACAAGGCCGCGGGCCTGGACGTCACCATCGACGCCGGCAACGGCAGCGGCGGCACCGTCACCCGCGTGGCCGGCGGCGCCTACGACATCGGCTTTGCCGACATGGCGGCGCTGATGGAGTTCCACGCCAACAACCCCGACGCGCCCAACAAGCCGGTCGCGGTGATGATGGTCTACAACAACACCCCGGCCGCGGTGCTGGCGCTGCGCAAGAGCGGCATCACCAAGCCGTCCGACCTGAACGGCCGCAAGCTTGGCGCGCCCGGCTTCGACGCCGGCCGCAAGGCCTTCCCGATCTTTGCCAAGGCCAACAACATCAGCGGCGTGCAGTGGACGAGCATGGACCCGCCGCTGCGCGAGACCATGCTGGTGCGCGGCGACATCGAGGCCATCACCGGCTTCAGCTTCACCAGCCTGCTCAACCTCGAGGCCCGCGGCGTCAAGACGGAGGACATCGTCGTCATGCCCTACCCCGCGCACGGGGTCAAGCTCTACGGCAACGCCATCATCGCCAGCCCCAAGCTGATCCGCGAGAACCCCGCGGCGGTGAAGGCCTTCCTCAGTGCCTTCCTCAAGGGTGCCCGCGAGGTGATCGCCAACCCCGATGCCTCGATCGAATACGTGAAGGCGCGCGACGGCATCATCAACGTCGATCTGGAGAAGCGCCGCCTGCGGATGGCCATCGATGCCGTGGTGGCGAGCCCCGACGCCCGGGCCGAGGGCTTCGGGGTCGTCAACCCCGGGCGGCTTGCGCTGATGGCTTCGCAGGTGTCCGATGCCTTCGGCACCAGGACGCGCATCGACCCGACCGCGGTCTGGATCGATACGCTGCTGCCGCCCAAGGCCGAGATGAACATCCTGCCGCCCGTGCGGCGCTGAACTGCCGCTTGCCGACCCCCGATGACGCCCGTGCCGTCTTCAGCGCCAGTCCCACGACAGCTGCAGCATCAGGCCGGCGTCCCCCAGCAGGTGCACGGCGGCGGCGTTGCGGCGGTCGAACTGCCAGCCCAGGGTGAGCAGGCCTCCGGGCGAAAAGCCGTTGTTGTTGAGCGGCACCTTGTCCTCGAAGCGCCCGCGGTAGCCGTAAAGCAGGCCCCCGCTGATCTGCCCGAACAGCCCGGGCGGGCCGAAGGGCAGGTCAAGCCGCCGCCCCACGTACAGATAGGCGCTGGGCTGGCCGAAGGAGTTGCTGAAGCGCGACCCCCCGGCCAGCCAGCCGTCCTTGCGCTGCCGCTCCAAGGCGATCGCGAGGACGCGCTGGTGCTCGTCGCTGTGGCGGAAGTGCGCCGTGTACGGCGACACCGCCAGGCGCCAGTGCGCCTGCGCGCGCCAGGCATCGCCGTTCAGCAGCGGGGTGTTGGGGTCTGCAGCGGCGCCGTGCACCGCCAGCGCAAGCAGGCTCGCGCCGAGTGCCGCCCGCAGTCTGGGGGTCGAGGTGAACTGCATCCCGCGATTGTCGCCAGCCGCCCGCGCAGGTGCCAACGGTGGTGCACGAAGGCCGTGCCCATCCTGGGTACCTGGTCGCACCCTGTTTCCTCCTTCAAGGCCCCATCCCGATGAGCAGCTTCGTCGACTTCCGCAGCGTCTGGCTCGCCTACAACGACGAGCTGCTGGCGCAAGGCCAGTTCGCCGTCGAGGACATCAGCCTGCAGGTGACCGAGGGCGAGTTCATCGCCATCGTCGGCCCCTCCGGTTGCGGCAAGAGCACCTTCATGAAGCTGGCCACCGGCCTGCGCCGGCCCAGCCGGGGCACCGTCATCATCGATGGCACGGAGGTCACCGGCCCGCTCAAGATCACCGGCATGGCCTTCCAGGCGCCGAGCCTGCTGCCCTGGCGCACCACGGTGCAGAACGTGATGCTGCCGCTGGAGATCGTCGAGCCCTACCGCAGCCAGTACAAGGCCAAGAAGAAGGAGTTCGAGGCCAAGGCGCGCGCCCTGCTGCAGAGCGTGGGCCTGACCGGCTACGAAGACAAGTTCCCCTGGCAATTGAGCGGTGGCATGCAGCAGCGCGCCAGCATCTGCAGGGCCCTCGTGCACGAGCCCAAGATGCTGCTGCTCGACGAGCCCTTTGGTGCGCTCGACGCCTTCACGCGCGAGGAACTGTGGTGCGCCCTGCGCGATCTGCACGCGGCGCAGAGGTTCAACGTCATCCTCGTCACGCACGACCTGCGCGAGAGCGTGTTCCTGGCCGACACCGTGTACTGCATGAGTCGCAGCCCGGGCCGCTTCGTCGTCAAGCGCGAGATCGACCTGCCGCGCCCGCGCGACCTGGAGGTCACCTACACGCCGCACTTCACCGACATCGTGCATGAGCTGCGCGGCCACATCGGTGCCTATCGTCACCCGATCGGCAAGACCGGCGCCGCGGTGCCGCAGTAGGGCAGGGCGGGAGACAACACCATGGTCGTGAGCAAGAACGTCGAACGCTGGTCGCCGCTGATCGTGCTGGCCGCCGCGCTGCTGCTGTGGCAGGCCATCGTCTCGGGGTTCAAGATCCCCGACTTCATCTTTCCGGGCCCGTGGCAGATCGGGCAGCAGTTCATCGAGTTCAAGGGGCCGCTGCTCGAGGCCGCCTGGAAGACCTTCTGGGTGACGATGCTGGGCTTTGGCATCAGCATCGTGGTGGGCGTGCTGCTGGGCTTTCTCATTGGCAGCAGCCGGCTGGCCTACACGGCGCTGTACCCGCTGATGGTGGCCTTCAACGCCGTGCCCAAGGCCGCCGTGGTGCCCATCCTCGTGGTGTGGTTCGGCATCGGCCTGGGCCCGGGCGTCCTCACGGCCTTCCTGATCAGCTTCTTCCCCATCACCGTGAACATCGCCACCGGCCTGGCGACGCTGGAGCCCGAGCTCGAAGACGTGCTGCGCGTGCTGGGCGCCAAGCGCTGGGACGTGCTGGTGAAGGTGGGCTTGCCGCGCTCGATGCCCTACTTCTACGGGTCTCTCAAGATCGCCATCACGCTGGCCTTCGTGGGCACCGTGCTGGCCGAGATGACGGCCGGCGACAGCGGCATCGGCTACCTGATGCAGAGCGCCGGCAGCCAGCAGCGCATGCCGCTGGCCTTTGCGGGGCTGGTGACCATCGGCGCCATGGCCATGGCCATGTACGAGCTGTTCAGCTGGATCGAGAAGCGCACCACCGGCTGGGCGCACCGCGGCTCGCAGAACCACTGAGCGGGGCCCCACCGATGCCGATGACGCACGAGCAGACGCTGCGCCACCTGCGCGCCGCCAACGCGGTGGCCAGGGCCGCGCTGGCCAAGGGCAGGCATCCGTTCGGCGCCGTGCTCGTGGCGGCCGACGGCGAGACGGTGCTGCTGGAGCAGGGCAACGTCGACGGCGTCAACCACGCCGAGGCCGTGCTGGCCCGCGTGGCCGCACACCGGTTCGACGCTGCCACGCTGTGGGGCTGCACGCTCGTCACCACCGTGGAGCCCTGCGCCATGTGCGCCGGCACGCAGTACTGGGCACACATCGGGCAGCTGGTGTATGGCATGAGCGAGTCGCGCCTGCTGGCCATGACCGGCAACCACGCCGAGAACCCGACGCTGGACCTGCCCTGCCGCGAGGTGTTTGCGCGGGGGCAGAAGCCGATGCACGTCGTCGGCCCGGTGCCCGAGTTCGAAGAGGAGATCGCGGCGCTGCACCGCGACTTCTGGCGCCGCCACGGGCCCGCCTGAGCCATGCCCGCGGGCTGGCACGCGCGGCTGGCGCTGCGCTACTGGAACGACGCCGGCACCACGCGCGCGCACGACCTGCACGAGGGTCCGCTGCGCGTGTTGCAGCGCTTGTACCCCGAGGGCCCGGCGATCTGCCACCACGTGGTGGTGCACCCGCCGGGCGGCATCGTGGGCGGCGACCGGCTGGAGCTGGCTGCCACGCTGGGCGAGGGCAGCCACGTCGTCGTCACCACCCCCGGCGCGGCACGCTACTACCGCAGCGAGGGCGCGCCGGGCACGCAGCAGGTGAGGCTGGCGCTGGCCGGCGGCGCGCGGCTGGAGTGGCTGCCGATGGAGGCCATCGCCTACAGCGGCTGCCGGGCCGACAACCGGCTCGAGCTGGCGCTCGAGCCGGGCGCGCAGACGCTGGGCTGGGACGTGCTGGCGCTGGGCCTGCCGGCGTCGAACCAGCCCTTCGTGGCCGGTGCCGTGCAGCAGCACCTGGCGCTGCCGGGCCACTGGCTGGAGCGCGGGCACATCGCCGCCGCCGACCGGCTGCTGCGCAAATCGCCGCTGGGCCTGGGCGGCGCCCGCGTGCTGGCCACCGCCTGGTGGGCCGAGGGCGAGCCCATCGCGCGCGAGCGCCGCCAGCGCCTGCTGGACGCCGCGCGCGAGCACACCGAGCCGCTGGCCCCGGTGCCCGGCGCCGCACTGCGTGCGGGCGTGACAGCGCCGCACGAGCGCGTGATCGTGCTGCGCGCCCTGGCCCTGCACGTAGAGCCCGCCATGCGGCTGCTGCAACGCGTGCGCGCCGCCTGGCGTGCCGAGGCCTGGGGCCTGGCGGCCGAGCCGCCGCGCATCTGGCGCACCTGAGCGCCGGCCCCGCGTTCGAGCGACGAGAATTCGCGTTCGCGCCTGCAGTTCGGGCCTGCGCAGCTGGATCTGACCATCCTGGACCGTTTCGGCAAGCCGGTGCAGCCCCGGGAGTGGTTCGTGGTGCCGCTGCAGGTGATTGACGAGGCCGTGCAGCGCATCCGTGACGGGTCCATCACCGGCTTCGTCTACGACCTGCAGACGGCACGGCTGGCTGCGGTGGCGCCGGGCGCTCGGCCCAGCGGTCTGTAGCCACGGGCGCCGCGCCGTTATCCTCACGCCCCATGTACGCGGCGCACTTCGGCTTGTCGCGCGAGCCGTTTTCGCTCGCGCCGGACCCGCGCTTCCTGTTCCTGAGCGAGCGCCACCGCGAGGCGCTGGCGCACCTGCTGTACGGCGTGCGCGGCGGCGGCGGCTTCGTGCTGCTCACCGGCGAGATCGGCGCCGGCAAGACGACCGTGGCGCGCGGCTTTCTCGAGCAGCTGCCGCCGGGTTGCGTGGTGGCCTGGGTCTTCAACCCGCAGCTCAGCGCGCTGGAGCTGCTGCAGACGCTGGTCGGCGAGTTCGGCCTGCCGCCGCTGGCGGGCGCCGACCGCGAGAGCCTGAAGGCCCACATCGACGCGCTCAACCGTTTCCTGCTGGTCGTGCACGCGCGCGGTGAACAGGCGCTGGTGGTCATCGACGAGGCGCAGGCGCTGGAGCCCGCGTTGCTCGAGCAGCTGCGGCTGCTGACGAACCTGGAGACGGCCGAGCGCAAGCTGCTGCAGATCGTGCTGATCGGCCAGCCCGAGCTGCGCGGGCGCATCGCCGCCATCGAGCAGTTGGCGCAGCGCGTGGTGGCGCGCTACCACCTGGGCGCGTTCGACGAGGCCGAGACGCGCCAGTATGTCGAACACCGCCTGGGCGTGGCCGGCCTGCAAGGCCCGCCGCCCTTCGACGCCGCGGCGCTGCGCGCGCTGCACCGCCAGGCCGGCGGCGTGCCGCGCCGCATCAACCTGCTGGCCGACCGTGCCTTGCTCGGCGCCTACGGCCAGGGCTTGCGTCAGGTGGGGCGGGTGCTGGTCGAGCGCGCGGCGGCCGAGGTCTTCGACCGCCGCGGCGCGGCGGTGCCGCCGCGGTGGCGTCGGGCTTCGGTGGCCGTGGCGTCGGCAGCCGGCCTCGGCGGCGTGGCGGTGCTGCTGGCCCTGGCGTGGGTGGCGCCCGCGCCGGGCCCGGCAGTTGCGCCGGTCGCCGTGGCTTCGGCAGCCTCGGCAGCGGCTTCGGCCGGGCCGGTGGCCGCGGTGGCCTCTGCGGCGGCCGCAGTCTCCGCGTCCGCACCGGAGTCGGCCGTGGCCTCGGCGCCGTCGGCCCCGCCACCGGACGATCCGGCCCGGCTGGCCGAGCTGGCCTTGCCCGACGAGGCCCAGGCCTGGCGCGAGCTGGCGCTGCGCTGGAACGTGGCCATCGGCGACGGCGAGCCCTGCGCCGCGGTGTGGCAGGCGGGCCTGGGCTGCTTCCGCAGTGCCGGCGGCGGCCTGGGCCTGCTGCGCAAGCTGGATCGCCCGGCGCTGCTGGTGCTGCGCGCCGATGATGGCCGACGGTTGCACGCCTTGCTGGTGGCTCTCGACGACGACCGCGCCACGCTGCAGGCTGGTCGCACGCGGCTGCAGATGGCGCTGCCCGAACTGGCGCGGCGCTGGCGCGGCGAGTTCGGCACCCTCTGGCGCGTGCCGCCCGGCTGGCAGCCCAGTGCGGCCGGCAGCGCCGCCGCGCGGCAGTGGGCCGAGCCGCAGCTGCGTGCCGCAATGGGTGCGGCGCCCCAGGGCTACGCCGAACAGGTGGCGGCGTTCCAGGTGCTGCACGGCCTGCCGGTCGACGGCCAGACCGGGCCGCTCACGCTGATGCAGCTCTCGCGCCTGGCCGGCGTGCCCGAGCCGCAGCTTGAAGGCGGCGCGGCCGCTCAGGGGCGCTGAGCGCCTGCAACAGACATGAACCGCGCGATTCACAGGTTCCAGGGCTCGAGCGATGTCGTTGATCCTTGACGCTCTGCGCAAGGCCGAGGCCGATCGGCAGCGCGGTGCCGTGCCGGGCCTGCACACGCCGCCGCCGCTTGCACCCCTGGCGCCGCAGCGGGCTGTGGGCCTGCGCTGGTGGCCGCTGCTGGCTTTGCTGGGGCTGCTGGGCGCCGCGGCCGGGGTCTTGCTGGCGCAGCGGCCCGACGCGACGGGTCGGGGTGTCAGGCCCGCCGAGCGCCCATCGGCGGGTTCGGTGCCGCTGCCGATTTCCACGGTCCCGCCCGATGCGGCCCCCGCCCGGCCGCCTGCCCGGCCGCCGGCCACCGGCCCTGCCGTCACGCCGGCTCCATGGCCGCTCGTGGTGTCGGCGCCGCCGCCGCCGCCTCCTCCTCCTCCTCCTCCTCGTCCTCCTCCCTCGCCGCCTGTGGCCCTGCCCGCGCCGCGGCCGGCACCCATCCTCACCCAGGTGCGGCGCCTGGCCGAGCTGCCCGCCGAGCAGCGGCGCGAGCTGCCGCCCTTGGTGGTGAGCGGCTCCGTCTGGTCGGAGCAGCCGGCGGCGCGCTTCGTCGTGCTCGACGGCCAGGTGCTGCGCGAGGGCGACAGCTCGGCGCCCGGCCTCGTGCTCGTCAAGCTGGCGCCGCGTTCGGTCACGCTGCGCTGGCGCGACGGCCTGATCGAGCTGCCTTTCTGAGATCCGCCGCCGTCGCAACCCGGGCACTGGCGGCTGGTGCCGGGGGATACTCCCGCGCTTGTTGCAGGCGCTGCGGCCTGCCCGCCTTCCAGCAACGCCCATCCTCATGAGCGACCAACACCAGCACCCCGACACCATCGCCGCCCAGGCCCTGGGCTGGATCGACGAGCGCACGCGCGCCGTCATCCCGCCGCTGCACGTGAGCACCACCTACCTGCGCGACGAGGACAACCAGTACCGCAGCGGCCGCGTCTACGCGCGCGCCGACAACCCGGCCTTCGACCAGGCCGAGGCCGTGATCAACGCCCTCGAGGGTGGCCACCAGGCGCTGCTGTTTGCCAGCGGCATGGCGGCGGCCACTGCCGTGTTCCAGGCGCTCAAGCCCGGCGATCACGTGCTCGCGCCCCGGGTGATGTACTGGAGCCTGCGCAACTGGCTCATGGGCTTTGCCACCGAGTGGGGCCTGGACGTCGAGTTGATCGACATGACGAGCCCGGCTGCCGTGGCTGCGGCGCTGCGGCCGGGGCGGACGGCGATGGTGTGGATCGAGACGCCGGCCAACCCGCTGTGGACCGTGACCGACATCGCCGAGACGGCGCGCCTGGCGCATGCGGCGGGCGCGCGGGTGGCCGTGGACAGCACGGTGGCCACGCCGCTGCTGACGCGCCCGCTGGCGCTGGGCGCCGACGTGGTGATGCACGCCGCCACAAAGTACCTCAACGGCCACAGCGACGTCATTGCCGGTGTGCTGGTGACGCGCGCGGACTCGTCCTACTGGCAGCGCGTGCGCAAGGTCCGCGCCCAGCTCGGCGGCACGCTGGGATCTTTCGAGGCCTGGCTGCTGCTGCGCGGACTGCGCACGCTGCACCTGCGCGTGCGCGCGGCCAGCGCATCGGCCCTGGGCGTGGCCAGGCACTTCGAGGGCCACCCACTCGTGGCCGAGGTGCTGTACCCGGGCCTGCCTGGGAGCCAGGGCCACGCCGTCAGCCTGCGCCAGATGGCGGGCGGCTTCGGCGGCATGCTGTCCATCCGTGCCCGCGGTGGCGAGGCCGCGGCCATCGCCGTGGCCGCCAGGACGGCGATCTGGAAGCGCGCCACCTCGCTGGGCGGCACCGAGAGCCTGATCGAGCACCGTGCCAGCGTCGAGGGCGCCGGCACGCCCGCGCCGCCGGACCTGCTGCGCCTGTCCACGGGCCTGGAAGACGCGGCCGACCTCATCGCCGACCTCGAGCAGGCCTTGGCCGCTGCGCACGCCTGAACCGGCCGGCGCGGGGTTTGACCCGCGCCTGAAACTTGGGCATCATGTTGCGCGTAACAAAATTACACGCTCCATGTCCTTCGACCTCGTTCTCTTCGGCGGCACCGGCGACCTCACCTGGCGCAAGCTGATGCCGGCGCTGTTCCAGGCCTTCCGGCATGGCAAGCTCCCCGAGGGCGGCCGCATCCTGGCCGTGGCGCGCGACGAGCGCAGCGACGCCGAGTACCGCGACTACATCCGCGCGCGGTTCGCGGGCGTCGAAGAGGCCAAGCAGCCCAGCGACGAGGAGTACGCCCGCTTCGCCGGGATGCTGCACTACCGGCGCATGGATCTCTCCCAGCCCGAGCACTACCGCGGTCTCAAGGCCTGGATCGACGAGCGCGGTGCCGACACGGTGGTGCTGTTCCTGGCCACCAGCCCGCACCTGTTTCCGGTGATCTGCGCGCAGCTCGGTGCCGCCGGCCTGAACGCCCCGCACATGCGCGTGGTGCTCGAGAAGCCCCTGGGTCACGACCTCGCGAGCGCCCGGGAGATCAACCGCGTCGTGAGCGCCGCCTACACCGAGGAGCAGGCGCTGCGCATCGACCACTACCTGGGCAAGCCCGCGGTGCAGAACCTGATGGCGCTGCGCTTCGGCAACGCCCTGTTCGAGCCGCTGTGGCGGCGCGAGAGCATCGCCAACATCCAGATCACGCTGGCCGAGAGCATCGGCGTGGGCACGCGCGGCGACTTCTACGACCGCACGGGCGCGCTGCGCGACATGATCCAGAACCACGCGCTGCAGCTGCTGACGATGATCGCGATGGAGCCGCCGAGCACCGGCGATGCCGACGCCATCCGCGACGAGAAGCTCAAGGTGCTGAAGTCGCTCAAGCCCTTCACTGCCGAGACCGTGGCGCGTGACGTCGTGCGCGGCCAGTACAAGGCCGGCACGGTGGGCGGGCAGAAGGTGGCGGGCTACCTGGACGAAGACAAGGTCCCGGCCACCAGCGCCTGCGAAACCTTCGTGGCGCTGCGTACCGAGGTGCAGAACTGGCGCTGGGCCGGTGTGCCCTTTTACCTGCGC
>JAUMBF010000111.1:0-6995 GCA_032115875.1 Rubrivivax sp.
GGCTTGACGAGGTAGTCCACGGCCTGGGCCTCGAAGGCCTGCACGGCGTACTGGTCGTAGGCCGTGACGAAGACGAGCAGCGGGAAGGGGTGGTCGGCAGGCCAGTCCTCGGCCAGCGCCTGGGCCGTCTGCAGGCCGCTGAGCGCGGGCATGCGGATGTCCAGGAAGCAGATGTCCGGCCGCAGCCGCAGCGCCTGCTCCACGGCCTGCGCACCGTCCCCCACCGTGGCCACCACCTGGAGCTGGGGCCAGAGCCGCGCCAGGTCGGCCCGCAGGCCGCTCGCCAGGAGCGGCTCGTCCTCGGCGATCAGCGCCGTCGCGTTCGTCATGGGTGCTCCTGGGGCAGGGTGAGCGTCGCCAGCGTTCCGCCGGGGGGAAGCGGCAGCGGCTCCAGCGTCAGGCGAGCGGCGGCGCCGTAGCGTGTCTGCAGCCGCTCGCGCACCTGGGTGAGGCCGAAGCCGGCCGTGCCGGGCCGCGCGGGCGCGAGGCCGACGCCGCTGTCGCGCACCCGCAGCCGCAGGTGTCCGCCCTCGAGGCTTGCGCTCACGTCCAGGCTGCCGCCTTCCGGCCGGGGCTCCAGGCCGTGGCGGATGGCGTTCTCCACCAAGGGCTGCAGCAGCAGCGGCGGCACCGGGTGCCCGGCCAGGGCGGCGGGCAGTTCCAGCCGCACCACCAGGCGCGGGCCCATGCGCACCTGCATCAGCGCCAGGTAGTCGCCCAGGCGCTCGAACTCCGCGCGCAGCGGGTGCTCGGCGCTGCGCGAAGCCGCGAGCGTGGCGCGCAGGAAGCCGATCAGGTGGTCCAGCATGGCCTGCGCCCGGGGGGCGTCGGTGGCGATCAGCACGCGCAGGTTGGCCAGGGTGTTGAACAGCATGTGCGGCTCCAACTGCGACTGCAGCAGCGCCAGCCGGGCCTCGCGTGCCTGGTGCTCGAGCGCCTCGCGGCGCCCGCGCTGGTAGAAGTAGGCGACGAAGCCGATGCTGACGGCCGCGGCGCTGGCGAGCAGGGCATAGAAGCGGCGCTGGTCGCGCTGCAGCAACTCCAGCGTCGAGCGGCCCGCCCAGGCGTCGCCGACCAGAGTGCCGAGCGTGTAGCCGGCCAAGGTGCCGACGGCCACGAGCACGACCGCCCGCCCCGGCGGCGGCCAGTAGCCCGGCGCCTCGGCCCGCAAGAGGCCGCGCAGCAGGTAGCGCACCGGGTCGATCGCGGCCCAGATGGCCACGCTGATGGACAGGCTGTAGACGAGCGCGACGGAGAAGCCTTGCAGGCCTGTCGACGCCCGCGGCGAGAAGGCGAACTGGATGCCCGCGATCGCCAGCGCGACGGCGGCGACGATGCCCAGCCGCTGCAGCAGGCCGCGGCCTTCTCCGCGCGGGATGAGGTGTCGGCTCGGATTCATGGCTTCAAGCTCCGGCTTGTGCGTGCCGCGGGCAGCGCCCGGGCGCAGGACGGAGCGCTCATCACCGCAACTCGCGTTGGAAGAAGGTGGCCACCGCGTCGAAAGCCGCCCGCCGCTGCGCCGGGTCGAAGCCGGGCTCGGGCCAGCCGCCGCGGGCTTGCTTCGCGGCCACCCCTGCGGCCAGCTCGGCCGGCCAGGGGCCCAGCAGATCCATGTGGCCTGCGCCGGGCAGGTGCGTGAGGGTTTCGCAGCGGGCGCAGTGCTGCAGCAGGCGCTCGCTGTGGAAGCGTGGCAGCAGCCAGGTGTCGCGTCCGGCGCTGACGACACCGACGGGCAGGCGCACGCGCCGCAGTTGCGCCTCAGGGAACAGCGTGGCCACGGGCACGGCCACCGTCACTGCGGCCACGCGCGGATCGGGCAGGTCGGCGCTGCCCTCGCGGGCGCCGTGCACGGCCGTCAGCGAAGCCGGCAGGAAGGTCTCCGGCACGCCCCGGGCGCGCTCGTAGCTCTCGCGCCGGGCTCTTTGCTGCGCCGCGTCGGGCACGCCGGTGAAGCAGAAGCCGGGATCCTCGTCCATGTGGGCCTGGCAGTGGCGTACCAGGTCCAGCAGGCGCCACGAGGCCCCGGCCATCACCAGCGCGGTGGCGCCGCCGGCCGACATTCCGTGCACCCCCACGCGCTCCAGCGCCAGTTGCGGGCCCCAGGCGGGATGGGCCGCCAGGGCGTCGAGCGTCCGGGTGATCTCGCCCGGGCGCAGCTTCCAGGACTCGGGGCCGGCGAGGCTGGTGTCGAGGTGGTTGTCGCCGCGGTGCAGCGGCTGCGCGACGACGAAGCCAGCGCGCGCCAGCGTCGCGGCGAGCTCGTGGTCCGCCAGTGGGCTGCCGCCGGTGCCGTGCGACAGCACCACCACACGGCGGCGTGCCTGCCCCGCTGCCGCCGGCTGCAGCGGCGCGCCGGGCGCGACCTGCAGCACGAAAGGCCCCTGCGCGTGGGCCACGGCGGGCTGGGCCGTCGGGTAGACCAGCGTCACGGGCAGGTCTCCTGCCTGCAGCTGGGCGAAGCCGACCCGCGCGTGAGCCGTGGGCGCGGTGGCGCACAGCGCGGTGAGCGCGGACAGCGCGGCGAGCTTGCCCAGTGTCGTGCGGGCCACGAGCCGCCGAAGCGCGGCCATGGCACTGAAGCTTCGCGACGCCAGTGCCTGTCTCGCGACTGCGGACAGTGAGCCCTTGCAGCGGGGCTTGGGCCACCCCGCTGGCGGACATATCGAGGGACTGGCAGGCTGAGGTGTGGCGTTCATGGCGGGCGGGTTCGGTGTGGGGGGCGCTGCGCGGCTGCGAGCGCTGCCCGGACTTTGCGCCGCACCTTCGGCCCTGGCCAGCGCCTCGCGACGAAACGCCGCCCGACGGCGCGAAACGGCGGCCCGCCCGCCCTCAACGCCGCCAGAACGACGGCGTCAGCAGCACCAGCAGCGAGAGCATCTCCAGCCGTCCGAGCAGCATCGCGAAGGTGCAGACCCAGGTCTGGAAGTCGTTGAGCCCCTGGAAGTTGCCGGCTGGGCCGACCTGGCCCAGCCCGGGGCCGATGTTGTTGACGCAGGCGATCACGGCCGTGAAGGCGGTGACCGGGTCCAGCCCCGTGAAGAGCAACACCATCGTCAGGCTGAAGATGGTGACGCCGTAGATCATCATGAAGGCCATGACGCCCTGGATCGTGGACTCGGCGATCGTGCGCCCGCCGATCACCACCGGGCTCACCGCGCGCGGGTGGACGATGCGCACCAGCTCGCGCCGCGCCTGCGCGGCCAGGATCATGAGCCGGATCATCTTGATGCCGCCGCCGGTGGAGCCCGCGCAGGTGGCAAAGCAGCCCAGCAGCACGATCAGCAACGAGGCGAACAGCGGCCACTGCGCGTAGTCATGGGAGGCGTATCCGGTGGTCGTCGCCACCGAGACGACGTGGAAGGCCACGTGCCGGAACGCCAGGGCGGCGTCCTCGGTGGCGTAGCTGCCCACCGCCAGCAGGTAGGCTGTCAGCAGCGCCACCGCACCGAGCAGCACGCCGTAGAAGGCGCGCACCTCGACGTTGCGCCAGAACACCCCGATCGAGCGCGTGCGCCAGACGACGAAGTACAGCGTCAGGTTGATGCCCGCCAGCAGCATGAAGGCGGCGGCCACGGCCTCGACCAGGGGCGAGTTCCAGTGCCCGATGCTCGCGTCGTACGACGAGAAGCCGCCCAGGCTGATCGTCGTGCACATGTGCATGAAGGCGTCTTCCCAGCTCATGCCGGCCCAGCGGTAGGCCAGCGTGCAGCCCACCGCCAGCAGCGCGTAGATGATCCAGATCGCGCGCGCGGTGTCGGCGATGCGGGGCGTGAGCTTCTGGTCCTTCACCGGGCCGGTGATCTCGGTGCGGAAGAGCTGGCTGCCGCCCACGCCGAGCATCGGCAGCACCGCCACCGCGAGCACGATGATCCCCAGCCCGCCCACCAGCATCATGAAGCAGCGCCAGACGTTGATGGACAGCGGCAGGTGCTCCAGCCCGGTCAGCACCGTGGCCCCGGTGGCGGTGAAGGCGGACATGGCCTCGAAGTAGGCGTCGGTCACGCTCAGGCCCGGCAGGGCCAGCCACAGCGGCAGCGCGCCGAAGACCGGCAGCACGAGCCAGGTCAGCCCCACCAGCAGGAAGCCGTCGCGCGGCTGCAGCTCGCGCTTGAAGCGCCGCGTGGCCAGGCTCATGGCCAGCCCGGCGGCGAAGGTGACCCCGATCGAGGCGATGAAGGCGCCCTCGGCCGGGTCGTGCCGGTGCAGCGCGAAGGCCAGCGGCACCGCCATCAGCACGGTGAAGATCAGCACCATGCGCCCGATCAGCGCGACGACGGCAAGGGTCCCCATGGCGGCGGTCGGTTCGGGGGTGGCGGGCGTCAGAAGAAGGTGGCGGAGACCTGGAACAGCTTCTCGACCTGGCGCACCATGCGCTTGTTCGGCACGAAGACGATGACGTGGTCGTTGGGCTCGATGACCGTGTCGTGGTGCGCGATCAGCACCTGCGGTTCGGCCTCGTCGCCGGCCTCGCTGCCGTCGGCGCGGTGCAGGCCGCGCACGATGGCGCCTACCTGCGCGCCGGCCGGCAGGCCGATCTCCTCGATGCGGCGCCCGGCCATGCGGCAGGTCTTGCGGTCGCCGCGCACGATGCCCTCCAGCGCCTCGGCCGCGCCGCGGCGCAGCGAGTGCACGGCCTCGACGTCGCCGCGCCGCACGTGGGCCAGCAGTTCGCCGATGACGGCCTGGCTGGGCGAGATCGCGATGTCGATCTGCGTGCCCTGCACCAGCTCGGCGTAGGCACGGCGGTTGATCAGCGCCAGCACGCGCCGCGCGCCCATGCGCTTGGCCAGCAGGCAGGCCAGGATGTTGTCCTCGTCGTCGCTGGTCAGCGCCACGAAGAGGTCCATGTCCTGCACGTTCTCCTGGTCCATCAGCTCCTCGTCGGTGGAGTCGCCGTTGAGCACCAGCACCTGCGCGGGCAGCTGGCTGGCCAGGTAGTCGCAGCGCGCGCGGTTGGTCTCGATGATCTTGAGCTGGACCTCGTCCTTGAGCTGGCGTGCCAGCCGCAGCCCGACCTTGCCGCCGCCGGCGATCATGAGCCGCCTCACCGGGCGGTCGCGCTCGCGCAGCGCGCCCAGCACCGCCGGGATGTGGCGCTTGGCCGCCAGCACGAAGACCTCGTCGCCCGGCTCGATGCGGGTGCGGCCGTCCAGGTCGTACAGGGCCTGGTCCTGGCGGTAGATGGCAACGATGCGCATCTCGGCGCCGGGCATCAGCGCGGGGATCTCGGCCAGGCTGTGGCGCACCAGCGGCCCGCCGGCCACCGCGCGCACCGCGATCAGGCTCACCAGGCCGTGCGCGAACTCCAGCACCTGCAGCGCCTCGGGGTGCTCGACGAGCTGGCCGATGTAGCGCGTGACGCTCTCCTCGGGGCAGATCACGCGGTCGACGGCGAAGCCGCTGGTCTTGTCCATCAGCGGCGAGCCGTCCTCGAACTCGGGCGAGCGCAGCCGCGCGATGGTGGTGGGCACGCCGAAGCGGTCGTGCGCCACCTTGCAGGCCACGAGGTTGGTCTCGTCCAGCGGCGCGCAGGCGATGAAGAGGTCCGCGTCGCCGATGCCCGCCTCCTGCAGCACCGAGGGCTGGATGCCGTTGCCCGCCACGCCGCGCAGGTCCAGGCGGTCCTGCAGCACGCGCAGGCGGGCGGGGTCGGTGTCGACGACGGTGATGTCGTTGCGCTCCGAGGCCAGGCTCTCGGCCACGCTCTCGCCGACGCGCCCGGCGCCGAGGATGACGATGTTCACTGCTTGGCGAACAGTTGGCCGATGTCGGCGAAGGCCTTGAACTCCAGCGCGTTGCCCGAGGGGTCCAGGAAGAAGAAGGTGGCCTGCTCGCCCGCCAGGCCCTTGAAGCGCACGTGCGGCTCGATGATGAACTTCGTGCCCGCGGCGGTGAGCCGGTCGGCCAGGGCCTGCCACTCGGCCATCGGCAGCACGACGCCGAAGTGGCGCACCGGCACGGCGTCGCCGTCCACCGCGCTGGTGGCGGCCAGGTGGCACTCCTGCGGCGAGAGGTGCGCCACGACCTGGTGGCCGTAGAGGTCGAAGTCGATCCACTCCGGCGAGCTGCGCCCCTCCGGGCAGCCGAGCAGGCCGCCGTAGAAGGCGCGCGCGACGTCCAGGTCGTGCACGGGGAAGGCCAGGTGGAAGGGGCGGGGGGTGGAAGGTGCTGCAGTGTCCATGGGCGTGATTTTGCGCCCGGCGTGCGGTGGTGCGGGCGCCGGGGGGGCCTGTGGTCGACCGAAACACAATGTATGCCTTACCGAAAGGGATGCATGTTCTCCCTTGGCAAGATCACCTCCAAGAGCCAGACCACGATTCCCCGCGAAGTGCGGGAAGCTTTGCACGTGGGTGCGGGCGACTTCATCGTGTGGGAGCTGTCCAACGATGGCAGTGCCCGCGTGCGCAAGGCTCAGGCAGTCGACAGGGACTGCTTGCGCGCCCTCGAGGGCACGCTCACGGAATGGAGCAGCGCCGCGGACGAAAAGGCCTACTGTGGCCTGTAAGGCATCAGCTTCAACGCGTTGGAGGTGGTGCGGTTGCCGTTCCCCTCCACGGACCGGTAAGCCGTCTAGAACCGTCCTGCGCTCGTCCTGTCGAACCCACAGGCCTTCGGCCTGCCCAGCGGTCATTCGGTCATGGCCATGATCACGAGCGCGTCGAACGCGCCCTGGCCGCTGGACTGCATCGTTTCAGACCTCGCCTGCGCCGGCCTGCCCGCGCCTTCGGTCGTGCGCTTCAAGCTCTTCACGCTCGACCACCGTCTCGTCCGTGGCCGCCTCGGGGCCCTCCGCGAAGACGACACCCATGCCGTGCAGCGGGCCATGGCGGTGCTCTTCGGCCAGGGCTGAATCAGGGTGACGCACCTCACGCCAAAGGCTTGACCCCGCTGGTCCGCGACACGGGCTTGGGCACAGAGAGTCTCTACAAGGCTCTGTCGCCGACGGGCAACCCGGAGTTCGCCACCATCATGAAGGTGGTCAGCGCGCTTGGCCT
>JAUMBF010000112.1:0-19411 GCA_032115875.1 Rubrivivax sp.
GCAACGTCATGGGCACGGGGCCGTTCCGCATCCTGAGCTGGCAGCCTGAGCAGCGCATCATGATGGCGCGCCACGATGGCTGGTGGGACAAGCCCAGCAGCAACGTCCGTCAGGTCGTCTACACGCCGATCAAGGCCGAGGCCACGCGCGTGGCCGCTCTGCTGGCCGGCGACGTGGACCTGCTCACCGACGTGCCGGTGCAGGATCTGGAGCGCCTGTCGCGCGACAAGAACCTGAAGGTCGTCAATGGCCCCGAGGTGCGCACCATCTTCCTCGCTCCCGACATGGGCAGCTCCGAGCTGAAGCACAGCAACGTCAAGGGCAAGAATCCGTTCGCCGACAAGCGCGTCCGCCAGGCGCTGAGCCTGGCCATCGACCGCGTGGCCATCCAGCGCAGCATCATGCGCGGGCAGAGTGTGCCGGCTGGGCTGATCGTGGCGCCGGGCGTCAACGGCTGGACGGCGCCACTGGACACGCCGGTCAAGCCCGATCTTCAACGCGCCAAGGCGCTGCTCAAGGAGGCCGGCTACCCCGAGGGGTTCGAGGTGCGGCTGAACTGCCCCAACAACCGCTACGTCAACGACGAGAAGATTTGCCAGGCCGTGGTGGCGATGTGGGCGCGCATCGGTGTGAAGGCCCAACTGGCCAGTGAGAACATGGCCACCTTCATCCAGAAGGTGCAGAATTTCGACAGCAGCGTCTATCTTCTGGGCTGGGGGGTCGCCAACTACGACGCCCAGTACAGCCTGCAGAGCCTGGTGCGCACGCGCACCTCGGGTGCGGACGGCAACTTCAACTTCAGCCGTGTCTCCGACGCCGCGCTCGACCGGCTGATCGACGGCATGAAGAGCGAGACCGACACGGCCAAGCGCGACGCGATGATCCGGGATGCGCTCCTGCGAGTGCGCGACGAGACGCTGCTGATTCCCCTGCACCACCAGATCCGGCCCTGGGTGATGAAGGCCGGCGTGACCACCGTGCACCGCTCGGACGACCGGCCGGAGGCTCGCTTCACGACCGTGCGCTGACACGGGGCGCGGCTGCGCCAGGGTTGGGGAGCGCCCAGCGCTCGCGCGCCGTGCCGTACTCGCGCCGCAGCCGTGCCACCAGCTCGGCCGCCGGCACCACGGCCTTGACCGCGCCGATGCCCTGGCCGCAGCCCCAGATGTCCTTCCAGGCCTTCTTGGCGCTGTCGCCGCCGCCGAAACTCATGGCAGTGGGGTCGCTCTCGGGCAACTTGTCCGGGTCCATGCCGGCAGCGCGGATGCTGGGCTTGAGGTAGTTGCCGTGCACGCCAGTGAAGAGGTTGGAGTAGACGATGTCGTCGGAGTTGCTCTCGACGATGCACTGCTTGTAGGCCTCGGCCGCCCGCGCTTCTTCCGTGGCGATGAAGGCGCTGCCGATGTAGGCGAAGTCCGCGCCCATCGCCTGCGCGGCCAGTACCGCCGCGCCGGTGGCGATGGAACCCGACAGCGCCAGCGGTCCGTCAAACCATTCGCGGATTTCCTGGATCAGCGCAAAGGGGCTCTTGGTGCCGGCATGACCGCCAGCCCCCGCCGCCACGGCGATGAGCCCGTCGGCGCCTTTGTCGATGGCCTTGCGCGCGAAGAAGTTGTTGATGATGTCGTGCATCACCACGCCGCCCCAGGCGTGCACCGCGTCGTTGACGTCGGTGCGCGCGCCCAGGCTCGTGATGACGATCGGCACCTTGTAGCGGGCGCAGAACTCCATGTCGTGCTCGAGCCGGTCGTTGCTCTTGTGCACGATCTGGTTGATGGCGAACGGCGCCGCAGGTTGATCCGGGTGCGCTCGATCCCAGGCCGCCAGGCCTTCGGTGATCTCGTGCAGCCACTCGTCGAGCTGCGAGGCGGGGCGCGCATTGAGTGCCGGCACGCTGCCCACCACCCCCGCGCAGCACTGCGCGATCACCAGCTTGGGGTTGCTGATGATGAACAGCGGCGCGCCGATGATCGGCAGCGGCAGGTGCGCCAGCGCCCCGGGAAGATTCGCCATCAGAAGGACTCCAGGGCCATCGCGGTGACGGCCTCGCCGCCCTCGACGATGCTGTCGCGCAGCGCCGGGGCTTGGTTGAGAAGGTGCTCGCCGAAAAAGCGCGCGGTGGCGATCTTGGCCTGCATGAACGCGGGGTCCTCGCCGGCGGCCAGCGCGTCTTCCGCGGCCATCAGCGCGCGGGCCATCTGCCAGCCGGCGACGGCCAGGCCGGCAAGCTTCAGGTAGGGCACGCTGCCCGCGTACACCGTATTGGGGTGGGCCCTGGTGTGGCCGGCGACGAAGCCCACCACCTCGACGAAGGCCTTTCGCGCCGCGGCCAGGCGGCGCGCCATGGCGCGGCAGGCGGCGCTGTCGCGCGCGGCCAACTCGCCCTCGGTGGCCTCGATGCGGTCGGCGATGGCCAGCGCCACGCGGCCACCGTCGCGCGCCGTCTTGCGGCCCACCAGGTCGTTGGCCTGGATCGCCGTCGTGCCTTCGTAGATGGCCAGGATCTTGGCGTCGCGCAGGTACTGCGCGGCGCCGGTCTCCTCGATGAAGCCCATGCCGCCGTGGACCTGCACGCCCAGGCTCGCCACCTCCAGCGCCATCTCGGTGGACAGGCCCTTGATCAGCGGCACCAGGAACTCGTAGAAGGCCTGGTTCTGCGCCCGCGTGTCGGCGTCGGGGTGCGCGTGCCCGGCATCAAACGCGCTCGCACCCACCAGCGCCATGGCGCGGCAACCCTCCGTCCAGGCGCGCATCGTCATCAGCATGCGACGCACGTCGGGGTGGTGGATGATGGCCGCGGCCTGTGGCAGGCTGCCGTCCACCGGGCGGCTCTGCACGCGGTCGCGCGCGTACTGCACGGCCTTCTGGTAGGCGCGCTCGGCCAGCGCGATGCCCTGCACGCCCACGCCGTAGCGCGCGGCGTTCATCATGATGAACATGTACTCGAGGCCACGGTTCTCCTGGCCCACGAGTTCCGCCACGGCACCGCCATGGTCGCCGTACTGCAGCACGGCCGTGGGGCTGGCCTTGATGCCCAGCTTGTGCTCCAGGCTCACGCAGTGCACGTCGTTGCGCGTGCCGTCGGGCAGGAATTTGGGGCAGATGAACAGGCTGATGCCCTTGACGCCCTCGGGAGCGCCCACCACGCGCGCCAGCACGAGGTGGACGATGTTGTCCGCCATGTCGTGCTCGCCCCAGGTGATGTAGATCTTGGTGCCGAAGAGCTTGTAGCTGCCGTCGGGCTGCGACTCGGCGCGCGTGCGCACGAGGCTGAGGTCCGAGCCCGCCTGCGGCTCGGTGAGGTTCATCGTGCCGGTCCACGTGCCGTCGATGAGCCGGGGCAGGTACAGCGCCTGCTGCTCGGGCGTGCCGGCGGTCAGCAGCGCCTCGACGGCGCCGTCGGTCAGCAGAGGGCACAGCGCGAAGCTCATGTTGGCGCTGTTGACCATCTCGCTGCACGCGGCGTGGATGAGCTTGGGCAGGCCCTGGCCGCCGAAGGCCTCGGGATGCTGCAGGCCCTGCCAGCCACCTTCGGCGTACAGGCGGAAAGCCTCCTTGAAACCGGGCGTGGCGTGCACCACGCCGTTCTTCAGGAACGAGGGGTTGCGGTCGCCCTCCCAGTTGAGCGGCGCGATCACGCCCTCGGCGAACTTGGCGCCCTCCTCCAGCACGGCCGCGGCCGTGTCGAGGCCGTGATCCTCGTGGCCGGGCAGCATGGCGACGGCCTCGATGCCGGCCAGCGCCTTCATGACGAACAGCATGTCCTTGACAGGGGCGCGGTAGCTCATCGCGGTCTCCTTGTGCGCGGGGGCGGCGGGTGCTTCAGAGGCTCGCCACCAACTCGGGCACGGCAGTGAACAGGTCGGCCTCGAGGCCGTAGTCGGCGACGCTGAAGATGGGCGCTTCTGGGTCCTTGTTGATCGCGACGATCACCTTGCTGTCCTTCATGCCGGCCAAGTGCTGGATCGCACCGCTGATGCCGGCGGCGATGTACAGCTGGGGGGCGACGATTTTGCCGGTCTGGCCCACCTGCCAGTCGTTCGGCGCGTAGCCGGCGTCCACGGCGGCACGGCTGGCGCCGAGGGCGGCGCCCAACTTGTCGGCCAGCGGCGTGAGCACCGCGTTGAACTGGTCACTGCTGCCCAGGGCCCGGCCGCCACTGACGATGATCTTGGCCGCCGTGAGCTCGGGGCGGTCGCTCTTGGCGATCTCGCTGCCCAGGAAGGCGCTCTTGCCGGCGTCGGCCACGGCGGCCACGGTCTCCACCGGCGCACTGCCGCCCGTGGCGGACGCGGCATCGAAGCCCGTGGTGCGCACGGTGATCACCTTCACCACATCGGCGCTCTGCACCGTGGCGACGGCGTTGCCGGCGTAGATGGGACGCTCGAAGGTATCGGGCGTGATCACCTTGGTGGCGTCGGAGATCTGCGCCACGTCGAGCAGCGCGGCCACGCGCGGTGCCACGTTCTTGCCAGCGGCCGTGGCCGCGAACAGGATGTGGCTGTAGGCCGGGGCGACCGCCAGCACCTGCGCGGCGACGTTCTCGGCCAGGCCGTGGTCGAGGTGCGGCGCATCGGCGTGCAGCACCTTGGCCACGCCGGTGATCTGCGCCGCCGCGGCAGCCGCGCCTGCGGCGCCGGTGCCGGCCACCAGCACGTGCACGTCGCCACCGCAGGCCAGCGCCGCCGTGACCGTATTGAAGGTACCGCCCTTGAGCGAGGCGTTGTCGTGTTCAGCAACCACCAGAGCAGCCATGGTCAGATCACCTTCGCTTCGTTCTTCAGCTTGGCCACCAGCGCAGCCACGTCAGGCACCTTCACGCCGGCGCCGCGCTTGGGCGGCTCGGCCACCTTCAGCGTCCTGATGCGCGGCACCACATCCACACCCAGATCGGCCGGCTTGAGCGTCTCCAGCGGCTTTTTCTTGGCCTTCATGATGTTGGGCAGCGTCACGTAGCGCGGCTCGTTCAGGCGCAGGTCGGTCGTCACGACGGCCGGCAGCGTGATCTTCAGCGTCTCAAGGCCGCCGTCAACCTCGCGCGTGACGGTGGCGGCACCGTCGGCCACCTCGACCTTGCTCGCGAAGGTGGCCTGCGGCAGGCCGGCCAGCGCGGCCAGCATCTGACCGGTCTGGTTGCAATCGTCGTCGATGGCTTGTTTGCCCAGAATCACGAGGCCCGGCTGTTCCTTGTCGACCAGGCGTTGCAGCAGCTTGGCCACGGCAAGCGGTTGCAGTTCGGCGTCGGTCTCCACCAGGATGGCGCGGTCGGCGCCGATGGCCATGGCCGTGCGCAGCGTCTCCTGGCACTGCGCCACGCCGCAAGACACCGCCACGATCTCGGTGACGGCGCCCTTCTCCTTCAGGCGCACGGCCTCCTCGACAGCAATCTCGTCGAAGGGGTTCATGCTCATCTTGACGTTGGCGATGTCCACGCCCGTGCCGTCGCTCTTGACGCGCACCTTGACGTTGTAGTCGACCACCCGCTTCACCGGGACCAGCACCTTCATGCCTGCATCTCCTTGGGAACTGTGTTCGTGCGCCAAGCCGCCACCGACGGGCGGCCGGCGGCTCAATTGACGTTAACGTCAATCGGGCCATTCTAGGTGGCGGGCCCTTTGCAAGGACCGGCGCAGCCGCGAAAATAGAACGATCGTACTATTTTCCGGTGGCGGTCTCCGTCGACAAGGCGGCGGCCTCGCCGCGCGTGACGTCGATGCGACGCAGCAGCAGCAACCCGGCAATGAAGAACAGCCCCGTGCTGGCGATCGCCAGGCGGTGATTGCCGTCGGTCACCCAGGTGACGAGACCGTAGGTGATAGGGCCCACGATGGCCGATGCGCGCGTGGCGAAGGTCCACAGGCCGTAGAACTCGGCCAGGCGATCCGGCGGCGCGAACAGGCCTGCCAGCGCCCGGCCGGCACTCTGGCTCGAGCCCATGCACAACCCGGCGATCACGGCCGCCACCCAGAAGGGCCCGGGCGTGGTGGCTGCCATGGCCAGCAGCGTCATGAGCACCCAGCCCCATAGCGTGAGGCCCAGCGCCCTGCGGTGGCCGATGCGGTCCTGCCAGTAGCCGAAGGCAAACGCACCGGCCGCCGAAGCGATGTTGACGAGGAAGATCAGCGTCATCGTCTGCGTCTGCTTGAAGCCCAGCACCTCTTCGGCGTAGATGGCGGCCAACGCGATGACCACCGCGATGCCGGCCTGGTAGAACACGGCGCAGGCCAGCAGCCAGCGGAAGTCCTCGTAGCGGCGGGCCTCGTGCCAGGTGCGGCGCAGGCGCTGCAGCGCCGTCGCCGCGGCGCCCGCCACCCGCACAGGCTGCGGCACGGCGCGCTCCTTCAGCAGCGCGAAGGTCAGCAGCGAGGCCAGCGCGTAGACCACGGCCGTGATCAGCATCGTCACCGGCACGAAGTGCGTGGCCGGCAGGCCCTGGCCCTGCGCCCAGATGACGTAGCCCAGGCTCAGGCCGAGCGTGAGCATGCCGCCGAAGTAGCCCAGGCTCCAGCCCCAGCCCGAGACGCGGCCCAGGGCCTCGCGCTTGGCGAGTTCGGGCAGGAATGCCGCGGTGAGCTGCTCACCGATGGCGTAGCAGAAGTTCGAAACGACGATGGCCGCGACCGCCAACCAGAGATCACCCCGGCCCACGCCGGACAGCGCGGCGGTGGCGAGCACGCAGCCCACGGTGGTGACCACGAGCAGCAGCTTCTTGGCGGCGCGCGCGTCGGCCCAGGCGCCCAGTACGGGGGTGGCCAGCATCACCAGCGCGTTGCTCAGGCCCAGGGCCAGCGTCCAGGCCAGCGTGCCCCAGTCGGCGCCGTCGGCCACCACGCCCACGAAGTAGGCGTTGAAAACCGCCGTCAGCACGACCGTGGTGTAGCCCGAGTTGGCGAAGTCGTACATCGCCCAGCCGAAGACCTCGCGGCGCGAGACGCCGGGGTTCAGGGTTTCGGTTGCGAACAGCGCCATGCGGCATCTCCTGTCGACACCTCGGTGCGGCGCCTATTTGGGTTTGCGATGCCGCGATGATGGTGCCCGGAGCGGGACTCGAACCCGCATGCCCCGTGAAGGGCCGCGGATTTTAAGTCCGCTGCGTCTGCCGATTTCGCCATCCGGGCCACATGGCGGCCGCAGCCGTGAGCGTTGGAGGCGCGATCCGGAGTCGAACCGGACTGGACGGATTTGCAATCCGTTGCATAACCGCTTTGCTATCGCGCCGGGCTCTGCCTGCTTGGCATTCTCAGCCAAAAAGAAGGGAAGCCGAAGCTTCCCTGTCTTTGAAATCTGGAGCGGGATAAGAGGCTCGAACTCTCGACCTATACCTTGGCAAGGTATCGCTCTACCAACTGAGCTAATCCCGCTTGGGGTCTCACTGCATCGACGCTGTTCAGATCGATTGCCCTGTCGATCGCGCCTAGCCTCGTAGTATAGCGTTCCTTTCGGTCCCCGTGCAAGAGACCTGGTGGCCGACGCCACCCTGCAGGCTCAGTGCGGAAGACCGTCGGCCGCGACCGCAGGCGCCGGCGCAATGCTCGCCGCTTCGGGCTTGGCCTCGGCGGCGGGCGCAGGCTCATCGTCGGGAAGGCTCTCGGGCAGCCTCTCCAGCGCCAGCTCCATCACCTGGTCTATCCACTTGACGGGCACGATCTCGAGCTTGTTCTTGGCGTTTTCGGGGATGTCCTGGAGGTCCTTGACGTTCTCTTCGGGAATCAGCACGGTCCTCACGCCGCCGCGATGGGCTGCCAGCAGCTTTTCCTTGAGGCCGCCGATGGCCGTGACCTCGCCCCGCAGCGTGATCTCGCCGGTCATCGCCACGTCGGATCGCACCGGAATGCCGGTGAGGGCCGAAACCAGCGCGGTCGTCATCGCCGCACCCGCGCTCGGCCCGTCCTTCGGCGTGGCGCCATCGGGCACGTGGATGTGGATGTCGCGTTTCTCGAACAACTCGTCTCGGATGCCGAGCCGGCGCGAGCGGGAGCGCACCACCGTGCGCGCAGCCTCAACCGACTCCTTCATCACGTCGCCCAGGGAGCCGGTGCGCGTGATGGTGCCTTTGCCGGGCATCACGGCCGCCTCGATGGTGAGCAGGTCGCCACCGACCTCTGTCCACGCCAGGCCCACCACCTGCCCGACCTGGCTCTTCTTCTCGGTGCGGCCGTAGTCGTACTTGCGCACGCCGAGGAAGTCGTTGAGGTTCTCCTCGGTGACAACGACTTGGCCGTCGTACTTCTTCAACTGGTGGCCCTTGACGACCTTGCGGCAGATCTTGCCGATCTCGCGCTCGAGGCTGCGCACGCCGGCTTCGCGCGTGTAGTAGCGCAGGATGGCACGAATGGCGCCCTCGGTGAGATCCATCTCGCCGGCCTTCACGCCATTGTTCTTCTGCTGCTTCGGGCAGAGGTAGCGCTGCGCGATATGGAGCTTCTCGTCCTCGGTGTAGCCCGCCAGGCGTATGACCTCCATCCGGTCCAGCAATGCCGGCGGGATGTTCATCGAGTTGGACGTGGCCACGAACATCACGTCGGAGAGATCGAAGTCAACCTCGACATAGTGGTCGCTGAAGGTGTGGTTCTGCTCGGGGTCGAGCACTTCCAGCAGCGCACTGGACGGGTCACCTCGGAAGTCCATGCCCAGTTTGTCGATCTCGTCGAGCAGGAACAGCGGGTTGCGGGTGCCCACCTTCGTGAGGCTCTGCAGCACCTTGCCCGGCATCGAGCCGATATAGGTGCGGCGGTGGCCGCGGATCTCGGCCTCGTCCCGCATGCCGCCCAGAGCCATGCGCACGTACTTGCGGCCGGTGGCCCGCGCCACGCTCTGCCCCAGGGACGTTTTGCCCACACCCGGCGGGCCCACGAGACACAGGATCGGCGCCTTGACCTTGTCGACCCGCTGCTGCACCGCAAGGTACTCGAGAATGCGGTCCTTCACCTTCTCCAGGCCGAAGTGGTCTTCGTTGAGCACTTGCTCGGCAAAGCCGAGATCGTGCTTGATCTTGGTCTTCTTCTGCCAGGGCAGGTTGACCAGCGTGTCGATGAAGTTGCGCACCACCGAGGCTTCCGCGCTCATCGGCGACATCAGCTTGAGCTTCTTGAGTTCGCTCTCGGCCTTCTTGCGCGCTTCCTTGCTCATGCGCGCGGCCTTGATCCTCTTCTCGAGGTCTTCGAGGTCGGCGCCTTCCTCACCGTCGCCGAGTTCCTTCTGGATGGCCTTGACCTGCTCGTTGAGGTAGTACTCGCGCTGGCTCTTCTCCATCTGCCGCTTAACACGGCCGCGAATGCGCTTCTCGACCTGCAGGATGTCGACTTCATTTTCGAGCTGCTCGAGCAGCTTCTCCAGACGCTTGGCGACGCTAAACAGGTCGAGCACCGCCTGCTTGGCCTCGAGCTTGAGGGGCAGGTGGGCGGCGATGGTGTCGGCAAGGCGTCCAGCGTCGTCGATGCCGCCGATGCTGGTGAGGATCTCGGGAGGGATCTTCTTGTTGAGCTTGACGTACTGGTCGAACTGCTGCGTCACCGCGCGACGCAGCGCCTCGATCTCGGGAGTGGCAGCGTCCTCGTCCTGTATCGGCGCAACCTGGCCGGCGAAGTGCTCCCCCGTGTCGACGATGGCCTGGGTCTGGGCGCGCTGCACGCCCTCGACCAGCACCTTCACGGTGCCGTCGGGGAGCTTCAGCATCTGCAGGATGCTGCTGATGCAGCCGACCTCAAACAGGTCTTCGGGGTGCGGCTCGTCCTTGCCGGCGGCCTTCTGGGCCACGAGCATGATCTGGCGGCCCTGCTCCATGGCCGCCTCAAGCGCCTTGATGCTCTTGGGCCGGCCCACGAACAGCGGGATCACCATGTGCGGGAAGACGACCACGTCGCGCAGCGGCAACAGCGGCAGCGTCAGCGGATCGGGCGGGAGGATGGGGTGTCCGGACATGGAGATGACCTTTCGTGTCAGGCCCAGTTGGGGCCCCCGGGCTGCATTGCAAGGCCCGCGGCTGCCGGCAGGCTGCGGCGCTGGGCAGCGCTCAGGCGCTCGCCTTCTTCTCGCGGTAGACGAGCAGCGGCTTTGCGCCGTCATCGACGATGTGCTCGTCGATCACCACCTTGGCCACGCCGTCCAGCGTGGGCAGATCAAACATGGTGTCGATGAGTGAATGCTCCAGGATGGAGCGCAAGCCGCGGGCGCCGGTCTTGCGGGCCAGAGCCTTCTTGGCGATCGCCGTCAAGGCCGAGGGGCGTATCTCAAGCTCAACGCCGTCCATGGAAAACAGCTTCTGGTACTGCTTGACCAACGCGTTCTTGGGCTCTGTGAGGATCTGCACCATGGCATCGATGGTGAGCTCGCCCAGCGTGGCGACCACGGGCAGGCGTCCCACCAGTTCGGGAATGAGGCCGAACTTGATGAGGTCTTCGGGCTCGACGTCACGGAAGAGATCCGCTGCGCGCTTCTCGGTCTTGCTGTGCACGCTGGCGCCAAAACCGATGCCCGACTTCTCGGTGCGGTTCTGGATGACCTTCTCCAGCCCGTCAAAGGCGCCGCCGCAGATGAACAGGATGTTGGTGGTGTCGATCTGCAGGAAGTCCTGGTTCGGGTGCTTGCGCCCGCCTTGGGGCGGCACGCTGGCCATGGTGCCTTCCACCAACTTGAGCAGCGCCTGCTGCACCCCCTCGCCCGACACGTCGCGCGTGATGCTCGGGTTGTCGGCCTTGCGCGAGATCTTGTCGATCTCGTCGATGTAGACGATGCCGCGCTGCGCACGCTCGACGTCATAGTTGCAGTTCTGCAGCAGCTTCTGGATGATGTTCTCGACGTCCTCGCCCACGTAGCCGGCCTCTGTGAGCGTGGTGGCGTCGGCAATCACGAAAGGCACGTTCAGCAGCCGTGCCAGCGTCTGCGCGAGCAGCGTCTTGCCGCTGCCCGTGGGGCCGATGAGCAGGATGTTGCTCTTGGTCAACTCGATGTCGTTCTTGCCGCCGGCGCTGCCCATGTGGCGCAGGCGCTTGTAGTGGTTGTAGACGGCCACCGACAGCGTGCGCTTGGCGACATCCTGCCCGATGACGTACTGGTCGAGGCTGGCCTTGATCTCGCCGGGAACGGGCAAGTCGCCCTTGGCCGGCCTGGCGGCGTCCCCTTCGGCCGGCATCTCGTCACGGATGATGTCGTTGCACAGCTCGATGCACTCGTCGCATATGAAGACCGAAGGCCCTGCGATGAGCTTCTTGACTTCGTGTTGGCTCTTGCCGCAGAAGCTGCAGTACAGAACCTTCTCGCCGGGGGAGCCCTTCTTGTCGGCCATGGCTGCGCTTGTGGGTGCGTGTGAATGGGAAACCCAACCCATCATAGACGAATGGGCCGGCCGGCGATGGCCGAGAAAAGAGCCCGAGCGAGGGCTCTTGTATGGGGCTGGAGGGGGCTTTCCGGCACGGCCCCGCGGCCGGGTCTCAGGCGCGCTTCTCGAGCACCTGGTCGATCAGGCCATAGTCCAGCGCCTCGGCCGGGTTCATCCAGCGGTCGCGCTCCATGTCGGCCGCGATGCGCTCCACCGGCTGGCCGGTGCGCTCGGCGTAGATGCGGTTGAGCTGCTCGCGTGTCTTGATGATCTCGCGCGCCGCAATCTCGATGTCCGTGGCTTGCCCCTGCGCGCCGCCGGAGGGCTGGTGAATCATCACCCGGCTGTTGGGCAACGCGAAGCGCTTGCCCTTGGCGCCGGCCATCAGCAGGAAGCTGCCCATGCTGGCAGCCATGCCCATGCACAGCGTGCTCACGTCGGGCTTGATGAAGTTCATCGTGTCGTAGATGGACAGCCCCGCGCTCACGCTGCCCCCCGGGGAGTTGACGTACAGAAAGATGTCCTTGTCTGGATTCTCACTCTCCAGAAACAGCATCTGCGCCACCACCAGGTTGGCGGTGGCGTCGTTCACCGGGCCCACCAGGAACACGATGCGCTCACGCAGCAGCCGGCTGTAGATGTCGTAGGCGCGCTCGCCGCGGCCGGACTGCTCGATGACGATGGGCACCATGCCCAGCGCGGTGGTTTCCTGCATGCTCATCGGGGGGTTCTCCAGCGGCGTGCTCAAGACGCCGTCATCAACTCGTCGAACGGTAGCACCTTGTCAATGGCCTTCGCCCGGCCCAGCACGAACTCGACGACGTTGTTCTCGATCACCACCGCCTCGACCTCGGCCATGCGCTGGCGGTCGCTCAGATACCAGCGCATCACCTCGGCAGGCTGCTCGTAGCTCTGGCTCAGTTCTTCGATGTGCTGCTGGAGCTGCCCCGGCCGGGCCTGCAGGCCGTTGGCGCGCACCAGCTCAGCCACCGCAAGGCCCAGGCGCACTCGCCGCTCGGCCTGCTGCGTGAAGTTCTCTGCCGGAATGGGCAGCTTGTCGGCGTCCTTGAAGCCGCGCTCCTTGAGGTTGGCGCGCGTCTGTTCCACGAGACGGTCGCTCTCGGCTGCCACCAGCGCGTTCGGCACGTCCATCATGGCGATCCTCGCCAACAGCTCCATCACGGCTGCCTTGTTGCGGGCGAGCACGCGAAACTTGACCTCGCGCTCGAGGTTTTTCCTCACATCGGCGCGCAGGGCCTCGAGCGTGCCGTCCTTGATGCCCAGAGCCTTGGCGAAGGCATCGTCGACTTCAGGCAGGTTCCCCGCCTCGATCTTCTTCACGGTGACGAGGAAGTCGGCTTCCTTGCCGGCCACTTCGGCGCCCTGGTAGTCGGCCGGGAACTGCAGAGGAAAGGTCTTGCTCTGGCCGATCTTCATGCCGCGCACGGCCTGGTCGAACTGCCCGAGCATCTGACCCTCGCCAACGACGAACTGGAAGTCGGTCGCCTGGCCGCCTGCAAAGGCCTCGCCTTCTATCTTGCCCTCGAAGTCGATGGTGACGCGGTCGCCCTCGCCCGCGCCTTCGGCGGCTGCACGCAGTCCGAAGGTGCGGCGCTGCTTGCGCAGGATCTCGACCGTACGGTCGATCGCGGCCTCGGTGACCTCGGTGGAGACGCACTCCAGCTCGGCCGCGGCGAGGTCGCCGAGCTGCACCTCGGGGTAGACCTCGAAGGTGGCGTCGAAGGCCAGCGAGCCCTCGGGCGCCTTCTGGTTCTGCGTGATGCGCGGTGCACCGGCCACACGGAGCTGGGCTTCGCGGGTAGCCTGGTCGAACAGCTGGCCGACCTTGTCGTTGACGACCTCGTACTGCACGCTGTAGCCGTAGCGCTGGGCGACCACGCTCATTGGCACCTTGCCTGGACGGAAACCGTCAGCCTTGACGGTGCGGGCCAGCTTCTTCAGACGGGACTCGACCTCGCCGTTGATGGTGGTGGCAGGCAGCGTCAGCGTGATGCGGCGCTCGAGCTTCTCTAGGGTTTCGACTTGCACGGCCATGGCGGGTCTCGAGTAGGCGTGGAGTGGGACAGCGGGCGGCAGAACTTCAGCGGCATGGTGCGCGGGGTCGGACTCGAACCGACACGCCCGTGAAGGCGTCAGGACCTAAACCTGGTGCGTCTACCGATTTCGCCACCCGCGCAGGTGCTCGGCCTGTTGCCGGGGGGGGGGGGGGAAGACCCCGGCAACAGGCGAAGCCCTCGATTTTAGCCGGCTCGCGGCCCGGCTTCGGCCACCCCGCCCGGCGGCTCCCGCTGCACGCGGAACCAAGCCGCATACATGGCCGGCAGCGCCAGCAGCGTCAGCGCCGTGGCGACGATCAGCCCGCCCATGATGGCCACCGCCATCGGCCCCCAGAACACGCTGCGGCTGAGCGGAATCATCGCCAGCACCGCCGCGGCGGCCGTCAGCACGATGGGCCGGAACCGCCGCACGGAGGCCTCGACCACGGCGTCCCAGGCTGCAACGCCGGCACGGCGGTCCTGCTCGATCTGGTCGATCAAGATCACCGAGTTGCGCATGATCATGCCCATCAGCGCGATGACGCCGAGCAGCGCAACGAAGCCGAAAGGCCTGTTCAGCAGCAACAGCGCTGCCGCCACGCCGGCTATGCCCATCGGCCCCGTCAGGAAGACCAGCAAAGAGCGGCTGAAGCTCTGCAGCTGCAGCATCAGCAGCGTGAAGATGAGGAACAGCATGATGGGCACACCGGCTGCGATCGAACCCTGGCCCTTGCTGCTCTCCTCCACCGCACCCGCGATCTGGATCTTGTAGCCGGGCGGCATGCGCGCGGACAGCTTCTGCAGTTCGGGCCACACCTCGAAGGTGACTGTGGGGCCCTGCACGCCCTCCACCACGTCGCCCTGGACCGTGACCGCGTAGTTGCGGCCCTCGCGCCAGAGCACGCCGGGCTCCCAGTCGAAGCTGACCTTGGCCACCTGCGTCAGCGGCACGGTACGGCCGCTGGCCGTGGGCAGGTAGGCATTGCCGAGATCGGTGATGGCCTTGCGCTCCTCCAGCGGCTGGCGCAGCACGATGTCGATGAGGCGGTCATCCTCGCGGTACTGGCCGATGGTCGTGCCCGACAGAATGGTGCGCGAGGCCAGGGCGATGGCTTGGCTGGTGACGCCCAGCGCGCGCGCCTTGTCCTGGTCGACCTCCAGCCGCAGCACCTTGATCTGCTCGTTCCAGTTGTCGTTGACGCCCCGCATGTTGGGGTTGGCGCGCAGGATCTCCTTGGCCTGGTCGGCCCAGGCGCGCACCTTGTCGGCCTCGGGGCCGACAACGCGGAACTGCACCGGGTAGGGTACCGGCGGTCCATTGGGCAGCAGCTTGACGCGGCCGCGCACCTCAGGGAACTCGGCGGCCAGGAGCGCCGGCAGCCGCACGCGCAGCTCCTCGCGCTCGGCCAAGCCTTTGGGCAGAACGATCGCCTGGCTGACGTTGGCCTGCGGGAAGATCTGGTCCAGCGGCAGATAGAAGCGCGGCACACCCGATCCGACCCAGGTGGTGACGCTGTCCACGCCCGACTCTTTCATCATGCGGGCCTGGAAACGAAGGGCGATCTCGTCCGTCTGCCGGATGGTGCTGCCCTCGGGCAGCCACAAGTCCACCAAGATCTCGGGTCGGCTGCTGTCGGGGAAGAACTGCTGCTGCACCTTGCCCATGCCGACGATGCCGAGCGCGAAGCTGGCCACCGTCAGGGCAATCGTGATCCAGCGATGCTGCACGCACCAGTCCACCAGGCGGCGAAAGCGGCTGTAAAACGGCGAGTCGAAGAGCTCGTGCGCCTCGCCGCTCGCTCTGGGCCGGTTGCGCAGCATCAGCCAGCCCAGGTAGGGAACGAAATACACCGAGACGATCCAAGAAATCACCAGCGCCGCCGAGGTGACTGCGAAGATGGCGAAGGTGTACTCGCCGGTCACACTCTTGGCCAGGCCGATGGGGAGGAAACCCGCAGCCGTGATGAGCGTGCCGGTGAGCATGGGCATGGCCACAAGCTCGTAGGTGAAGGTGGCGGCGCGGGCGCGGTCGTAGCCCTCCTCCAGCTTGCGCACCATCATCTCCACGGCAATGATGGCGTCGTCCACCAGCAGGCCCAGCGCGATGATCAGGCTGCCAAGGCTGATCTTGTGCAGCCCCACGCCCCAGTAGAACATCGTCACGAAGGTGATGGCCAGCACCAGCGGAATCGTGATCGCCACCACCAGACCGGGCCAGATGTCGATGCGCAGCGGCCGGGTGTGCAGTCCCAGGCTGATGAAGCTCACCGCCAGCACGATCACGATGGCCTCGATCAGCACCTTCACGAACTCGTTGACCGACTTGCTCACCGCGGCGGGCTGGTCCTGAACGCGCTCGATGCTGACGCCGACGGGCAGGTCGGCCTGGATGCCGGCCATCGCCTGGCCCAACGCCTTGCCCAGCGCGATGATGTCGCCGCCCTTGGCCATGCTCACGCCCAGGGCGACCACCTCGTGGCCCTGGTGGCGCACCTTGGTCGTGGGCGGATCGACGTAGTCGCGCCTCACGTCGGCAATGTCCGAGAGCTTGATCGTGCTGGCCACGCCCGTGACGGTGTTGACGGCACGGATCGGGAAGCGCTTCAGCTCCTCCACCGAGTTGAACGGACCCGCCACGCGCACCTGCAGGTTCTCGCTGCCGGCGTTGAGCACACCCGCGCCCTCCACCGCGTTTTGGGCACCCAGTTGCGCGATCACCTGGTTCATGTCCAGGCTCAGCTGGGCCAGGCGCTTTTGCGAGATCTCGACGAACACCTTCTCGGCCTGCGCACCGAAGATCTCGACCTTGGCGACATCGGGCACTCGCAGCAGTTGCTGACGCACGCGCTCGGCGAACCGGCGCGTCTCTTCGCGGCTGAAGCCGTCGGAGCGCAGCGCGAAGATGCTGCCATAGACGTCGCCGAAGTCGTCGTTGAAGACGGGGCCGATCACACCGGCTGGCAAGGTCTGCCGGATGTCGCTCACCCTCTTGCGTACCTGGTACCAGCTGTTCGGCACCTCCTTGGGCGGCGAGCTGTCCCTGAGCTGCAAGATCGTCAGGCTCTCGCCGGGCTTGGTGTAGCTGCGAATGATGTCGGCGTAAGGCACTTCCTGCAGCGTCTTCTCGATCTTGTCGGTCACCTGCTCGGCCACCTGTTGCGCACTGGCGCCGGGCCAGAAGGCCTGCACGACCATGGCGCGGAAGGTGAAGGGCGGGTCCTCGTCCTGCCCGAGCTGGAAATAGGCCGCGAAGCCCAGCACCATCAGCACCACCATGAGGTAGCGCGTGAGGGCCGGATGCTCCAGCGCCCAACGGCTGATGTTGAAGCGCGAGGGCGCGGCGCCGGCGGTGGTGATGTCGTCCATGACAGTGCTCGCGACAGCGTCAGCGGCTGGCTGCCGGGGCCGCGGGCCTGGCCGGCACGGCGGCGTTCAGTGCACCGTCGAACAACTTCACCTTCTGGCCCGGCGTCAGCGTGTGCACGCCGGCTGTCACCACGCGCTGGCCTGGCTGCAGGCCGCTGGCCACCATCACCGAGTTGCCGTCAGCTCCTCCCACGACGATGGACTGCAGCTTGACCGTCATGCTCGCCGGCTCCAGAACCCAAACGACCACCTGCCCTTGCTGGCGCATGACGGCGCTCAGCGGCAGCCGCGCCGCTGCGTCGCGGCGCGGCAGCTCAAGTTGCACGGTCATCGTCTGCCCGAGCTGCACCGGGGCCTGTCCGATGTCGGCGCGGACAAGGAAGGTGCGCGTCGCTGGGTCGGCCGCGGCGGCCACCTCGCGCACGGTGGCTGGCAAGACGTCGGCCCGGCCCCAAGGGCGTATGCGCAGCACGCCGCGCCGGCCCTGCAGCGCACGGATGCCGACAACGGCGTCTTCCGGCACTGAGAACACCACATCGCGCGGGCCGTCATGTGCGACTCGGACAACTGGCGTACCGGCTGCAAGCACCGCGCCCACCTCGGCCTCGGTGGCGGTGATCACCCCCGCGGCCGGCGCCGTGAGCACCGAGTAGGCAGCCAGATTGCCCTGCACATCGGCCTGCGCGCGCGCCTGGTCGAGCTGGGCGCGTTGGGCCTTGAGGCTGCTCTCGCGGCGTTCCAGTTCCGTGGCACTGATGAAGCCTTGCGCGCGCAGCTCCTCGTAGCGCTTGAAGTCGGCCGCGCCGAAATCGTACGCTGCCTGTGCAGCGCGAAGCGCTGCCTGGGCGGCGTCCTGCTGCAGCTTGAGGTCAGCCGGGTCGACCTGCGCCAGGGCCTGGCCCGATCGCACACGGTGGCCCACCTCGGCGGGCCGCGCCACCAGCTTGCCCGCCACGCGGAAGCCCAGGCGCGACTCGGTGCGAGCGCGCACCTCGGCAGCGTACTCCTGCACGCCACCGGCGGCGTCGGGAGAGACGGTCATCACGCGCACCGCACGCACGGGCTCAGGCGCCGGCGTCTTGGGCGAGCAGGCAGCCAGCCACAGGGCGGCGGACAACAGAATGAAAGGCAGGAAGGCAGAGCGACGGGGCATGGCGGGCAACCTGGGCGGGGCGACGGGCGGGTCGCCGGGACATGTTCGGACGACTCGGGTATGCAGGCTGGGGGGCTGGCGATACGAGGGCTCTGGCGAGCAGGGCGGAAGCTGCTGAAGCAGACGATTAATGACTGACCGGTCAGTAATGTAGAAGTACGCCCTGCGCTGTGTCAATCACTCAGCGATGCCGCGACACGCCGGCCGGCACAATCCGCCGCCGTGAGCGTCGACCACTACGAGAACTTCCCCGTCGCCTCGGTGCTGTGCCCGCCAGCGCTGCGGCCGGCCATCACCGCCGTCTACCACTTCGCACGGACGGCCGACGACATCGCCGACGAGGGCGACGCTCCCACACAGGCGCGCCTGGCCGATCTCGCCGACTACCGGCGCGACCTCATGGCCGTGGCCACGGGGCAATCGCCGTCGACCCGCTGGGCAGCAGTGTTCGCACCGCTGTCGCAGCAGATCGCCCTGCAGGCCCTGCCGGTGTCGCTGCTGTCCGACCTGCTCGACGCTTTCGCTCAGGACACGAGCAACCCGCCTTATCCTGACCGCGCTGCGCTGCTCGCCTACTGCCGCCGTTCAGCCAACCCCATCGGCCGATTGCTGTTGCACCTGTACGGCATCACCGACGCCATGGCGCTAAACCGCTCCGATGCCATCTGCACGGCGCTGCAACTCATCAACTTCTGGCAAGACCTCCGCATCGACGGCCCTCGCGGCCGTCACTACGTGCCTGAGACCGACCGCGAACGCCACGGCGTGCCGCTGGACGACCTGACGGCCTGCCGCGACAGCCCCGCCGCCCGCGCGCTGGTGTGCGATTTGTGCAGCTGGGCGCAAGGGTTGATGCACGAGGGCGCTCCGCTGGTGCATCAGGTGCCGGGGCGCGCCGGCTGGGAACTGCGGCTCGTGGTGCAAGGGGGCTTGCGCATTCTTGAGAAAATCGCCGGCATGAACCATGCGACCCTCCTCCGCCGCCCCACGGTGGGCGCCGCCGACGCGCCGCTGCTGCTTTGGCGGGCGTGGGGCATGAGGGCCACGCGGTGAGCCCCAGCGCGCCGGCCGCCACCGCGGCGACGCCCGAGCAGTACGTGCAGGACAAGGCGGCCGGCAGCGGCTCGAGCTTCTACTACGCGTTCCTGTTCCTGCCGCCGCCGCGGCGCGCAGCGATCACCGCGTTCTACGCCTTTTGCCGCGAGGTCGACGACGTCGTCGACGAGACCTCCGAGCCGTCGGTGGCTGCCGCCAAGCTGGCCTGGTGGCGGCGCGAGGTGGTCGAAGCCTACGCCGGCCGCCCCAGTCACCCCGTCACACGCGCGCTGATGCCGCTGGCGCCCGGCTTTGGCATCGAGGCTGAGCACCTGGGAGCGGTGATCGACGGCTGCCAGACCGACCTTGAGCAGACCCGGTTCCTCGACTTTGCCGGACTGCAGCGCTACTGCCACCTGGTGGCCGGCGTCGTGGGCGAGGTTGCGGCCAATATCTTCGGCCGCACGCAGTCCGAGACGCTGC
>JAUMBF010000113.1:0-2477 GCA_032115875.1 Rubrivivax sp.
CGTCGAAGATCCACGGGATGTAGAGCACCGAGGCCGCCACGGCGAGGGCCAGCACCCAGTCGAACCAGGGCAGGCCGCCGGGGCTGGCCAGGCGCGAGGGCAGCGCGCGCTCCAGCAGCGCCTTGCGGTGCGGGAAGACCAGGAAGATGAGCCCGAGCACGAAGGCCAGGTGCACGCCGCGGTGCGTGATCTCCTGCAGCAGGCCGAAGCCGGCGGTGTAGTAGTGGAACAGCGACAGCGCGATCAGCAGCCCGCCCACGAGCGTGGTGGCCGCCGTGCCCAGCGGTCGGAAGCGCATCTCGGGGTCGAACTTCTGCTCGAGCTGCTGCAGCTCGCGCTCGTCGGGCAGGGTCGTGGTGCTCATCGCAGGGGCGTGCCAGGGTCACACAAAACGGGCGGGCGGCCGATCGGCCGCCCGCCCGGATGCGCTCAGCAAGGGCTGCGCCTCACTTCAGCGCGCCGATCTCCTTGTAGAAGCGCTCCGCGCCGGGGTGGAAGGGGATGCCCGCCCCCTGGACGGCGTTCTCCTTCGTGATGTACTTGCCCTTGGCATGGCCGGCGCCCATGGCCTTCTGGCCGTCTGCGGAGTACAGCTTCTTGACGATCTCGTAGACGAGGTTGGCGTCGACCTTGTCGCTGGTGACCCACTGCGCGCCCACGGCCAGCGTCCTCACCGCCGGCAGGCCCTTGTAGGTGTCGGCCGGGATCACGTCCGGGGCGAAGAAGCCGCTGGCCTTGCGGATGGCGTCGGCCTGCGGCCCGTCGATCGGCACCAACTCGATGCCGGCGCCGGCGGAGGCGAGCTCGGCGATCGCGCCGGCCGGGGCGCCGCCGGTGAAGAAGAAGGCGTCGAGCGCGCCGTCCTTGAGCTTGTCGCCGGCCTGGTTGGGCTTGATGTACTCGGCGCGCAGGTCGGCATCCTTCAGTCCGTAGGCCGCGAGGATGCTGCGCGCGTTGAGCAGCGTGCCCGAGCCGGGCTCGTCGAGCGCGACGCGCTTGCCCTTGAGGTCGGCCACGCTGCGGATGCCGGCGCCCTTGCGCGCGACGATGTGCACGCTCTCGGGGTAGAGGTTTGCGATCAGCCGCAGGCCGGAGACCGCCGGGCGGCCCTGCCACACGCCCGTGGCGGTGTAGGCCCAGGTGGCCACGTCGGCCTGGGAGAAGCCGGATTCGATGGCGCCGCTGGCGATCGCGTTCACGTTGGCCACCGAGCCGGCGCTGGACTGTGCGGTGGAGGCGATCTTGCCCGGCTGGCTGATGACGTTGGCAACCATGCCGCCCACGGGGAAGTAGGTGCCGGCGGTGCCGCCGGTGCCGATGCGGAAGAACTGCTGCGCCTGCGCGGTGGTGGCGGCCAGCGCCAGCGCGCCGGCGGCGAGGAGGATGCGGCGGGAGAGGGTCATCGGGTGCGCTCCAGGTCAGGGGCCCGCGGCTGCGGGAAAGCCCGCATGTTGCACCAGCCTGCGCGCCGCCGGTGACCACGAAAACCCGCAGGCCGCGGCGCGGCGCGCCCGGCGCTCCGCTCTCAGCGCCAGGCCAGGTCGAGCGCCACCCCGGCGAAGACCGTGAAGCCCAGCCAGTGGTTGACGCGGAAGGCGCGGAAGCAGCCCTCGCGGCTGCGGTCGCGGATCATCCGGTGGTGCCAGAGGGCCTGCGCCGCCGCCGCGGCGAGGCCGAGCACGAACACCCCGCCCAGGCCGAGCCCGCGTCCGAGCGCCGCCCAGCACAGCAGGTGGGCCGCGTAGAAGCCCATCACCGCGGCGACGTCGTGGCGGCCGAGCGTGATGGCCGAGGTCTTCATGCCGATGCGCAGATCGTCGTCGCGATCGACCATCGCGTACTCGGTGTCGTAGGCCAGCACCCAGAGCAGGTTGGCGCCGAGCAGCGCCCAGGCCTGCCAGGGCACGGCCTCGGCGATGGCGGCGAAGCTGCACGCCGGGCCGCCCCGGGCGGCCGCGAAGGCCATCGGGATGCCGAAGCTGAAGGCCACGCCCAGCACCGCCTGCGGCATCGAGACGACGCGCTTGGCGTAGGGATAGGCCAGCGTCACCGCCAGCGCCGCGAACGACAGCAGGATGGTCGGCGGGTTGGTCGTCAGCACCAGCGCGAAGGCGGTCAGCGCGAGCAGCGCGCCGAGCGCCAGGGCCTCCCGCACCGGCACCGCGCCGGAGGTGACCGGGCGCTGCGCGGTGCGCTTGACGTGGCGGTCGAAGTCGCGGTCGGCAACGTCGTTGACGCAGCAGCCGGCGCTGCGCATCAGCACCGTGCCGGCGACGAAGACGAGCAGCAGGTGCCAGCCCGGGAAGCCGCCGGCGGCGATCCACAGCGCCGCGAGCGTGGGCCACAGCAGCAGCAGCCAGCCGGCGGGGCGGTCCCAGCGGACCAGGTCCAGGTACAGCGGGACGCGGGACAGACGCAGCACGGCGGAGATTATCCCGGCCCTGCTGCTGCGGCACCACCACTGCGCAGGCTCAGCG
>JAUMBF010000114.1:0-25114 GCA_032115875.1 Rubrivivax sp.
TGAGAGTGTGAGAGGCAGTCCAATGCACCCGCGTAGGCCCCCAGAACAGCCCCAGTCCAGGCGCGAAACGAAGCCGGGTCGGGGACCCGGCGAGGCTTCGCAACGACGAGTGGGGCTGTTCTGGGGGCCTACCCGAAGGGCTGGGGTGTTCAAGGGCCCTGCGCGTCGTTGTGTCGCTAGCCCGCACAGGCGTGCGGGCGTCGCGCCACGCCTAGCTCAGGGCCCTTGCACACCCCAGCGCGGGCGCATTGGATGGCCTCTCACACTCTGACTCACCCCATGTGCAGGCCGCCGTTGCAGCTGAAGTCGGCGCCGGTCGTGAAGCCCGAGTCCGGGCCTGCCAACCAGGCCACCACCGAACCGATCTCCTCGGGCGTGCCCAGACGCTTGACCGGGATCGTGGCGACGATCTTCTCCAGGATCTCGGGCTTGATGGCCTTGACCATGTCGGTGCCGATGTAGCCCGGGCTCACGGTGTTCACCGTCACGCCCTTGGCCGCCAGCTCCTGCGCCAGCGCCATCGTGAAGCCGTGCATGCCGGCCTTGGCGGCCGAGTAGTTGGTCTGCCCGGCCTGGCCCTTCTCGCCGTTGACCGAGCTGATCTGGATGATGCGGCCCCAGCCCTTGTCCACCATGCCCGGCACCACCTGCTTGGTGACGTTGAACATGCTGTTGAGGTTGGTGTCGATGACGGCCTTCCAGTCCTCGGGTGTCATCTTCAGGAACATGCGGTCGCGGGTGATGCCGGCGTTGTTGACGAGCACCTCGATCGGGCCGTGCTCGGCCACGGCCTTGCCGAAGGCGGCGACGGTGCTGTCCCAGTCGGCCACGTTGCCGACGCTGGCGTGGAAGGTGTAGCCCAGGGCCTTCTGCTCCTCGATCCACTTCACGTGGTCGCGGCTCGGGCCGCAGCCGGCAATGACCTTGAAGCCGTCCTTGTGCAGGCGCTGGCAGATCGCAGTGCCGATGCCGCCCATGCCGCCGGTGACGTAGGCTACCTTTTGTTCAGACATGTCTCGCTCCTTGACCCGATGCGGGTGGTGTGGGTGGATTGGGAATTCAGCGCTCGACGGTCAGGGCCACGCCCATGCCGCCGCCGATGCACAAGGACGCGATCCCCTTCTTCGCGTCGCGCCGGATCATCTCGTGCAGCAGCGTCACCAGGATGCGGCAGCCGCTGGCACCGATCGGGTGGCCGATGGCGATGGCGCCGCCGTTGACGTTGACCTTGGTGGTGTCCCAGCCCATTTCCTGGTGCACGGCGCAAGCCTGCGCGGCAAAGGCCTCGTTGATCTCGAGCAGGTCCAGATCGCCAGCCTTCCAGCCGGCGCGCGCCAGCGCCTTCTGCGCCGCCGGCACCGGACCCATGCCCATGAGGGCAGGGTCGAGGCCGGCTGACGCGTAACTGGCGATGCGCGCCAGGGGCCTCAGGCCCAGCGCCGCAGCCTTGGCCGCCGTCATCACCATCACGGCGGCGGCGCCGTCGTTGATGCCGCTGGCGTTGCCGGCCGTCACCGATCCGGCCTTGTCGAAGGCCGGGCGCAGGCCGGCCAGGGCCTCGGCGCTGGTCTTCTTGTTGATGAACTCGTCGGCTTCGAACACCAGCGGCTCGCCCTTCTTCTGCGCGATCAGCACCGGCACGATCTCGTCCTTGAAGCGCCCGGCCTCCTGGGCCGCGGCGGCCTTCTGCTGGCTGGCCAGCGCCAGCGCGTCCTGGGCCTCGCGGCTGATGCCGTACTTGCGGGCCACGTTCTCGGCCGTGATGCCCATGTGGTACTGGTTGTAGACGTCCCACAGGCCGTCGACGATCATCGAGTCGGCCATCTTCCAGTCGCCCATGCGCTGGCCGTCGCGGCTGCCCATGAGCACGTGCGGCGCGGAACTCATGCATTCCTGGCCGCCGGCGATGACGATCTCGCTGTCGCCGTCGCGGATGGCCTGGGCCGCCAGCATCACGGCCTTCAGGCCCGAGCCGCAGACCTTGTTGATGGTCATCGCCAGCACGCCGTGGCTGAAGCCGGCCTTGACGACGGCCTGGCGAGCCGCGTTCTGCCCGCTGCCGGCGGTGAGCACCTGGCCGAGGATGACCTCGCCGATCTGCTCGCTGGCCAGACCGGTGCGCGCCAGCAGCGCCTTCAGCACGGTGGCGCCGAGCTCGGGCGCAGCCACCTTGGCGAGCGAGCCGCCGAACTTGCCCACCGCGGTGCGGGCGGCGGCGACGATGACGATGTCGGTCTGGGCCATGAGCGTTTCTCCTGAATTCGAAGTCTAGGCCTTGGCCTTGACGTAGCGGCCCGGGGCCGGTTCGATCGGCTTGAAGCGCGCCGACCCGGGCGTCTTCGGGGCGTTGACGAGCTTGCCGGCATGACCCTTGAGCCAGCCGGCCCACACCGGCCACCAGCTGCCCGGATGCTCGGTGGCGGTCTTCAGCCAGTCGTCGGCCCTGGCCGGCCCGCGCGTGTTCGTCCAGTGGCTGCGCTTGCCTTTGGCCGGCGGGTTGATGACGCCGGCGATGTGGCCGCTGGCGCCCAGCACGAAGGTCTTTTCACCCTTGATGAGCGGCATCGACGCGTAGGCCGCCTGCCAGGGCACGATGTGGTCTTCGCGGCTGCCGTAGACGAAGAACGGCGCCTCGATGGCCCCGAGGTCGACCTTCTCGCCGCACACGGTGAGCGCGCCGGGCTTCTTGAGTTCGTTCTGCAGGTACATGTGGCGCAGGTACCAGCAGTACATCGGGCCCGGCAGGTTGGTGCTGTCGCCGTTCCAGTAGAGCAGGTCGAACGGCGGCGGCGTCTCGCCCTTGAGGTAGTTGCCGACGACGTAGTTCCAGACCAGGTCGTTCGGGCGCAGGAAGCTGAAGGTGGTGGCCAGCTCCTGGCCCTTGAGCAGGCCCGGCCCGGTGGGCGCCTGCTCGCCGATGGTCATCTCGCGCAGCTGCACGCTGGCCTCGTCGACGAAGATGTCGAGGATGCCGGTGTCGGCGAAGTCCAGCAGCGTGGTCAGCAGCGTCACGCTCGCGGCCGGCTGCTCACCTCGCGCCGCCAGCACCGCCAGCGCCGTCGCCAGGATGGTGCCCCCGACGCAAAAGCCCAGAGTGTTGATGGTCTCAGCGCCCGTGACCGCCTGCACCGTGTGGATGGCCGCGATGGGGCCGTGCTCGATGTAGTCGTCCCACGTCTTGGCCTTCATGGACTCGTCGGGGTTGCGCCAGCTCACGACGAAGGTACGGTGCCCCTGTTCGACGGTGTAGCGGATGACGGAGTTGTCGGGCTGCAGATCGAGGATGTAGTACTTGTTGATGCACGGCGGCACGAAGAGCATCGGCCGCTCGTGCACCTTGGCCGTGAGCGGCTTGTACTCGATGAGCTGGAACAACTCGTTCTCGAACACCACGCTGCCCGCGGTGGTGGCGACATTGCGGCCGACCTCGAAGACGCTCTCGTCGGTCTGCGAGACGTGGCCCTTGCGCACGTCGTCGAGCAGGTGCTGCAGACCCTTGCCGATGCTCTCGCCCTGCGTTTCGAGCGCCTTCTTCAGGGCCTCCGGGTTGAGCGCGAGGTAGTTGCTGGGGCTCGTGGCGTCGACCCACTGCTGAACGGCGAAGCGGATGCGCGCCTTCGTCTTGGCGTCGCCCTCCACGCTGTCGGCCAGCGTCATCAGCGTGCGCGCGTTCAGCAAGTACAGCTGCGCCATCGTGGCCGCCACCGGGTTGGCAGCCCACTCGCTGCCTGCGAAGCGGCGGTCGGGCAGCGGCTGAGCGGCCCGGCCATCGACCTGCAAGCGGTGCAGTGCCTGGTTCCACATCTCGGTGGCGTTCTTGAGGTAGTCGCCCTGGATGGTGGCGAGGCGGTCCACCGGCAGAGCCAAGCCGCCGAAGGCCTTGAGCGCATCGGCGACGGCTGACCCCAGGGCCTCGGCCACCGGCGGCAGCTCAGGGGCCGCCGGGGCGGCGGCCGGTTCGGCAGCGGCGGTGGCCGCGCGGGACTTTCGGTTCACTGGGGTGTCTCCGGTGGGCGTGCTCGGGCGGCGGCGCCTCGGGTTTGTACGGGGAAGGGCTGACGATGGCATGACAGAATTTGGGTCACTTCAACGGGGCTCGGGCCGTGGCATGTACCTGGTGGCGATCGGCTGGCTGTACGTGGTGCTGATGATGGCCGTGGCCGAGGCCTTGTCCAGCCAAGGCAGTGTGCTGGGGGCGGTCATCACCTTCGTCTTCTACGGCGTGCTGCCCCTGCTGGTGGTGATGTACATCATGGGCACGCCAGCGCGGCGCCGAGCGCGGTTGGCCGCGGATGCCACGGCCGACACCTCAGGCCCGGCGACGCCACACGGCAGCGGCCAGGCGGCCGGTGACACCGTCGCGTCGGAACGAAAAGAAGTCTGAGCCGCCAGCCACCGTGCAGCCGCCGTGCACAGCCACGGCCGTGACGCCCGCCGCGGCCAGACGCTCGCGCGCCAGCGCCGGCAGGTCGGCGCGCCAGCGGGGGCTGCCGTCCACCCGCGGCGACCATCGAAAACCCGGCTGATCGGCGGGCAGCGGCACGCGCCCGAAGCCCTCGAGCACCTCGGGCCCCACCTCGAAGGCCTGCGGCCCGATGCACGGCCCCAGCCAGGCCCGCAGTTCGGCCGCGGGCACCGCCGCGCCGGCCTGCAGGGCCGCCACGGTGGCCTCGAGCACGCCGGCTGCCAGCCCGCGCCAGCCGGCATGGGCAGCGCCCACCGCGCGGCCATCGCGCGTGGCCAGCAGCACGGGCAGACAGTCGGCCACCTGCACCGTGCAGGCGATGCCGGGCTCGGTGGTCCAGGCCGCGTCGGCAGGTTCGGCCGGGTGGTCGGGCGTGCTGGCCTCAAGACGCAACACCTGCACGCCGTGCACCTGGCGCAGCCACACCGGCCGCGCGCCCAGCGCCTGTGCCCAGCGCGCGCGGTTGCGGGCCACGGCCGCGGCCTCGTCGCCCACGGCCACGCCCAGGTTCAGCGAGTGCCAGGGTGCGGCACTGACGCCCCCGCGCCGCGTACTCATCGCCGCGCCCACGCCCGCCGGGGCGCCGCCCGGCCAGACGGGCTCGATGAGCGGCACGGCGGCGATGGCCGCGTCACTCGGCATCCGGGCAGTTCTCGGGCCGCGTCGCCTCGAAGGCCGGCAGGGCCATGCAGGCCTCGAACACGCGCACCACGTTCGGCACGTGGTCGAGCCGGCACTCGAAGCGCCGGGCGTTGAAGATTTGCGGCACCAGGCAGCAGTCGGCCAGCGTCGGTGCATCGCCGTGGCAGTAGGTGGACGGCCGCGCCGCGAGCTGGCGTTCCACCACCTCCAGCCCGGTCTCGACCCAGTGGCGGTACCAGCGGTTCTTGTCATCCTCGGCCAGCTTGAGATCATGCACCAGGTAACGCAGCACGCGCAGGTTGTTCAGGGGGTGGATCTCGCAGGCGATGTCCATCGCCAGCGCGCGCACGCGGGCCCGTTCGGCCGGTGCGGCGGGCAGCAAGGGCGGCGTGGGGTGGGTCTCCTCGAGGTACTCGATGATGGCCAGCGACTGCGTCAGCGAGTGCTCGCCGTCGCGCAGCAGCGGCACCAGACGCGCCGCCGACACCGCGGCGTACGACTCGTTGAACTGCTCATTCTTCGCCAGGTGCACCGGGCGGTACGCGTAGTCCAGGCCTTTCAGTGCCAGGGCGATGCGCACGCGGTACGAGGCCGATGAGCGGAAGTAGTTGAACAGCTCCATCTGCGCGCTCCCTGCGGTCAGCGCACCGCCACACGCAGCGGCGGCAGGCCCTCGACACGCCCCTCCATCACGTCGCCGCTCACGACGGCGGCCACGCCGGCAGGCGTGCCGGTGTAGACCAGATCGCCCGGCTGCAGCTGCCAGGCGGCGCTGAGGTGCTCGATGATCTCGCCGACGCTCCAGATCAGCGCCTTGACATCGCTGCCCTGGCGCAACTGGCCGTTGACGTGCAGCGTGATCGCGCCGCTGTTCAGCGCACCGGTCTTCGAGGCCGGCACGATGGGGCCGATGGGCGCACTCTGGTCAAAGGCCTTGCCGATCTCCCAGGGGCGGCCCTGCTTCTTCATCTCGCCCTGCAGATCGCGGCGCGTCATGTCCAGACCCACCGCGTAGCCGTACACGTGGGCCTGCGCGTCGGCGGCCTTGATGTCGCGCCCGCCCTTGCCGATGGCCACGACGAGTTCGATCTCGTGGTGAAGGTTGCTTGTCAGCGTCGGGTAGTCGATGGCGCCGGTCTCGCCCTCGGGAACCACCACCACGGCGTCGGCCGGCTTCAGGAAGAAGAAGGGCGGCTCACGGCCGGTGTAGCCCATCTCCTGCGCGTGCTCGGCGTAGTTGCGGCCGACACAGTAGACGCGGCGCACCGGGAATTCGCCACCGCCCGCCACGGGCACGGCAACAGGGGCGGCAGGCGTGACGACGAAGCTCATGGCAGGTAGGGCGATGGGTTGGGGCCGGCCGGTGATCATGCCACCGCCGGCCCGTACACTCGATCGCATGATCCTGCCCACCCGCCGCGTCCAGCATTGCCGGAGCTGCGGCGGCCGCACTGAGTACCGCGTGCCGGCCGACGACAACCGCGAGCGCGCCGTCTGCACGGTCTGCGGGGAGATCCATTACGAGAACCCGCTCAACGTCGTCGGTACGGTGCCGGAGTTCGGCGAGCGCGTGCTGCTGTGCCGCCGTGCCATCGAGCCCCGCCGCGGCTTCTGGACGCTGCCCGCGGGCTTCATGGAGCTGGGCGAGACGGTGGCCGAGGGCGCACTGCGCGAAACCGACGAGGAGGCCGGCGCGCAGGTGGCGCTGGAGGGCCTGTTCACGCTGCTGAACGTGGTGCGCGTGGGCCAGGTGCACCTGTTCTACCGCGCACGCATGCTCAGCGAGCGCCTCGCCCCGGGCCCCGAGACCTTGGAGGCGCGCCTGTTCCGCGAAGACGAGGTGCCCTGGGACGAGCTGGCCTTCCGCACGGTCCGGCGCACGCTGGAGCTGTACTTCGAGGACCGCAGGCGCGGCGCCTTCGGCATCCACGTCGCCGACATCGTCTGAGCGCCCGACCGAACCACCCGCGCGGAGCCGGCCCGGCAGGGCCGCCGCGGGGTGATCCCCTCGGGTGTGGCGAACGTCAGTGGGCCTGAGGGCTCACGGAGACGGCGCGCAGCTTGAGCGAGAAGTCCTGCAGCGCAGCGATGCCGCTCTCCTCGGCCTTGCGGCACCAGGCCTGCAGGTCGGCCACCAGCTGCTCGGCGCTGACGCCGGTGCGCGTCCACAAGGCACGCAGCTCTTCGCGCATGGCCACCAGCTTGGCCAGCTGCGGGCTCTCGCCCAGCGCAGCGGTCAGGCTGGGCTTCACGCCCTGGGGGATCTTGTCGTCGTCGCGGTGCAGCCAGGCCTGGGCCAGGCGCATCTGCTTCAGGCGCGCGGCGGCGGCCGGGCCCTGGGCCTTGAGGCGCTCGACCTCGAGACCGGCCATGCGCTTGAGCTCGGCCGCGTAACGCGCCATGACCTCGTAGCGGTTGGCGATGACAGCCTCGAGCGTCTTGTCGTCGGCCACCGGGCGCACACCGCCCAGCGCCAGCTTCGGCGGCACCTTCTTCACCTTGGCCAGGCCGAGCATCTCCAGGCCGCGGATGTAGACCCAGCCGATGTCGAACTCGTAGGGCTTGACCGAGAACTTGGCCGAGGTCGGGTAGGTATGGTGGTTGTTGTGCAGCTCTTCGCCGCCGATGAGGATGCCCCAGGGCGACACGTTGGTCGACGCGTCCGGCGCCTCGAAGTTTCGGTAGCCCCAGTAGTGGCCGACACCGTTGATGATGCCGGTGGCCCACCAGGGGATCCAGGTCATCTGGACAGCCCACACCGCAGCACCGATGGCACCGAACAGCAGCAGGTCCAGGATCAGCATCAGGCCCACGCCCTGCCACGTGAAGCGGCTGTAGACGTTGCGCTCGACCCAGTCGTCCGGCGTGTTGTGGCCGTACTTGACCAGCGTTTCCTTGTTCCCGGCCTCGGCGCGGTAAAGCTCCACGCCCGAGAGCAGCAGCGCCTTCAGGCCCTTGACCTGCGGGCTGTGCGGATCGTCGACTGTCTCGCACTTGGCGTGGTGCTTGCGGTGCACGGCCACGAATTCCTTCGTGATCATGCCGGTGCCCACCCACAGCCAGAAGCGGAAGAAATGCGACACCGCGGGGTGCAGATCCAGCGCGCGGTGCGCCTGCGCGCGGTGCAGGAAGATCGTCACCGCAGAGATCGTGATGTGCGTGGTGACGAGCGTGAACAACACGATCTGCCACCAGCTGGCGTCCAGCAGCCCGTGGGAGAGCCATTGCACCAGCGCGTCGTGAGCCAGCCAGAAGGAATCCATGCAACTGTCTTTCTTGATGCCGGACGTCCGGCCGACTCGATTGTAGGCCCCACCCCTCGTCGGGCATACGGAAGAGACCGGCAAGCTCCGGTCTCGCTGCGGGGATGGCCCGCTTCAAGCCGGCAACTTGGCTGCAGATGGCACCACGATGGCGCCGTTCGACGGCCGGTTCAACGCCTCATCCAGACCGCCGCAAAAAAGCCGTCGGTGCGGTGCCGGTGCGGCCACAGCCGCAGGTAGGGGCCGGCGACGAGGCCCTCGGCCGCGTCGACACGCGCCGGCTGCAACAGGTCGAGCACGGGTTGGGGGTCAAAGCGGCCAGCCTCGTCGGCCGTGAAGGCGGCGGCCACGGCCTCGTTCTCCGCCGCCAGCAGGCTGCAAGTGGCGTAGACCAGCCGCCCGCCCGGCTTGAGCAGCCGCGCTGCCGAGGCCAGGATGGCCTTCTGCTTGACCTGCAGCTCGGCCAGGGCCTGCGGGCTCTGGCGCCATTTCAGATCGGGGTTGCGACGCAGCGTGCCCAGGCCCGAGCAGGGCGCATCCACCAGCACGCGGTCGATCTTGCCGGCCAGCCGCTTGACGCGGTCGTCGCGCTCGTGGGCGATCTGCGCCGGGTGCACGTTGGACAAGCCACTGCGCGCCAGCCGCGGCTTCAGGTGCTCGAGCCGGTGGCCCGACACATCGAAGGCATACAGCCGCCCCGTGTTGCGCATGGCCACACCCAGCGCCAGCGTCTTGCCACCGGCGCCGGCACAGAAGTCGACCACCATCTCGCCGCGCTTGGCATCCAGCAGCAGCGCCAGCAGCTGGCTGCCCTCGTCTTGCACCTCCACGAGTCCGTCGGTGAACAAGGGCAGCTTGTTGAGCGACGGCTTGCCGTCGATGCGCAGGCCCCAGGGTGAAAACGGCGTCGGCTCGGCCTCGATGCCCGCCTCGGCCAGTGCGCGCTGCACGTCGTCGCGCTTGGCCTTGAGCGTGTTCACGCGCAGGTCCAGCGGCGCGGGGCGGGCGAGTTCGTCGACCAGGGGCCAGAACTCGCTGCCGAGCGACTCCTTCAGCGGGTTGGCCAGCCAGTCGGGCAGGTTGTGGCGCAGCTTCTCGGGCAGCGAGGCGCGGTCGATGGCGCTGACCTGTTCCAGCCACGCCTGCTCGGGCGGCGTCAGCGCGCCGCGCAGGAAGCCGGCGTTGCCTTGCCAGGCCAGGATGGCCAGGCGGCGCTCCAGCAGGCCGTTGCCACTCTGCGCGAGGTGCTGGAACAGCAGGCGCTGGCGCAGCAGCGCATAGACGGTCTCGGCCAGCGTGTGGCGCTCGCGCGCGCCGAGCTTGGCGTGCTTGCGGAAGAACATCGACACCAGGCCATCGGCCGGTGCGTCGAACTTCAACACCGATCGCAACAGCTCGGTGGCGAGATCCAGGAGGGCGTTGGGATGCATCGCGGGGATTATCCCGGCCGACAATGCGCGTCATGGATGACGACCTGCCTGCCCTGCCCCCGGCCCCGCCCGGCCGCTACCGCCACTACAAGGGCGGCGAATACCGGCTGCTCGGCGTGGTGCGCCACTCCGAGACGCTGGAGGCGCTGGTGCTGTACCGGCCGCTCTACGGGGACCGCGGCGACTGGGTGCGGCCGCACGCGATGTTCTTCGAGACGGTGACGATCGACGGCGTCACACGGGCGCGCTTCGAGCGCGTCGGCGACTGACACGGCCCCCCAGGCTCGTCGCTGCGCGCCTTTGCCACCCGCCGATCAGGCCTCCGGCAGCAGCAGCTGCGCCGCGCCGCCGCGCTGCCGCACGACGCCGCCTTCCAGCACCAGCCGCCCCTGGACGAACCAGCGCACGCTCTTCGGGTAGATCTGGTGCTCGGTGGCCAGCACGCGTGCGGCCAGCGTGTGCTCGTCGTCGCCGGGCAGCACCGGCACCACGCTCTGCATCACGATGGGCCCGTGGTCGAGCTCGGGCGTCACGAAGTGCACCGTCGCGCCCGCTGCCTTGCAGCCGGCCTGCAGCGCCCGCCGGTGCGTGTGCAGCCCCGGGAAGGCCGGCAAGAGAGACGGGTGAATGTTCAGCAGCCGCCCCTCGAATCGCCGCACGAAGGTCGCGCCCAGGATGCGCATGAAGCCGGCCAGCACCACCACATCGGGCGCAAAGCCGTCGAGCGCATCGGCCAGCGCGGCGTCGAAGGCCTCGCGGCCCTCGGCGCCGGGCCCGTGGGCCCGGTGGTCCACCACCGCGGTCGGGATGCCGTGGGCGGCGGCGAAAGCCAGGCCCGCGGCGTCGGGCCGGTTGGCGATCACGGCCACCACGCGGGCCGGCCAGCCCTCGGCCGCGCAGGCGCGGACGATGGCCTCCATGTTGGATCCGCGGCCCGAGATCAGGATGGCGATGCGCTGCGTCATGCGCGGGCATTGTCGCGGCAGCCGCGCCTGAGACAATCCACCCGCTCCTGCCACCACCCCAACCGCGACCATGCGATCCCGCGTCCTCTCCGGCATGCGCCCCACCGGGGCCATGCACCTCGGCCACTACCACGGCGCGCTCAAGAACTGGGTGCGTCTGCAGCACGAGCACGAGTGCTTCTTCTTCGTGGCCGACTGGCACGCGCTGACCACACACTACGACGAACGCGAGGTGATGGAGCGCTACGTCTACGAGATGGTGATCGACTGGATCGCCGCTGGGTTGGACCCCGAGCGCTGCACTCTCTTCATCCAGAGCCGGCTGCCCGAGCACGCCGAGCTGTTCACCTTGCTGGCCATGGGCACGCCGCTCGGGTGGCTCGAGCGCGTGCCCACCTACAAGGACCAGATCGACAAGCTGAAGGACCGCGACCTCGCCACCTACGGCTTCCTCGGCTACCCGCTGCTGCAGGCGGCCGACATCCTGATCTACAAGGCCAACCACGTGCCGGTGGGCGAGGACCAGAGCAGCCACGTCGAGCTCACGCGCGAGGTGGCGCGCCGCTTCAACAACCTCTACGGCCGCCACAAGGACTTCGACGCGCAGGTGGCCGCCGCGCTGGCCAAATGCCCCAAGGACGACCAGCGCTACTTCGAGAAGCAGCGCAAGGCCTTCGGCGAGACCGGCAGCGCCGAGGCCTGGGCCAAGGGCGAGGGCATCGTGAAGAAGGCTGCCATGGCCGTGAACGGCTGGACGCCCGACGACACCGAGCTGCTCACCGGCCACCTCAAGGGCAGCGGCAAGAGCGTGCTCACCGAGCCGCAGGCGCTGCACACCGAGGTGCTGCGCCTGCCCGGCACCGACGGCACCAAGATGAGCAAGAGCTACGGCAACGCCATCCTGATGCGCGAGGAGCCCGCCGAGGTGACGAAGAAGGTGCGCGCGATGGCCACCGACCCCGCCCGCGCCCGCCGCACCGACCCCGGCGACCCCGGCAAGTGCCCGGTGTGGCAGTTCCACAAGGTCTACACCGACGAGGCCACGCAGCAGTGGGTGCAGCAGGGCTGCACCACCGCGGGCATCGGCTGCCTGGCGTGCAAGCAGCCGGTGATCGACGCCATCCTGACGGAGCAGCAGCCCTGGCGCGAACGCGCCGAGCAGTACCTGGCCAACCCCAAGCAGGTGCATTGGATCGTCGAGATGGGCACCGAGCGCGCGCGCACGGTGGCGCGGCAGACCATGAAGGACGTTCGCACCGCGATGGGGCTGGCGTATTGACCCACCCCCGGAGCGGCTGCGCCGCTCCCGCTCAAGGGGGCGCCGCCAGCGGCCCGGCAGAGCCGGTTCCGCGGCGGCCGCTTGAACCTGAACAGCCGAGCACCGCATGAACCACCTGCCCCAGACCATCGAACTCCACCCGGCCGAACCGGCGCGCGCCACGATCGTGGTGCTGCACGGCCTGGGCGCCGACGGCACCGACTTCCTCTCGCTGGCCGACGAGATGAGGCTCGAGGCCGTCGGCCCCGTGCGCTGGGTGTTCCCGCGCGCGCCGATGCGGCCCGTCACGATCAACGGCGGCCATGCGATGCGCGCGTGGTATGACATCTACCCCGGCACCGGCCCGGCCGACCCCTTCAGCCGCCAGGAAGACGAGACCGGCCTGCGCGACAGCTTCGCAGCCGTGCACGCGCTGCTCGACCGCGAGGTGGCACGCGGCGTGCCGGCCGGGCGCATCGTGCTGGCGGGCTTCTCGCAGGGCTGCGCCATCACGCTGGGGGCGGGGCTGCGCTACGGGCAGCGCCTCGCGGGCCTGGCCGGGCTGTCGGGCTACCTGCCCTTGGCCGGGCACACGGCGGCCGAACGCCAGGCAGTCAATGCGTCGACCCCGGTGTTCGCTGCCCACGGCAGCCGCGACGGCGTGGTGGTGCCGGCGCGCGGCCGCGCCAGCCGCGACGCCCTGTTGGCCCTGGGCCAGCCCGTGCAATGGCACGAGTACCCGATGGAGCACTCGGTGTGCCTGGAAGAGCTGCGCGACCTTGAGGCTTGGCTGAAGGAACGACTGGCTTGAAGCCCGGCGATCAAGCCCCCGGCAAGGCAGCACCATGACGGCCACAGCCCGGGGCTGGGTTTCCGCACCGAGCTGCCGCCCACGCTCCTAGCGTGAGGCCGCCGGCACCGGTGCGACGATGACCGTGGCCGTGCCGCCCACGCAGCCGCGGGTCTGGCCGGGTTCGCAGGTGGGCGCATCCACGCGCGGTGGCGGGTTGCGCAAGATGTTGCCGGGCGGATCGAGCATGGTGTCCACCACCAGCCATCCCATGCCCACGGCCAGCACCACCAGCAGCAGCCGGCGGCGCCAGGGCGGGCGCGGAAAGTCGGGCACGCTGCGGTCGATGGCGCGCAGCACCTTGGGGTCGACGACGGGTTCGTCGGCGGCGGTCTTCTTCATCGGGCGCGGACTATCGCACGGGGTCTGGGCCACCCGCGCGGCACGGGCCGATCAGCCGAACAGGCCCTGGAGGAACCACACGGGCTCGCCCGGCGGCTGCGGCAGGCGGTGGCGGAACACCCACACCAGCGCACCATCGTGGGCCTCGGCGATGAAGTAGTCGCGCTGCACAGGGTGCGTGTCCCACCAGCCGGTCTCGATGCGCTCGGGGCCGGCCAGCAGGCGCAGCGGCCGGCCGTGCACGAGCGGCGTGGCCTCAGGGCCTTCGGCCAGGGGCTGCGGCTCGGGCAGCAGCCAGGCCGGGCGGTGCAGCGGGAGCGCCGGGTCGAGCAGCGCCGGGCCCGGCGGCAGCGCCGGCAGCGCGGGCTGCGCGCCCTCGCCCTGCAGCGGCAGCGCGCGGCTGCCGCACTCCGGGCGGTGGTCGGAGACGGCCACCAGACGCTGCACCTGCGCGTCGCCCAGCCGGGCGCGCAGCCGCTCCACCAGGCGCAGCAGTCCCTGGGCGCGGCTGGCGCGCGTGGGGAACAGCTCGCCGTTGGGCGGCGGCGCGGCCACCACGTGCTCGCAGCGCAGCAGCAGGTCGAGCGTGGGCGCGGGCAGCTCGAGGCGGCCCAGGCGCTCCTTCAGCAGGGCCAGCAGGTGGGCGGGGGCTACGGCCGGCTCGGCCAGCGCCACAACCAGCTCGGTGGGCGGCACCGCAGCCTGGCGCGCACGCTCATGCAGGCAGCGCAGCACGAAGCGGGCAATGCGCACCTGCCGCCCCTGGGCCCAGGCCACCAGGCGCGCCAGCAGAACCCCAGCGCCGTGCAGCACCTGCTCGGCGTGCTCGGCGCGCGCGGCCAGCTCCAGCCGGGCCTCGAACACCGGCGGCAGCGTCGCCCAGCGGCGGGTGTCGGGGGCGTCGCCGAAGGCGCAGTCGAGCACGCCGAGCAGGCCCTCGCCGAAGCGGCGCGCCAGGCCGCTGCGCGGTTGCGCGCGCAAATCGGCGATGCGGTGCAGGCCCATGGCCGTCATCTCGGCGGCGATGGCCGCGCGCGGCGCCGGCAGCAGCGTCACCGGGGCGCGCTCCAGCAGCGCAGCCAGCGCGGCGCGGTCGCCGGCACGATCGGAGGCGTGAGGGCCGTGCAGCACGTCCACGCCGCGCGGCGCCCAGCGCGCCAGCAGCGCCGCGCCGGCGGCCGTGGGCGCCGCCGCCAGCTGCAGCCGGTGGCCCAGCGGCGCCAGCGCTGCCACCAGCCGCCGCGCCAGCGCCACCGGGCCGCCAAAGAGGCGCAGGCTGGCCTGCACCTCCAGCAGCACGGTGGCAGGCTCGGCGGGGTCGGGCTCGGCGACGCTCGGTGTGAAGGCCAGCGCCGCGTGCACCACCGCGCGCAGCGCGGCGGCCTCGCGGACGGGATCGGATTCGGCCAGCAGCACCTCCGCCGCCAGCGCCTGCGCGGTGGCGCGCTGGCAGCCGGCACGGATGCCGCGCGCCGCCGCCGCGGCGTTGACCTGCACCACCCGGTGCTCGGCCACCAGGGCCACCGGGCGCGCGTCGGGGGCGGCCATGGCGTCGCCCCCGGCCTGCGGCAAGGTGGCGCAGAAGGCCTCCAGCGGCAGCCACGGCAGGTGCACGGCGATCCAGAGCATGGTGACAACCGGGACTCGGCAGGGGGTGACAGGGCTTCGACAGGCCTGTCCTGAGCGAAGTCGAAGGGCTTCGACAGGCTCAGCCCGAACGGAACCTCCGCCGTTCGCCCTGAGCTTGTCGAAGGGCTTCGACAGGCTCAGCCCGAACGGAAGACCCGGGCGGCACGGGCTCGGGCAGCGGCAGCCCGGGCAGCACCGGCGGCAGCCCCAGCGCCACCGGCTCGGCACACGGCGGGCCGCGGCGCTTGAGCAGCGACAGGCGCAGCCGGTCGGGCCCAGCGCTGGCCAGCGCGATGCGCAACGGCGCCGCGCTGGGCTGGCGCGCCTCGGCGGCCGGGCGCAGCAGGAACACCGGGCCCTCGTGCGCCTGTGCGGCCAGCTGCAGCCGGCGCAGCGCATCGGCCGGCAGCCGCGCCGGCAGCCAGGCCACGGCGGCGCCGACCTCGCCGCTCTTGAGCGCCTGCTCCAGCGCCCACAGCACGTCGGAGGCCGGCAGCTGCGCACGCGCCGGGCGGCGCGGGTGGGCGGATCGATCGGGCCGCCCCGGCCACGCCGGCCTGGCGCGCACGACGACGAGCTGGCGCAGGTCGATGCCCAGAGCCGCCAGCACCCAGGCGCAGGGCTCGGCCGGCGGATCGAACCACATCAGGCCGCGGCTGGCCGTGGCACGCCGCTGCACCGCAGCCAGCGCCGGGGCCAGCAGGCGCAGCTCGCCCAGACCCTCGTGCGGCAGCAGCAGCTCGGTGAGCGAGCCCAGTGGCCAGCCGCCGCCAGGCAGTTGCGCATCGAGCGCGCGGTGGCCGCTGGCGATGGCGCAGCGGCCGTCGGTGGCCACCGGGCGCGCCAGCTCGTGGGCGCGCCAGACAGCCGGGTGCAGCACCGGGCGCTCGCCCACGCCGGCCGGGGCCGAGGGTGGCGGCGGCTCGGCAAAGAGGGCGGCTTGGGCGTCCGGCGGGTTCACCGGATAACTGTATGTTTATCCAGTATTTCCCGCAAGCCGTACCAGCAACTCCAGCATCCAGGGCCGATCAAGGTTGGCCCGCATCAGCGCCACCGCGCGGAGCACGGCGGCGACGTGCAGGAGCGATAGCCGGCGCCAAACGGTGGCATCAGAGAAACCTATCGCGGCCTGCTTCGGTTCCGTTAGCATTCAAAGTGTCTATCAATCCAATCCACTCCATAGGAGTTTTCATGTCAATCATCAACAGCACCGTCCCCGCGTTCAAGACCACCGCCTTCGTCAACCGCAGCGGCAAGGGCGAGTTCATCGAGGTCAGCGACGCCACGCTCAAGGGCAAGTGGTCCGTGCTGATCTTCATGCCGGCCGCCTTCACCTTCAACTGCCCGACCGAGATCGAGGACGCGGCCGAGCACTACGCCGAGTTCCAGAAGCTCGAGGCCGAGGTCTACATCGTCACCACCGACACGCACTTCTCGCACAAGGTGTGGCACGAGACCAGCGCCGCCGTCGGCAAGGCCAAGTTCCCGCTGGTGGGCGACCCCACGCACACGCTGACCAACGCCTTCGGCGTGCACATCCCCGAAGAAGGCCTGGCGCTGCGCGGCACCTTCATCATCAGCCCCGAGGGCAAGATCAAGACCGCCGAGATCCACAGCAACGAGATCGCGCGCGACGTCAAGGAAACCGTGCGCAAGCTCAAGGCCGCCCAGTACACCGCCAAGAACCCCGGCCAGGTCTGCCCGGCCAAGTGGAATGAAGGCGCCAAGACGCTGACCCCGTCGCTGGACCTGGTCGGAAAAATCTGATCGCCCACCCCCGGAGCGCCTGACGGCGCCCCCTCAAGGGGGCGCCGCCAGCGGCCCGGCGGAGCCGGTTCCGCGGCGGCGGCTGGGCAGGCCGCCGCCCCCTGTCCCCAACCGTTCGGGCTGAGCCTGTCGAAGCCCTCGCTTCGCGGGCCCAGCCCCAACGGATCACCACCCTCCAGGGAACGACCATGCTCGACGACGCCATCAAGACCCAGCTCGCCGCCTACCTGCAGCGCCTGCAGCAGCCGATCGATCTGATCGCCTCGCTCGACAGCAGCGAGACGGCGGCCGACATGCGCGAGCTCATCACGCAGATCGCGGCGCTGCATCCCAGCATGGTGGCGGCCCGCTTCGACGGCCAGGCCGCGCGCAAGCCTTCGTTCCAGATCACGCGGCGCGGCGCCGACATGGGCATCGCATTCGCGGCCCTGCCCATGGGCCACGAGTTCACCTCGCTCGTGCTGGCGCTGCTGCAGGCCGGCGGCCACCCGCCCAAGGTCGAGCAGGCGCTGCTCGACCAGGTGAAGGCGCTCGAGCCGGGCCAGGACCTCATCTTCGAAACCTGGATGAGCCTGACCTGCCACAACTGCCCCGACGTGGTGCAGGCGCTCAACCTGATGGCCGTGCTCAACCCGCGCATCCGCCACACCGCCATCGATGGCGGCGTGTTCCAGCAGGAAGTCGAGCAGCGGCAGATCCTGGCCGTGCCGCTGGTCTTCCTCAACGGCGAGGTGTTCTCCTCGGGCCGCCTGGAGCTGGCCGAGATCCTGGCCAAGGTCGACACCGGCGCGGCGCAGCGCGCGGCCGCTGGCCTGTCGCAGAAGGAGCCCTACGACGTGCTGATCGTCGGAGGTGGCCCTGCCGGCGCGGCCGCGGCTGTCTATGCCGCGCGCAAGGGCATCCGCACTGGCGTGGTGGCCGAGCGATTCGGCGGCCAGACGCTCGACACGCTCGGCATCGAGAACTACATCAGCGTGCTCGAGACGCAGGGCCCCAAGTTCGCCGCCGCGCTGGAGGCCCACGCCGCGCAGTACGGCGTGGACATCACGCGGATGCAGCGCGCCGCCAAGCTGGTGCCGGCCGAGCAGCCCGGCGGCCTGGTGAAGGTGCAGCTGGACAGCGGCGCCGAGCTCTCGGGCAAGACCGTCATCCTGGCCACCGGCGCGCGTTGGCGCGAGCTGGGCGTCCCGGGCGAGCAGGCGTTCCGCAACAAGGGCGTGGCCTACTGCCCGCACTGCGACGGGCCGCTGTTCAAGGGCAAGCGCGTGGCCGTCGTCGGCGGCGGCAACTCCGGCGTGGAGGCCGCGATCGACCTGGCCGGCATCGTGGGGCACGTGTCGCTGCTGGAGTTCGGTGACGCGCTGCGCGCCGACGCGGTGCTGGTGGCCAAGCTGAAGAGCCTGCCCAACGTGAGCATCCACCTGATGGCGCAGACCACCGAGATCACCGGCACGAGCCCGGATGGCAGCGGCAAGGTCAACGCGCTGGTCTACAAGGACCGCCGCGACGGCAGCGAGCACCGCATCGAGCTCGAGGGCGTGTTCGTGCAGATCGGACTCGTGCCCAACACCGAGTGGCTCAAGGGCACCTTGGCCCTCAGCCGCCACGGCGAGATCGAGGTCGACGCCCGGGGCGCCACCAGCCTGCCCGGCGTGTTCGCCGCGGGCGACGCGACCACCGTGCCGTTCAAGCAGATCGTCATCGCCGCCGGCGACGGCGCCAAGGCGGCGCTGGGGGCCTTCGACTTCCTGATGCGCAGCGGCGGCGACGGCCGCGCGGCATCGGCCGCCGCGAAGGCCGAGACGGTCGCGGCCTGAGCGCCGCGGGTTGCTCGACCCCGTTCACCACACCCGCTCCACGGAAGCCCCGGCACACTGACGGGGCGAGGAGGCGCAACGCCGCGAACGCCCCGCGCTGAAGCCACCCCCCAGAACCAGCCCGCCTACCGGGCGGCCGAGGCGGCGCGCATCTTGGCCTTGCCCAGCGCGACCGTCTGCGCGTGGTGTTTCGGCCAGCCCGACCGCTTCAAGGCCGTGATCGAGCCGGCCGATGGTGCAGCGCGCCTTCTGTCGTTTACCAACCTCTGCGAACTTCACGTGCTCGCCGCCATGCGCCGGCGGCATCGCGTCAGCCTGCCGGTGGTTCGCCGCGCGTTGGACTACGTCGGCGGCCACATGAACGTCAGGCGTCCGCTGGTCGACCGCGAGTTCCGCACCAACGGCATCGCGCTGTTCGTGCACGAGGCTGGTGAACTCTTGAACGTGTCTGAAGGCGGCCAAAGAGCCTTGCAGGAAGACTTCGAGGCTGCCCTGGCCCGCATCGACTTCGGCGAGACAGGCCAGCCCGTGGCGCTGTTTCCGTACACGCGGCTGGGCCATGCCCAGCAGGACATGCCGCGCAGCGTGGTGGTCGACCCGACGCGCTCTTTCGGCCGCCCGGTGATCAGCGGTGCCTTCGTGCGCACCGAGGTCGTGGAAGACCGCTTCCGTGCCGGCGACACCATCGGCCAGCTGGCGGCCGACTACGGCGTGCCGGCCTCGGTGATCGAGGAAGCCTTGCGCTTCGAGCGGCTGCGGGCTGCCTGACGCCGACGACGCGGGGCAGCGACCGAACCGGCTGTCGATGCCCCGCCTGTTCATTGACCGCGACACCTGGAGCCACGCGCTCGACGCGGCGCTGCGCGACGCCGGCATCCCCTTCGAGGCGCACCGCGATCACTTCGCGATGGACGCGCCGGACCCCGTGTGGATGCGCGCCGTCGGCGCCGCAAGCCTGGCTGGCCCTGACGCGCGACCAGCGCATCCGCCACCGACCGAACGAGATCGCTGCGGTGCGCGCGGCGCGACTGCACCTGTTCGTGCTGAGCTCGGGCAACCTCGGCGCAGCCGACACCGGAGCCATCGCCGTGGCCGCGTGGCCTGCCATCCAGCGCGCGGCAGCCAGCCGCGAGCCGCCGGCCGTGTGGTCGTTGTCGCGCCCGGCGCAGGTCAGGCTGCTGAAGGTCTGACGCGCGGGCCGCGCGCGGAGGCCTTGCGCGCCGGGGCATCGGCCGGCAGCAGCGAACCCAGCTCGCGGTAGCGCTCGAAGAGATAGGCCACGCGCTCGGCGTCGGAGTCGAAGCCCTTGCGGCCGGGGCGCGGGTAAGCGGCATCGACGGCGGCGTCGAGTTTCTGGTGGGCCTTGCGCAAGGCCAGCGGCATGGCCAGGTCGTCGTACAGGTCGGCCAGCGAGTTGCCGGGGTGGAGGGCACGCGCATCCAGCACGCCCTGCGCGGCGGACTCGATGGCGAGGCGCTGCGCCTCACTCACCTCGGGCCAGGGGAAGGTGTTGTAGACGTTGGGTTCGTAACGAATCCGACTCTCAAGGCGCCCGCAGGTGTAGCGGACCCAGGCGTTGTGCATGGTCGACATCACCACGCCGAAGTGGAACAACGTGGCACCGGGGCAGATGCGCAGCGCGTTGCTGGCCACGGTTTCCGGGCCCAGGAAGGCAATCGGGATGAACCGCCGCAGTTCCGAGGTGTGGGCGGGCACGGCGAGATAGGTCGTCGCGGGCTGGCGGTCTTGGGTGAACAGCGTCGGCGTGTCCGCCGCCTCCCTGACCGCCGCCGTGGGGCTCTCGAGCCGGGCCCGCCGCACGGCTTGCACACGCTCCATCACCTTGGGCATGGCGCGCAAGGTCCGCGCATCCGCACCCTTCAGCCAAAGACACCAGCGGGGCGTGCCATGCAGCAACTCCTCGGCACCCAGGTAGCGCCTTATCCAGGGCTCAGCCGCGGGTTCGGCAGTGAGCAGTTCGACCTTGGCCGCCTCGTCCAGCAGCAGCTGGCCGCCGTCGGTAGGCTGGCTGCCCTTGGTCATCAGCGGCAGGCCGCGCGGCGTTGGTGCTCTGGACGGCAGCACGACGTTGGGCCCGTCGACGAGGTAGGGGTTGATGTTGCCCGCCACGAGCTCGTGCGGTTCGCCGTCCACCTCGGCGTACTCGAACAGACGCTTGGCGGGCCTGTCGCCCACGCCGAAGCCCACGATCACGCAGTGCACGGCCGCCTTGCCGCTGGCCTCGTTGGACCACTTGAAGGTGCGATGCGCAAAATCGATGCGCATGCCACGCTCCAGCAACCAAGCCCACAGCGTGCCGACCTGCTCGCCCTGCGCGATGCTGTTGGTGGAGACAAAGGCGCACCGAATGCGGGGATCGGCGGCCACGTAGCGCGCAGCCATGGCGTACCAGGCGGTGACGTGGTCGAGCCGGCCAAAGCGGCCATCGGCGCCCCAGACCGCCGTCATGTCTGCCGCCTGCGCTGCGGAGCGGTTCTGGTGCCCGATGAACGGCGGGTTGCCCAGCACATAGCTGCACCGCACCGCCGGCACCACATCGTTCCAGTCCATGCGCAACGCATTGCCGTGCACGATGTGCGGCGAGGCCTTCAGCGGGATGCGCGCGAAGTAGGCACCGAACTCGTCACCGACGCGCACGTTCATCTGGTGGTCCACCAGCCAAAGCGCCACCTGGGCGATCTGGGCCGGGAACTCCTCGATCTCGATGCCGTGGAACTGGTCGACGTCGATGTTCACCAGCGTGTGCACGTCCAGCGTCTGCTGGCCGTCGGCATAGGCGGCGCGCAGCACCTCCAGCTCCAGCAGCCGCAGCTCGCGGTAGACGATGACGAGAAAGTTGCCGCAGCCGCAGGCCGGGTCCAGGAACACCAGCGAGCGCAGCTTCTTGTGGAACTCGAACAGGCGGTTGCGCTGCCGCTTCACACGCTCGAACTCGGCGCGCAGCTCGTCCAGGAACAGCGGCTTGATGAGCTTGAGGATGTTCTGCTCGCTGGTGTAGTGCGCGCCCAGCGCACGGCGGGCCTTGTCGTCGCTGATGCTCTGGAACATGGCGCCGAAGATGGCTGGGCTGATGGCGCTCCAGTCCAGCGCGCAGGCGTCCAGCAGCTGCTCGCGCATCGCGGCGTCGAACGAGGCCAGCGGCAGCATCTCCTCGAACAGCCGCCCGTTCACGTAGGGAAAAGCGCGCAGCTGCTCGTCGAGCTTGGCGCTGCGCTTGTCCTCGGGCGTGTTCAGCACCTGGAAGAGCGCCGCGAGCTGCGGGCCGAGGTCGCTGCCGTCGACCGCCGTGCGCTCCTCCAGCCAGGCCCGCCACGATTGCGCAGGCTGGAAGATGCCGGTGTCGTCGGCGAACAGGCAGAACAGCAGCCGCACCAGCAGCAGCTCCAAGGGGTGGCCGTCGTAGCCGCTGGCCTTGAGCGCATCGTGCAACAGACCCAGCTTCTGCGCGGCGCGGACGTTCACCTCGTCCTGTGGGCGGATGGTCTGCGTGCGGTAGCCGGCCACGAAGGCAAAGCGCTTGATGTGCTTCGGCAGGTCGGCCAAGCTGAACTCGACGTCGCTGCCCTCTTCGAGGTCGAACAGCCGGAACCGCGCGAAGTCGGTCACCAGCACGTGCCGTGGCAGGTCGCGCTCCTTCAGCCCGGGGAAGTAGGCCATCGCCTGGTCGTGCGCCTTGACCAGATCCTTGCCGCGCGACTTGTGCTCGATCAGCATCACGCCCGGCCAGAAGAGATCGATGAATCCCTGGCCACCACCATGCTTCTTGACCGCGTGCTCGAAGCTGGCGACGCGCGGCTTGCGGATGCCGAAGATGTCGAAAAACTCGACCCAGAACTCCTGGGCCTGGGCGCGTTCGTCAGTGGCGTCGCGCCAGCGCCGCTCGAAGGCGGCGGCGCGCACCTTGATGTCGTTCCAACTCAGCGGCATGCGTCCATTGTGAGGGAGCCGCCGCCGTCATCGACAGCACTGGCAGTCACGCCAGGGGGTGGCTGGGCAGGTCCGCGGCAGCACCCATGCCCGCGATGGCGCGCCGCCGCTACGATGCCACGCATGACCATCGCCGACCTGCCCACCCCCGCCGCGCTGCTCGACGCCGAGCGGCTCGACCGCAACATCGCCGCCATGCAGGCGCGCGCCCGCGCGCTGGGGGTGCGCCTGCGCCCGCATGTGAAGACCACCAAGTGCTGGCCCGTGGTGCAGCGCCAGCTGGCCGCGGGCGCGACCGGCATCACGGTGAGCACGCTGAAGGAGGCCGAGCAGTTCGCGACCCAGGGCGTGAGCGACATCCTCTACGCCGTGGGCATCGTGCCGGGCAAGCTGGCCGCGGTGCGTGCGCTGCGCGAGCAGGGTTGCCGGCTGACGGTGATCCTCGACTCGGTCGAGGCCGCCGAGGCGCTGGTGGCCCACGGCCGCGCGCACGGCCACCGCTTCGACGTGATGATCGAGATCGACACCGACGGCCAGCGCGCCGGGCTGGCGCCCGATGCACCCGCACTGCCCGCGGTGGCGCGCGCGCTGGCCGAGGGCGGCGCGCAGCTGCTGGGCGTGATGACGCACTGCGGCGCCAGCTACGGCTGCCGCGGCGAGGCCGAGCTTGCGGCCATGGCCGAGCAGGAGCGTGCGCGCTGCGTGGCCGCGGCCCAGGTGCTGCGCGCCGCGGGCCACGCCTGCCCCGAGGTGAGCGTGGGCAGCACCCCCACCGCGCTGTTCGCCCGCAGCCTGCACGGCGTGACCGAGCTGCGTGCCGGCGTCTACGCCTTCCACGACCTCGTCATGCGCGGCCTGGGCGTGTGCACCACCGACGACATCGCGCTGAGCGTGCTGACCACCGTGATCGGCCACCAGCGCGACAAGGGCTGGGTGCTGGTGGACGCCGGCTGGATGGCGATGAGCCGCGATCGCGGGCGCGACGACTGCGGCTACGGCGTGGTCTGCGACGAGGCCGGCCGGCCGCTGCCGGGGCTGCTGATGACGGGCGCCAACCAGGAGCACGGCATCGTCTCGCGCGCCGACGGCAGCGCCGATACAAGCCTGGCCGAGCGGCTGCCCGTGGGCACGCGGCTGCGCGTGCTGCCCAACCACGCGTGCGCCACGGCTGCGCAGTTTGATCGTTACGCCGTTCTGGACGCAGGCACCGTGGCCGGCATCTGGGGTCGATTCAACGGCTGGTGATGCGGCGCGCCGCTCAGCCTGGGTTGGCCGGCAGCAGCGCCTCGAGCTCGTCCATCAGCCGCTCCATGTGGCGCGCCAGCGCCTGGTAGGGGCGCGGGCTGTCCATGTCCAGGCCGGCGTCCTTGAGCAGCGGCACTGGGTGGCGCGAGCCGCCCGAGCGCAGGATGCCCAGGTAGGTGTCGCGCGCCTGCGGCGAGCCCGTGAGCAGCTGCTGCGTGAAGTGCGCCGCCGCGGCCATGCTGGTGGCGTACTGGTAGACGTAGAACGGCCGGTGGAAGTGCGAGATGTAGGCCCACTCGGTGCAGACCACGGGATCGATGCGCATCAAGCCGGCATCGGCGCCGTGGTACTTGCGCAGCAGCTCGCAGAACTGGCGCGTCATGCGCGTGCCCGACAGCGCCTCGCCGCGCTGCACGGCGTCGTGCGTGGCCAGCTCGAATTCGGCGAACATGGCCTGGCGGAAGAACGCGCCGCGGATGCGCTCGATGGCCTCGCCCAGGTAGAAGATGCGCTCCTCGCGCGTCTTGGCCGTCTTCTGCATGTGGTCGGCCAGCAGCAGCTCGTGCGTGAAGGCCGCGATCTCGGCCAGGAACAGCGGGTAGCCCGCGGTCTCGAAGGGCTGCGCGCCGTTGGCCTGCAGCGTGTGCATGCCGTGGCCCCACTCGTGCGTGTAGGTGCTGACACTGTCGAAGGTGTCCTGGTGGTTCAGGAAGATCAGCGGCACCTGCCCGTAGACGCCGCTCTGGTAGGCGCCCGAGCTCTTGCCGGGCGCCGGGTACACGTGCATCGTGCGCGCGGCCAGCGCCTCGCGCAGCTGCTTCTGGTAGGCCGCGCCCAGCGGCGCCACCGAGGCCAGCGTCAGCTCGGCGGCGTCCTCGGGCGTGTAGCGGCGTGGCGGCGTCACGATGTCGGGGTAGACGTCGTGGTAGGCCAGGTCGGGCAGCTTCAGCAGCCGCTGGCGCAGCTTGAAGTAGCGGTGCAGCGTGGGCAGTGCCTTGTTCGTCTCGGCCACCAGCGTGCGGTACACGCTCTCGGGGATGGCGTCGCCGGCCAGGCTCGCGGCCACGGCGCTGGGGTGCTGGCGCAGGCGCGCGTTGGCCACGCCCAGCTCCACCCGCTGCGCCAGCGCCGCGCCCAGGCTGCCCTGGAAGCGCGCGTGGGTCTTGAAGAAGGCGTCGAAGGCCTGCTGGCGCACGACGCGGTCGGGGTGGGCGCGCAGGCGCTGGTAGCCGATGTTGTCCACCTTCACCGGCTGGCCGTCGACGGTGATCGTGGGCCACTCGATGTCGGTGGTGACCAGCAGCGTGCGGATCTGCGTCGTCGCGCCCAGGGTCGGCGCCAGCGTGGCCAGCGCCGTCTCGGCCTCGGGGGTGAGCTGGTGGCGGGCCAGCCGCTGCACCTCCTGCAGCCGCACGCGGTGCCGCTCCAGCCCGGGCTCGGCGCGCAGGAAGGCCTCGATGCGCTCGGGCCCCAGGGCGCGAGCGCATCGAGGC
>JAUMBF010000115.1:0-6160 GCA_032115875.1 Rubrivivax sp.
CTGTCGGAAACGGGGCGAAGGTGTTGGTCTCGGTGGCCAGGGCCGCCATGAAGATGCGCATCACCGAACTCCGCGCCCGTCCTGCGCTACCTCGGTGCCGAGCGCGGGCCGGGCAGGGTCCAAGGCCTCGGCCGCGACACCTTCTGCATGAATGTCGGAGGGCAGGTCCTGCCCGGTGATCAACGCCGCTGCCACGCGGGCCAGAGCCGGCGCGGTCTGGATGCCGTAGCCGCCTTGCCCGGCCAGCCAGAAGAAGCCCTCGACGCGCGGATCGAATCCGACGACCGGCGTGCGGTCGGCCACGAAGCTCCTCAGCCCCGCCCAACGATGGCTCACCCGCTGAACGCGCATCGTGGTGGCGCGCTCGAAGCGGTCTACCGCGATGGCCACGTCGAGCTCGTCGGGCACCGCGTCGCAGGGATCCATCGGGTCTTCATTGGCGGGCGACAGCAGCAACTGGCCTGCATCGGGCTTGAAGTAGAAGGACTCATCGGCGTCGATCACGGCCGGCCAGTGGCGGACGTCGCAGCCGGCTGGCGCCGCCACGGTCATCGCCGTGCGGCGCATCGGTTGCAGGCCGACGGCCTTTGCGCCCGCCTGCACGGCCACCTTGTCGGCCCAGGCACCGGTGGCGTTGACGAGCAGGGGTGCGCGGAATTCCCCGACGCGCGACCGCACATGCCACAGGCCGCCCTGTCGGAGTATGGTGAGCTCGGCCGCGCCCATCACTAGCCGAGCACCGTTGCGCCGTGCCACACGCAAGTAGCCTTGCAGCAACGCGGCGACGTCGATGTCGTGGCCCGACTGATCGAGCAAGGCGCCGGCCGCCGCCTCGGCGCGAAGGATGGGCACCAGCGCCAGCGCGGCGGCGCTGTCCAGCCGCAGCAGTGCAGCCCCGGCGCGGGCTTCGGCGTGGAGACGATCGAGCCTGGGCAGTTGTCCGGCATCGGCGATGACCAGGCTGGCACGAGGCGTCAGCAGCGGGACGTCGGCGAAGCCCGCCGGGGGGAGCGCCAGGAAGCTGCGGCTGGCCCGGGTCAGGGCGCGCACGGTTGCGTTGCCATAGCTTTCGAAGAACATCGCCGCCGAGCGCCCTGTGGCGTGACGGCCCGGCTGATCCTCGATCTCTAGCAACACCACCGATCGTTTCGCGGCAAGCTCGGCCGCCAGCGACGCGCCGGCCATTCCCGCCCCGAGGACGATGACATCGGCTTGCAGGCTTGACCCGTTCACGACAGCGAATTCAGAAAGCCCCGCACGGGCGGGACGACGAGGTCGGGTGCCATGCAGACACCGTGGCCTTGGCCCGGGATCTCTTGAACGGTCCAGCCCTGCTTTTCAAGCGCGGCGCGCTGCTCGCGGATGATCGATGAGATGCGGACAGGAATGCCGGCCTCCACCAGGTCACCGTCGCCACCGAAATAGACCATCTTCGGGCAGGCGATACGCGCCACGCTCTCGGCTTCTGGCCAGTTCAGCATGCTCGCGTAGTAGGTTTCCCACTGCCGGTACTGGTCCTTAGACCGAAGCACCTTGAGCGATGAAGGCTCGGGGTCGGCCTGCTTCAGCCGCGTGGCTTGCAGGATGCCCGCATAAGGCGCACCCAGCGGCGGCCAGCCGCCCAGCACCAGGGCCGCGAGCCGGTCGGTGCGCGCGGCCAGTTGCAGGCCGACGGCGGCGCCCCAGGAATAGCCCCAGTAGGCGAAGCGGTCGAATCCGGCTGCGCTGGCCACAGCCAGCAGATCGGCGCAGACGCGATCGGCCGTGAGCGCTCCCGGCGCGATGTCACGGCTACCACCGATGCTGGGGTAGTCCACGCGCAGCACACGGTAGCGGTTGGTCAGCCGGTTCAGGTAGCCGTCGAGCACCGGCTGCATCTCGCTGCCGAACAGCTCGGTGAACGATGCCATCAGCGGCAACCCGATGAGCAAGGGTTGGCCTTGTCCCTGCACCTCGTAGAACACGCCGCTGGCCGGGTCAAGCGGCATGGGATGTCTCGTCGGGCTTCCCCGCGGCGGATGTCTGGCGCCGCAGCCAGTCGCTCACGAGGTCATCCAGCACCGGCAGCGTCACCGCACCGGCGCTCATCACGGCGGCATGGAAGTCGCGGTGCCGAAAGCGCGTGCCGAGTGTCTCCTCGGCCCTGCGGCGCAGTTCGCGGAACTTGAGGTTGCCGATCTGATACCCCAGCGCCTGCGCGGGCAGCGCAGCGTAGCGGTCGACTTCGCCCTCGATCGTTTCGCGCGAGAGGCTCAGGCGTTCGGTCATGTAGGCCACCGCCTGCTCGCGGCTCCAGCCGCGCACGTGGATGCCGGTGTCGACCACCAGGCGCACGGCGCGCCACATTTCCATCTCCAGGCGTCCGTAGTGCTCATGGGGCGTGGTGTACAGCCCCATCTCGACGCCCAGCGTCTCGCAATACAGCGCCCAGCCTTCGACGCAGGCGGTGTACTTCACCGCGCCATAGCGGCGGAAGGCCGGCAGCTCGGTCTGCTCGTTCAGCAGCGCCAGGTGCATCAGGTGGCCGGGCCAGGCTTCGTGCACGACGAGTGCGGGGTGCAGATAGCTCGGCGCCTTGGACGGCAGCCCGCTGATCCAGAAGATGCCGGCAGACGTTCCGTCGGCCGGGCTGGGCTGTGCATAGGCCGGCGGCATGCGCGCCGACACGGCGTCGGGGATGCTCTGCACGCCGTAGGTGATGCGTGGGATCAGGCCGAAGAATTCCGGGATGCGCCGGTCCACACGCTTGCACAAGGCCTCGATGCTTTCACGCAAGGCGTCGCGCGATGGAGCGAAGAACTGCGGGTCTGACGCCAGAAAGGCGCGGTAGCCCGGCACGTTGCCCGCGTAGCCGGCGTCGCTGGCCACGGCTTCGATCTCGCGTTCCAGGCGTGCCACTTCGGTCAGGCCCAGTGCATGCACTTCTTCGGGATCGTCGGTGGTGCTGGTGAAGTGCCGCACCCAGGTGCGGTAGTAGGCCGCGCCGGCAGGGCCGTCCACGCAACTCAGTGACTCGCGCGCGCCGCGCTGCACCAGGCCTTCCAGGAAATCGGCCCACGCCTGCAGTGCGGGCAGCAAGGCGTTGCGAACCACGCCCAGGGCGCGTTCGGCCTGGGCCAGCACCCCAGGCTGCGCGGCAGCCGGTGAACGCTTGAAGGGCGACAGCCAGGCCGAGGCTTCGGGCGTGGCGCCCTGGATGCCGCGCGTGTTGGCAGCCGCGCTTTGCAGCACGACCCGGGGGTAGCGGTAACCGCGCACATGGCCCGCTTCGATGTTGGACTGCACATCGCGCAGGTAGGCCGGCAAACCGGCGAGACGGTCCACGTACAGCGCTGCGGCCGCGGCATCATTGAGGCTGGTCGAGTTGGCCCAGAACATGGCCGTGAAGTCGGGCCCGGCCGGGAACAACCAGGGTCGCTGCCAGGCATCGACGGCATGCTGCGCCCGCAGCCCTGCCAGTTCGCGCCGGATCAGCGCCAGCGTGGCGCGCTCTTGGGCGTGCAAGGGGCCGGCGTCGATCTGTTCCGCACGCTTCAGCAAATGACTTGCATCGGTATCGCGGCGCTGGTGGTCGGCCGCAGACTCACGGAACAGCACCGCATCGTGCAGCGTCTGGCCGGCGAGCACGGCCGACAAGGGCAACTCATGGCACTCGAAGGCCCAATAGCGCTCAGCCAGTGCGGCCAACGCCTGCGGTGCGTTCTGTTGGGTCTGCTCGTTCATGGGCCCTGCTCCCTGGGTGTGCCGCAGATGGTCTCGCGCATCACCGCGATCGTCCAGTCCGGCATCTCGTAAACGAAGTTGTGGCCAGCGCCTTTGGGCGCGACGATGCGCCGCGCCCGCGTGGATGTGGCCAGGTAGCGTTCGCGCGTGGCCGCAAAGAAGTGGAACATGCGGCGCGCGTTCTCGGCGCCGCCGGTCTGGGCTTCGGGCAACAAGGCGATGTCGCCGTCCTCGTCGTCCTTCGGGCCCACCAGCCACACCGGCAGGTCGCCCAGGTCGCGGTCATAGACCACCGTGTCCCAGGCCACGGCCGCCACGCCTTCGGGGCTGAGTTCGCTGTAGATGGACGCCTGCGCGAAGAAGTGGCCGGCGTTCGCCTGCACTGCACTGGCGGCGGCCACCTCGGGCCCGAGCACGGCCTGCGTGGCCTCCATGGCCTGCTTGTAGGCCGGCACCTGGGCCATGCGGGCGTTGTACCGGGCTTGCAGGTTTACGCCGAAGAGTTGTGCCAGCCCGCCCAGCCAGGCGCTGCGGCGCATGTCCTTCAGCGCCGACAGGCGGGGGCCGAAGACGATGGTCTCCAGCGGCGTCGGGTCGAGCAGCACCAGCAGGTGCACCAGGTCTGGCCGGCGGCGCGCGATGTTGGCGGCGAGCAGCCCGCCGAAGGAATGTCCCGCCCAGATGAACGGCCCCTTCTCGCCGGCGCACTCCAGCGCTAGCACCATTTCGTCGGCCTCGCGCGCGGTGGTGCGCGGGAAGGGGCCGGTGTCGCTCCAGCCGGTGCCTGGGCGGTCGATCAGGATCGAACGCGTCTCGCTGCGGAACGCGCGGTGCAGGTGGTGCATGCCATACCCGCTGGCATGACCGCCGGCGAACCAGACCACGGGCACCCGTCCCGGCCGCACGCTGCCCTCGGCCAGAACGTGAATGCGGTAGCCGCCCACATCGACCCAACGGCCCGGCGCTGGTGTTGAAGCCCGCGCGCGCGACAAGACCCACATATGGCGGACCGAGGCCAAAGCGAGAAGCAGGCCCAGAACAAGCCCCAGCGTGGCCAATGGCCAGCGCAAGGCGGCCGGGGCCGCCAGCGCCAGGCCGCAGAGGGGCAGGCCGACCAGTGCCGCGATGAGCAGCCCGGACGCATCGTGGCTGAGTACGGCCAGCAGGGCGTTGCGCCAGCGATGCATGGCTCAGGCCACCGTGGTTGAAGGGGACTCGCCAGCAGCGGTGGCCACGCGGCCTTCAGGCAGCCACCAGGCCGCCAGTGCCGCGGCGCCCATGCAGGCTGCCGCCATGATCAAGGCCAGGTCGTAGCTGCCCGTGCGGTCGTGCACCACGCCTGCCAGCCAGGGCGAGATGCCGCCGCCCGCTGCCGTGGCCACCATTTGAGTGGCGCTGGCGCGGCCAAAGGTGTCAGCGCTGAAGTAGCGGCGGGCCAGCAGCAGGCTGACGCTGTTGTCCCCGCCTGAACACAGGCCCAGCAAGCCGCCGGCCGCGATGCTGACCCACAGCCCGCCGCCGGCGTAGATGACGATCGTGGCCAGCATGGGCACCGCCATCACGATGACCGCCAGCCGCGAGGCCGGCATGCGGTCGGCCAGCCAGCCCGCCAGCAGGTTGCCGGTGAGGCCCCCAAGTCCGACCAGGCTCATCGCCACGGCGGCCTGCCCTGGGGTCGCACCGCGGTCCTGCAGTAGTGCAGCGAAGTGCATGAAGATGGCGCCCACGCCCAGAGCGAACAGCATGTTGAAGAGGGCCAGTTTCCACCAGATGGCGTCGCGCAGGAAGGCGGCCATCGAGCCAGGCCCTTGGGAAGCTGCAGGCCCTGGCGCAGCGCCAAGCGGGCGCGCATCCGGCCCGGCCGATTTGTCCTGGCGCGCCGCCGGGTCGCGTTCGCGCAGGAACAAGAGCGCCGCCACGCCGCATATCAGCAGACTCAGGCCCGCCATGACCATGAAGGCCTGGCGCCAGCCGAACTGGCTGATGACGGCCTGCGTCCACAGCGGATGCAGGATGCCGCCGACGCCGCCGCAAGCGAACAGCAGGCCCAGGGCCCGGCCCAGCGAGCGGTCGAACCAGCCTTGCACCAGTTTGGCCAGGCTCAGAAGCGAAGCGCCCGCGGCGGTGACCATCAGCGCCAGGCACAAGCCGTAATACACCCAAACGCTGCCTTCCATCATCGAGAAGGCAGCGAAGTTCAGCGACTGAAGCACCACGCCAGCCAGGATCAACGGGCGCAACGGGACCTTGTCGATGACCCACCCTGTCAGCGGCGCCACAAGGGGGGTGAACAAGGTCGCCAGCGTGAGCGAAAAGGCGATCTCGCCCCGGCTCCAACCCAGGCCCTGCTGCAGTGGCAGCAGGAACAGGCCGAAGGTGCTGCCGTACAGAGCCGACACACCGAACAAAGCCAGCACCCCGCTGCCAGCCAGCGTGC
>JAUMBF010000116.1:0-37267 GCA_032115875.1 Rubrivivax sp.
GCCGCCGCCCCGGCTGCGTCCGCCGCTGCGCCCAGCGCCTCCAAGGCCGGCGTGGCCATGCCCGCCGCCGCCAAGCTGATGGCCGACCACGGCCTGGCCGCCGGTTCGGTATCCGGCACCGGCAAGGATGGCCGCGTCACCAAGGGCGACGTGCTCGGCGCCGTTGCCGCCGGCGCCAGCGCGCCGGCACCCGTGGCTGCCCCGGTGGCCGTCGCCGCCGCGCCCGCCGTGGCCAAGCCGCTGCCGGCCGTGGCCGCGCCCAGCGTGAACCTGGGCGAGCGCCCCGAGCAGCGCGTGCCGATGAGCCGCCTGCGTGCCCGCGTCGCCGAGCGGCTGCTGCAGAGCCAGGCCACCAACGCCATCCTGACCACCTTCAACGAGGTCAACATGGCCCCGCTGATGGAGCTGCGCAAGCGCTTCCAGGAGAAGTTCGAGAAGGAGCACGGCGTCAAGCTCGGCTTCATGAGCTTCTTTGTCAAGGCGGCGGTGGCGGCGCTCAAGAAGTACCCAGTGCTCAATGCCAGCGTCGACGGCAACGACATCGTCTACCACGGCTACTTCGACATCGGCATCGCGGTGGGATCGCCGCGTGGCCTGGTGGTGCCCATCCTGCGCAACGCCGACCAGCTGAGCTTCGCCGACATCGAGAAGAAGATCGCCGAGTTCGGCCAGAAGGCCAAGGACGGCAAGCTGGGCCTCGAAGAGCTGACCGGCGGCACCTTCTCCATCAGCAACGGCGGCGTCTTCGGATCGATGCTGTCCACGCCCATCATCAACCCGCCGCAGAGTGCCATCCTGGGCGTGCACGCCACGAAGGACCGCGCGGTGGTGGAAAACGGCCAGGTCGTGGTGCGCCCGATCAACTACCTCGCGATGAGCTACGACCACCGCATCATCGACGGCCGCGAGGCCGTGCTGGGCCTGGTGACGATGAAGGAAGCCCTCGAAGACCCGGCGCGCCTGCTCTTCGATATCTGACCCCCCCCGCAGCGGCTGACGCCGCTCCCCCTCGAGGGGCGCCGCCAGCGGCCCGGCCAAGCCGGTTCCGCGGCGGCCGCTTGGCAACACTGGACCTCTATGACAAGCAAGAACTTCGACGTCGTCGTCATCGGCGGCGGCCCCGGCGGCTACATCGCCGCCATCCGCGCGGCGCAGCTGGGTTTCAACACCGCCTGCATCGACGAGTGGAAGAACGCCCTGGGCGGCCCGGCCCCGGGCGGCACCTGCACCAATGTCGGCTGCATCCCGAGCAAGGCGCTGCTGCAAAGCTCGGAGCACTACGAGCAGGCGGCGCACCACTTCGCCGACCACGGCATCGGCCTGAAGGACCTGAGCATCGACGTGAAGAAGATGCTGGGCCGCAAGGACACTGTCGTGAAGCAGAACAACGACGGCATCCTGTACCTGTTCAAGAAAAACAAGGTCACGTTCTTCCATGGCCGCGGTTCGTTTGTGAAGGCGGCCGAGGGCGGCTGGGAAGTCGCCGTCAACGCTGAATCGCTCATCGCGAAGAACGTCGTCGTGGCGACGGGCAGCAACGCCCGCGCGCTGCCCGGCGTGCCCTTCGACGAGGAGAAGATCCTCAGCAATGACGGCGCGCTCCGCGTCGGCGCCGTGCCCAAGAAGCTGGGCCTGATCGGCGCCGGCGTCATCGGGTTGGAGATGGGCTCGGTGTGGCGCCGCCTGGGCGCCGAGGTCACGGTGCTCGAGGGCCTGCCCACCTTCCTGGGGGCGGTCGACGAGCAGATCGCCAAGGAGGCGCACAAGGCCTTCGTCAAACAGGGCCTGAAGATCGAGCTGGGCGTGAAGGTCGGCGAGGTCAAGGCCACCAAGGCCGGCGTCAGCGTGGCCTACGCCACGGCCGGCGGCGAGGCCAAGGCGCTGGACGTCGACAAGCTCGTGGTCAGCATCGGCCGCGTGCCCAACACCACGGGCCTGAACGCCGAGGGCGTGGGCCTGAAGCTCGACGAGCGGGGCGCGATCGTCGTCGACGACGAGTGCCGTACCAGCCTGCCGGGCGTGTGGGCCGTGGGTGATGTCGTGCGAGGGCCGATGCTCGCGCACAAGGCCGAAGAAGAGGGCGTGGCCGTGGCCGAGCGCATCGCTGGCCAGCACGGGCATGTCAACTTCAACACCATCCCCTGGGTCATCTACACCAGCCCCGAGATCGCCTGGGTCGGCCAGACCGAGCAGCAGCTCAAGGCGGCAGGCCGGGCCTACAAGGCGGGCACCTTCCCGTTCATGGCCAACGGCCGCGCGCGCGCCCTGGGCGACACCACCGGCATGGTGAAATTCCTGGCCGATGCGGCCACGGACGAGATCCTCGGCGTGCACATCGTCGGTCCGATGGCCAGCGAGCTGATCGCCGAGGCCGTGGTGGCCATGGAGTTCAAGGCCAGCAGCGAGGACATCGCGCGCATTTGCCACGCCCACCCTTCGCTCAGCGAAGCAACGAAGGAGGCGGCCCTCGCGGTGGACAAGCGAACACTGAACCTCTGACGAGCGTGGGGGTCCGTGCTCTCTACGAGGCGGCGCTCGCAGAGCGCGGCTATCGCAGCGACGACGCCCAGCAGGCGGCCGTCCTGGCGCTGGAGCGTTGCGAGCGCGAGTGGACCGGGTACAAGGCGCGCCGCCGCAACGCGCTGACCAAGCTCATCGTACGCCCGCCCATCCCGCGTGGCGTGTACATGTGGGGTGGGGTGGGGCGCGGCAAGAGCTTCCTGATGGACTGCTTCTTTCAGGCTGTGCCGTTGACGCGCAAGACCCGGCTGCACTTCCACGAGTTCATGCGCGAGGTGCACCGCGAGCTGCAAGAGCTCAAGGGGACGGCAGACCCACTCGACGAGCTCGGCCGCCGCATGGCGCGCCGCTTCCGGCTCATTTGCTTCGACGAGTTTCACGTTGCTGACGTGACCGACGCGATGATCCTGCATCGTCTGCTTGAAGCGCTGTTCGCCAACCGCGTCAGCGTGGTCGCCACCAGCAACTTCCACCCCGATGGCCTGTATCCAGACGGTTTGCACCGCGACCGCATCCTGCCGGCCATCGCGCTGCTCAAGGCCCAGTTGGAGGTCGTCCACGTCGACGGCGGTACCGACTATCGGCGCCGCACTCTGCAGACCCTGCCACTGTTGCACACGCCGCTGGGCCCTGAAGCCGACGCAGCGCTGGAGGCGGCCTTCGAGAGCCTGCGCGAAGCCCAGGACGAGCCGCCAGTGCTCAATATCGAGCACCGCGAGATCCGGGCCGTGCGCCGCGCCGGTGGCGTGGTGTGGTTCGACTTCCGTACGCTTTGCGGCGGGCCACGCTCGCAGAACGACTACCTCGAGCTCGCCAGCCGCTTCCACACCGTGCTCCTGGCCAACGTACCGCGGATGCCACCGCGACTGGCGAGCGAGGCGCGCCGCTTCACCTGGCTGGTGGACGTGCTGTACGACCGCCGCGTGAAGCTGATCTTGTCGACCGCCGCGCCGCCTGAACAGCTCTACACCGAAGGTCCGCTCTCGCACGAGTTCCCGCGCACCGTTTCGCGCCTGGCCGAGATGCAGTCCGCCGAATACCTGGGGCAGCCGCGGCGCACGGTGGACACCTCCCTCACTTGACAGCGGTTCCCGGCTGAGAGACCTGGCGGAGCCCGTTCTTCTCTTGCGCTGGCCCAGCCCCCTTGCCGCTGACCGACCCGCCGAGGCTGCGGCCAGCAGCCGGCCCGCTGACGCGCTACTCCAGAGGATCGACCCGCGCCAGCGCCAGCGACAAGTTGTCGCCACTGCCACGGGCGCGATGGCGCGCCTTGCTGATCAGCACCTCACTGGCTTCGCGCGGGTGCAACGCGCGCACGATGGCGCCGATTTCCTGGGCGGTGAAGTAGTGCCACAGACCGTCCGAGCACGCCATCAGACTGTCGCCGAACTCCAGCAGGCCGACGTCCCACGGCGTGATGGGAGGGTCAGCGTGCGTGCCCAGGCAACCCGTCAACAGGTTGCTCTGCGGGTGCGTGTTGGCCGCATCCTCGCTGATCTTGCCCTCGTCGATGAGACGCTGCACGAAGCTGTGGTCCACTGTCCGGCGCATCATGTCGGCGCCTCTGAAGTGGTACACGCGAGAGTCCCCGGCATGGATGACGTGGGCGCGCATGTCAGGACCCACGTGGAAGGCGGCGATGGTGCTGTGCGGCTCTTCTTCGGATGTGATGGCCGTGAGCTTGATCATGAGGTGCGACTCGGTTACCAGCTGCTTGAGCATGTCGCCCGGGTCGTCCTCGAGCGGTGCGAAGCGATCGTAGATCTGGCGTGCCGTCAGCAGCACTTGATCGGCCGCCTTGCGGCCACCGCTCTTGCCGCCCATGCCGTCGGCGACCAACGCCAGGATGGAACCCCGGACGCGAAGATGCGACAGGACCTCAACCTGATCCTGCTGGTAGGCCCTGTCGCCGCGGTGAAGGCCGGTGGCCGCGCTCAAGCGGAACGGCACGGTCGTGATGGACATGAACGCCGAATATAAACTTGCCTCTGCCGGTGGACCCGGGTGTCTTGATGGACCAAAACCTGCATTCCCCCACGCGCCGCCTGATCGAGTTGCGCATCGAGCATGCCGAACTCGACGACCTGATCGATGCCAGCCAAGCCCGGCCGCTCGACGAGCTTGAGTTGCGACGCCGCAAGAAGCATCGTCTGTTGCTGCGGGACCAGATCGCCCGGCTCGAAGCCGAGCTCGACCCGCCGGAGCTGGCCTGAGCGAGGACCTCGTCATCGCCGTCGAGCGGGCGTTCGCGGTCGACGGGCCGTTGGCCCGTGAAGTGCCGGGTTTCCTGCCGCGCCCACAGCAGGATCTGCTGGCCAGACGCATTGCCGAAGCCCTGCAATCGCGCCACGCGCTGGTGGCCGAGGCCGGCACTGGCGTTGGCAAGACCTTCGCCTACCTGGTGCCGCTGCTGCTGAGCGGTCGCCGTGCGCTGGTGAGCACCGCCACCAAGAGTCTGCAGGACCAGCTCTTCCTGCGCGATCTGCCGCGCCTGGCGGAGGTGCTGGGCCTGCCGGTGCGCCTGGCGCTGCTGAAGGGGCGCGCCAGCTACCTTTGTCGCTGGCGGCTGCAGCAGGCCCAGTTCGGCGCGCAATTGCCTGACCGCTTCACGGTGCGCGCGCTGCAGCGCGTGGTCACCTGGGCGCAAGGTACGGCCAGTGGCGACCTGGCCGAGGTCGTGGGCCTGGACGAGCGCTCGCCGGTGATCCCGCTCGTGACGAGCACGCGGGACAACTGCCTGGGCGCGGACTGCCCGGAGCACCGTGCCTGCCACGTGATGCAGGCGCGGCGTGAGGCCATGGCCGCCGACCTGGTGGTGGTGAATCACCACCTGTTCTTCGCCGATCTCACCTTGCGCGACAGCGGCGTGGCCGAGCTGCTGCCGACGGTGGACGCGGCGGTGTTCGACGAAGCGCACCAACTGGTGGAGGCCGGCGTGCAGTTCCTGGGCACGCAGCTGGCTACCGGCGTGGTGCTCGAACTGGGGCGCGACGCGCTGGCCGCAGGCTTGCAGCACGCCCGCGGCCTGTTGCCTTGGGCCGAATTGCAGGCCGGCCTTGAGCGTGCCGCGCGCGATTTGCGACTGGCCGCAGCCGGGCCGCTGCGCGAGGTGCGCGGCGTGGTCAAGCGGCGCTGGGAAGACTGCGACGCGGCACTGTCCCACGGGCTGCCGGCGCTGGCCGATGCGGCCCGCGAACTGGCCGACGCGCTGGCTTCGGTGGCCGAGACGGCGCCCGACTTCCCGCGCCTGGAGCAGCGTGCGCGCGCGCTGGCGGCGCTGGCCGGTCAGTTCGGCGAGCCGGCCGGGACCGGCCGCGTGCGTTGGGTCGACCTCACGCCGCACCAGGCGCGGCTGGTGGAGTCGCCGCTGGACATCCGCGAGATGATGCAGGGCCAGCGCGCGGCCGCCGCCAAGGCCTGGGTATTCACCTCGGCCACCCTGGGCGACGACGATGACCTGAGCTGGTTCACGCGCCGCGCCGGGCTGGACGATGCCCGCACGCTGCGCGTGGGCAGCCCCTTCGACTACGCCGCCCATGCCCGCATCTGGGTGCCGAGGCCCTTTCCACTGCCCAACTCTGCGGCCCACCCGTCGGCCGTGGGCGCGCTCGCCGGACGCTTGGCCCGCGCGCTGGGTGGCCGCACTTTCGTGCTCACGACGACGCTGCGCGCGCTCGGTCAAGTGGCCGATGCGCTGGCGGCCGCGGCGCCCGAGCTGACGCTCATGGTCCAGGGCAACGAGCCGCGCCGGGCCCTGTTGCAGCGCTACGGCGATGGCCGCGGCGCGGTACTCGTCGGCTCGGCCAGCTTCTGGGAGGGCATCGACATGCCCGGCGACGCGCTGCAGTGCGTGCTGATCGACAAGCTGCCGTTCCTGCCGCCGGGCGATCCGCTGGTGGAGGCTCGGGTCCGGCAGCTGCGGGAGGAAGGCCGCAACCCGTTCGACGAGTACTTTGTCGCCGAGGCTGCGGTTTCGCTGAAGCAGGGCGCCGGGCGACTGATCCGTACCGAGTCGGATCGAGGCCTGCTCGTCCTGTGCGACCCGCGCATGGCGCAGATGCGCTATGGCCGGCGGCTGCTGCAGGCGATGCCGCCGATGACGGTGCTGGCCGGGGAGGACGAGGCGCTGAGCTGGCTGCGCGAACTGGCGGCGCTGCACTGAGTGCGCGCCGCAGTCCCCAGGCTCACCAGAGCTTCCACCAGGGCCGATCGCCGGCCGCAAAGCCCTGGCGAAGGAAGGCGCTGTCGGGGAAGTTCTTCTTCAGGACGCGCTCTGCGGCGTCGCGCAGCTCGGTCATCAGCAGTTTGTCGTAGCTCTGCATCAGGATGAAAAGTGCCTCTTCCACGGCCGGAGCCTGCTGGAACTCCGTGATTGCCGCCTGCGCGCGATTGGCTGCCGCCAGGTATGCGCCGCGGCGGAAGTAGTAGCGTGCCACGTGCACCTCGTGCGCAGCCAGCGTGTGCAGGATATGGTTCATGCGCAGCTGAGCGTCGGGGGTGTAGCGCGACTGTGGGAACTGATCGACCAGCTGCTTGAAGGCCTGCCACGCGTCGCGAGCCGCACGCTGGTCTCTCTCGGCGATGTCCTGCCTGGCGAGACGGCCGAAGAAACCCAGGCCCTCATTGAAGTTGATCACGCCCTTCAGATAGAAAGCGTAGTCGAGCGTCGGACTGCTGGGATTCAGCCGGATGAAGCGGTCGACGGTCGACTGTGCAGTGGCCTGTTCGCCCTTCTTCCAGTTCGCATAGGCCAGATCCAGGAGGGCCTGCTGGGCCAGCAGCGAGCCGGCGGCGAGTCCTTCGATGCGGCCCAGCAACTGGGCGGCGCGGTCGTAGGCACCGACGTCCAGGTCGGCACGGGCCTCGCGGTACAGGCGCTCGGCCTGGGCGGCTGGCGCGTTATCGGGCGGTGGGGTGGAGCCGCAGCCGGCGATAAGGGTCGCAAGGACCACAATCGACGCTTTCCAGGACAGCAGTGACCGGAACGCCAGGGACATGGGGAAAGTGGCGGGTGAAAGCGCGGGAGTATAAAGAGCCGGCCCCGGCAGGCGCGGGCGCTGCCGGGTCTGACGCCACCGAGGCCGAGGAACCGGCCGCGCCCGACGTGCCGCCGGAGTGGCGCCGCGGGCTCATCGAGCGGGTGCAGCACGGTCAACGGCTCGACAAGGCCCTGGTGGCCCTTGCGCCGGAGTTCTCGCGCAGCCACCTGCAGCGGCTGCTCGAGGCCGGTCACGTGCGCCTGGATGGCGCCGTCGGGAGCGCGGCATCGCAGCGTGTCAAGGCTGGCCAGGTGCTGGAAGTCGAACTCGTGCCCACGGAAGAGAGCCGGGCCTTTCGGCCACAGCCGATGGCGCTGGCACTGCTGCACGAGGACGAACACCTGCTGGTGCTGGACAAGCCTGTCGGCCTGGTCGTCCATCCCGCCCCGGGCCACTGGCAGGGCACCCTTCTCAACGGCCTGCTCGCCCATCATCCTGGCGCCGCGGCGCTGCCCCGGGCCGGCATCGTGCACCGGCTCGACAAGGACACCTCGGGGGTGATGATGGTCGGCAAGACCCTGCCGGCGGTCACTGCGCTGGTCCGGGCCATCGCCGCGCGCGAGGTGCAGCGACGCTACTGCGCCATCGCCGCGCTTGGCCCTGGTGGTGTGCCACCGCCGCCTTGGTTCAGCGTCGACGCGCCCATCGGCCGCGACCCGGTGTCGCGCCTGCGCATGGCCGCCGTCGCCACGGGCCGCCCGGCGCGCACCGACTTCGAGGTTGTGCATCGTCGCGACAGCTTTTTCGGCTTGCGCTGCACGCTCCACAGCGGCCGTACCCACCAGATTCGCGTGCACGCCGCCTCGCGCGGGCTGGCCCTGGTGGGCGATGCCTTGTACGGCGGTCTGCCCGCTCTGGGCCTGCAGCGGCAGGCTCTGCACGCGCACGAGCTGTCGCTCGACCACCCGGTCAGTGGCCGGGCGCTTTCGTTTCGATCCGATCTACCGCCCGATTTCGCCGCCGCCTGGGCCGCGCTACAATGAACCCAGCTTCGGCGCAGCAGGCTCAGCCGCCGCCGATCGTCTCTTCATCCAGCCCTGAACACCGAGACGCTGCCGCGCGCTGGCAGCCCGACCGGCGAGCTGCGGTGCCTTGGTGCCGCTGGTACGCCGCCCAACCGCCCGCCTGACTGCCGCAGGCACGCACACAGCCATCCAAGCCCGCGCCCGCGGGTGCCTCACGCAACCCGCGCCGTCCATGAACACCGCCGAGGCCAAGCGTGTCCTCGAAACCGCACTCATCTGCGCTACCGCGCCGATGACGCTTTCGGAGATTCGAGCCGTCTTCGACGGCCAAATCGGCCCCGACACGCTGCGGCACCTGCTCGATGAACTCGCCCGCGACTGGGAAGGCCGCGGGGTCGAATTGGTCGCGCTCGCCAGTGGCTGGCGCTTCCAGAGTCGCCCCGAGATGCGCGAGTACCTGGACCGCCTGCATCCCGAGAAGCCGCCGAAGTACTCACGCGCGGCGATGGAGACGCTGGCCATCGTGGCCTACCGCCAGCCCGTGACGCGCGGCGACATCGAGGACATCCGCGGCGTCACCGTCGGCAGCCAAATCATCAAGCAGCTCGAGGACCGCGGTTGGATCGACGCCATCGGCTACCGTGAGGCGCCCGGTCGCCCGGCGCTGTACGCGACGACGCGGCAGTTCCTCGACGACTTGGGCCTGGCCAGCCTCGAGCAGCTGCCCCCGCTGACCACCGGCACCGGCGTGCCGGCGGCCAGCGCCGCGCTGGGCTTCCTTGCAGGGGCTGACATGACCTTGCTCCATGACGAGCCGCAGGCGGCGCTGCCGCTGGCCGAACCCGCCTCGGCCCCCGACGCCGCTGCCGCGACCGCCCCGGCTTTGGATGCGGACGTGCTTGCCGCTCCCAGCCCTGAAGCCGCCGACCTGCCCGCCGATCCCGGCGTTGAACCCGCTGCCGAACCGGACGCTCCCATCCCATGACCCCTCCCGACGACGCCGACACCCCGCTGCCCGAGCTGATCGGGGGGGCTGCGCCCCCGAAGCGCCGGCGTGCCCCGCGCAAGGCGGCAGTCGATGTGCCTGCTCACACGCTCGGCGAGGTGGTCGGAGCGGCCGAGGCGCCCTCGCGCGACCTGCTGCTCGCGCCTGCCCCTGACGCCCCGGCCAAGCGGGTGCGCAAGCCGCGGAAGGCGGCCGAGGCCGCCGTGGCCGCCGTGGCGGATACGGGCGCGCCGGCTGCAGCCCACCCCCCCGCAACAGGGCCGTTCGCCACCGCCGTCTTGGCAAGCCCAGGCGAGGCAGACGCGGCGGCACCGGCCACGCCCGCCGCCGGCAGCTCTGAAGGGGCGGCGCCCGATGACGCCGAGCCCCGGAGCCGCCGGCGCAACCGACGCCGCGGCCGCCGTGGCCGACGTGGCGACGACACGCCCGGAGCGCTCGACGCGGCGCCACCAGCGACCGCAGGTGGCGATGCCGGTGAGGTCTTCCATCAGGTGCTGATGGGCGACTACGACCGCCAGGCCGAGGCTGTTGAGCTGGACGCCGCGCCGGGCGCATCGGCAGCGCTCGGTGGCGACGCATCGGCCGAAGCCGACGACGCGGTGCCGGCGGCGGCCGCTGTGGCAGACGCCGAGGAGGCGACGGCCGATCAGGCCGGTGCCGGGCCGCGCCGCGTCCTGGCGCCCGAGCACGACGCGCCCAAGCTGCACAAGCTGCTGGCGCAAAGCGGCGTGGGCTCGCGCCGCGACCTCGAGCAGATGATCGTCGAGGGGCGCGTCACGGTGAACGGCGCGCCGGCCCACGTCGGCCAGCGGGTCAGCTTCGGCGACCGCATCGCTCTCGACGGCAAGCCGGTGAAGGTGCGCATCCAGCCGCCGAAGCCACGCGTGCTGGCCTACCACAAGCCCGCCGGCGAGGTCGTCACGCACGACGACCCGCAGCAGCGCCCGACGGTCTTTCGCCGCTTGCCGCGCCTGCCGCACGGCAAGTGGCAGTCGGTGGGGCGGCTTGACATCAACACCGAGGGTCTGCTGCTGTTCACCAACAGCGGCGAGCTGGCCAACCAACTGATGCACCCGCGTTTCGGCGTCGAGCGCGAGTACGCCGTCCGCTCCCTGGGCATGCTGTCCGAGGAGTCGAAGCGACGCCTGCTCGAGGGCGTGGAGATTGACGGCCAGCGTGCCGCCTTCACGAGCATCGACGACGGTGGCGGTGAGGGGGCCAACCATTGGTATCGGGTCGTCATCACCGAGGGTCGCAACCGCGAGGTGCGCAGGCTCTTCGAGGCGGTGGGCCACGCAGTGAGCCGCCTCATCCGCATCCGCTACGGCTGCGTGGTGCTGCCGCGCGGCCTCAGGCGCGGCGTCTGGGTCGACCTCGGCGAAGACGACCTGCGGGCCTTGCGCCGCCTCACCAGCCAGCCGCGCCAGGCGGGCGATGGTGCGCCGGCGGACATTGACGGCACCGGCAGGAAGCGCAATCGGCGCGGCAAGAAGCGCGGCCGAGGCGAGGTCGGGGATGGCCGCTTCGAGCTTGGCGGCCCGCGCCCCGACGGTGGCCGACGCGAGCCCCGTGCCCAGGGCGGTGCGCGCCCGGAACTTCGAGCCGACGCCGCCGACCGCTTCGAGCAGCCACCGCCCAACGTGTCCCCGCTGATGACCTCGCTGGACCGCACCTTGCGCAAGGCCGGTCCCAAGCCCGAGCGCAGCGCCAAATCCATGGCCCGGTTTGAGCTGGACGGGGGCTTCATCCCGAACCCGCTGCTGCAGACCTACGACAAGCGTGCAGCGCAACAGGACAAACAGCGCCGCGACATCCCTGAGGACGGCCCGATCCCCAACCCGCTGCTGCAGACCTACGACAAGCGCGCCGCACAACAGGACAAACAGCGCCGCGACATCCCCGACGACGGGCCGATCCCCAACCCGCTGCAGCAGACCTACGACAAGCGCTTCGTGCACAACCGCAAGAAGCCGCTGACCGCCGACCCCGACAAGATCCCCGACCCGATGCAGACGGCGGTGGGCTACATCGGCGCCAACGCCTTCCACCGGAAGGGCAAGGGCGGCGGCAAGGGTGGGCCCCGCAGTGGCGCGGGTGGCGGGGGCGGTGGTCCGCGGCCGCGCAAGGCCGGTGCGCCGGGCGCCGCGCCGGGTGGCGGTGGTCGAGGCAAGCGCGGCGGTGGCAAGCGCGGCGGCGGGCCGCCCCGCTGAACCACCACCGTTCACAAGCTAGAATCAAAAACTTTGCCAAGTCATTGATTCAGGAGAACTTTTTATGGCGATTGAACGCACCCTGTCCATCATCAAGCCCGACGCCGTGGCCAAGAACGTCATTGGCCAGATCTACGCCCGCTTCGAGGGCGCCGGCCTCAAGGTCGTGGCGGCCAAGATGGTGCACCTTTCGCAGGGCGAGGCCGAGTCGTTCTACGCCGTGCACAAGGCGCGGCCCTTCTTCAAGGACCTGGTCAGGTTCATGATCAGCGGCCCGGTGATGATCCAGGTGCTCGAGGGCGAGGGCGCCATCGCCAAGAATCGCGAACTGATGGGCGCGACCGATCCCAAGAAGGCCGAGAAGGGCACGATCCGCGCCGATTTCGCCGACAGCATCGACGCCAACGCCGTGCACGGCTCTGACGCTTCCGAGACGGCCGCCGCCGAAGTGGCGTTCTTCTTCCCCGGGATGAACGTCTACAGCCGCTGAACCCGGAGCGCCTGCCCGTGCAGTCCGCAAGCGCCAAGCCCCTGCGTGGAGTCGGCTCCGCCGGGCCGCCGCTGGCGCTGTCCGGCGGGGCGGTGGCCGAAGGGCGGCAGACGGGGGCCATCAACCTGCTTGATTTCGATCTCGAAGGCCTCGCAGCCTTGTGCGAGGACCTGGGCGAGAGGCGCTTCCGCGCGGTGCAGTTGTACCGCTGGATCCACCAGCGCGGCGCGTCAAACTTCGACGCGATGACCGACCTGGCGCGCTCACTGCGCGAGAAGCTGGCCTCACGAGCCGAGGTGCGCGCGCTGCCCGTGATCAGCGAGCACCGTTCGGCAGACGGTACGGTGAAGTGGTTGTTCGATGTCGGCGGCGGAAACGCCGTGGAGGCCGTCTTCATCCCCGAGGTCGACCGCGGCACGCTGTGCGTGAGTTCGCAGGCCGGGTGCGCCGTGGGTTGCCGTTTTTGCAGCACCGGGCACCAGGGCTTCAGCCGCAACCTCACCACGGGCGAGATCGTGGCCCAGCTGTGGTTCGCCGAGCACCGGCTGCGCTCTGTGGGTGGCCGCGCCGTGCGCCAGATCGACAACGTCGTGATGATGGGCATGGGCGAGCCGCTGCAGAACTACGCTGCGCTGGTGCCGGCCTTGCGCACCATGCTCGACGATCACGGCTACGGCTTGAGTCGCCGCCGAGTCACTGTCAGCACCTCCGGCGTGGTGCCCATGATCGACCGGCTCCGAGACGACTGCCCGGTGGCGCTGGCCGTGTCGCTGCATGCCCCGGATGACACGCTGCGCGAGCAGCTCGTGCCGCTCAACCGCAAGTACCCGCTGGTCGAGCTTCTGGCGGCCTGCCGGCGCTACCTAGACGCCGCCCCGCGTGACTTCATCACGTTCGAGTACTGCATGCTCGACGGCGTCAACGACAGCCCCGCGCACGCGCGGGCACTGGCGGCCCTGGTGCAGGGCTGCGCCGAGGCCAGCCGCGGCGTCGGCGCGGTGCGGTGCAAGTTCAACCTCATCCCGTTCAACCCCTTCCCTGCATCAGGGCTGCTGCGTTCGCCGCACGAACGAGTCCTTGCCTTTGCCGGGGTGCTGCAGGCGGCCGGCATCGTCACGACCATCCGCAAGACGCGTGGCGACGACATCGACGCCGCCTGCGGCCAACTGGCCGGCGAGGTCCTGGACCGCACGCAGGCGCGTGAGCGACTGCTTCAGCGCCGAGCGGTGTTCGAGATCGTGCCTCAGACCATGCGCGACGAGGCCCGGCGGTCATGAGGTTCCCGGCCGCTGTCCGCTTGCTGGCCTGCTGTGTGGCTCTCCTGGTTCTGGCGGGCTGCACCACCGTCATCACCACCACCTCAGACGGCAGCGTGGTGCCGACACCGCCCCAGGGTGTGGCCGACCCGGTGCGCCGCGCGCAGGCCCGGCTCGAGTTGGCAGCGCTGTACTTCGCGCGCGGCCAGAATCAGACCGCGCTCGACGAGATCCGCCAGGCCTTGCAGGCGCGGCCCGACATGGCCGAGGCCATTGGCCTGCGCGCGCTGGTCCTGGCAGCCACGGGCGACAGCATCGGCGCCGAGTCTTCGTTTCAGCGCGCGATGCAGTTGGTGCCGGGCGATGCCGGCATCGTGCACAACCATGGCTGGTTCCTGTGCAACGAGCGCCGCTTCGCCGAGGCAGACGCCGCTTTCGACCGGGCCATCGCCATGCCGCGCTACGACGGCCTGGCGCGCAGCTGGATGGCCAAAGGGGTATGTCTGGCGCGCGCCGGCCGATGGGCTGATGCCGAACGCGCACTGTCACGCAGCTACGAGGTCGATCCCACCAGCCCGGTGACCGCCTATAACCTGTCCGAGGTGCTGCTGCGGCGCGGTGAGCTGGAGCGTGCCCGCTTTTACGTGGGGCGCATCAACGCCGTGCCCGAGCAGGTCAACGCGCAGAGCCTATGGCTGGCCGCGCGCATTGAACGCCGGCTCGGCGACATCTCGGCCATGATGGACCACGGTCGTCGCCTGCGCGACCGTTTCCCCCAGTCCACCGAGGCCCTGCAGTTCGAGCGTGGCCGGTTCGACGACTGAGAGCTTGAGAGTCTGTCGCCCATGCCCGCTCGCCACGCCCGAAGACGGCCGCTTGTCGTTGCCAATGCTCGCCGTAGCCCGAGCGACGGCTGCGCTTTGCGCCTGGATCGGACGCCTTGGGACGCGTCGCTTGGGCACGCCCGAAAATCTCTCATGCTTTGAGAGCCGCCAAAACCTTTCACACTGACGATCGTGAACGCCGAACCAGGCCAGTCCGCAGACACCGGAGCCGAACGGGTGCCCACGGCAGGCACGCTCCTGAGGGCGGCACGCGAAAGACAAGGCTTGCACATTGACGTGCTGGCCGCTGCCATCAAGGTGTCGCCGCGCAAGCTCGAGGCGCTGGAGGCCGACCAGCTCGGCGAGTTGTCCGGCGCCACTTTTGCGCGGGCGCTGGCCCTGGCTGTCTGTCGCACGCTGAGGATCGACGCCCGCCCGGTGCTTGACCGCATGCCGCCTGCCGGGCCCTTTGCGCTGGTGCCCCCCGACTCCGGGTTGAATATGCCGTTCCGCGAGGGCGCCGTGCGCAGCCTGCGCCGCGGCGACGACACCCGGCAGGCCCGGTTTGCGGCGCGGCCGCTGCTGTGGGGTGCGGGGGTCCTGCTGGTGGCTTCGGTGGCCTTGTTCCTGGTGCCGCCCTTGTCGCGATGGGGGGGCGGTTCGGCTTTGCCTGCGCCGGCCTCATTGCCGGCTTCGGCCGCATCGGCAGCGTCGCTGGCGAGTCCGCCGGTGCCGGCTGCTTCGACGCCGTCTGCAGCCTCTGCGCCCGCGTCGGGCCCCGACGCAGTGGTGCCCGGGGCAGGGCAGCCGGGCCAAGCGGGCGGCGCTGCGTCGGGACCGATGGCCGAGACTGTGTTCTCCGCGCCGCCCGCCGGGACCGATGCCGCCGCGGTCGCCGCGGCCATGCAACTCCAGCTGCGCGTGACCGAGGCCTCCTGGATCGAGGTGCGCGACGCGCGGGGTACCGTGCTGTTGTCGCGCACCGTGTCGCCGGGTGAGCAGGTGGGTCTCAACGGGGCCGAGCCGCTGGCGCTGCTGGTGGGCAATGCCGCGGCCACCCAACTGGTCTTCCGCGGCCGCACGGTCGACCTCGCCTCGCGCAGCCGCGACAATGTGGCCCGCCTCCAGTTGCCCTGACGCGCCTCCACGACGCGCCGCACCGCGATGAACGCTGACGAACCCGTCGACCTGATCGAAGCCGCCGCCCCGGCGCCCCGCCGCTCCCGGCAGGCGCGCGTGCGTTGGGGCAGCCATGTCGTGACGATTGGCGGCGACGCCCCCGTACGCGTGCAGAGCATGACCAACACCGACACGGTCGACGCCATCGGCACGGCCATTCAGGTCAAGGAGCTCGCTCAGGCCGGCAGCGAGCTGGTGCGCATCACGGTCAACACGCTGGAGGCTGCCGAGGCTGTGCCCCACATCCGCGAGCAGCTCGACCGCATGGGCATCGACGTGCCGCTGGTGGGCGACTTCCATTACAACGGTCACCGTTTGCTTGCCGAGCACCCGGCGATGGCCGAGGCGCTGAGCAAGTACCGCATCAACCCCGGCAATGTCGGCAAGGGCGACAAGAAGGACCGCCAGTTTGCGCAGATGGTCGAGGTGGCGGCGCGGCTGGACAAGGTGGTGCGCATCGGCGTCAACTGGGGCAGCCTCGACCAGGATCTCCTGGCCTCGATGATGGACACCAACGCGCGCCGCGCCGCGCCGCTCGACGCGAAGCAGGTGATGTACCAGGCGCTCGTGCACTCGGCGCTCAGTTCTGCCGACTACGCACGCGAGCTCGGCCTCAACCCCGACCACATCATCATCAGCTGCAAGGTCAGTGGCGTGCAGGACCTCATCAGCGTGTACCGCGCGCTGGCGCGGCGTTGCGACTACGCGCTGCACCTGGGGCTCACCGAGGCCGGGATGGGTACCAAGGGCACGGTGGCCAGCGCCACCTCGCTGGGGATCCTGCTGCAGGAGGGCATCGGCGACACCATCCGGGTGAGCCTGACGCCGCAGCCCGGCGAGGCGCGCACCCAAGAGGTCGCGGTGGCGCTGGAGATTCTGCAGAGCCTGGGGCTTCGCAGTTTCAATCCCAGTGTCACGGCCTGTCCAGGTTGCGGCCGCACCACCAGCACCACCTTCCAGGAGCTGGCCAAGCAGATCGACGACTTTCTGCGGGCGCAGATGCCGGTGTGGAAATCGCGCTACCCGGGGGTCGAGAATCTCAAGGTCGCGGTGATGGGCTGCATCGTCAACGGGCCCGGCGAGAGCAAGCACGCCGACATCGGCATCAGCCTGCCCGGCACGGGCGAGGCGCCGGCTGCGCCTGTGTTCATCGACGGCCAGAAGGCCCTGACGCTGCGCGGCGAGGGCATCGCGCGGGAGTTCCACAAGATCGTCGAGGAGTACATCGAGAGGCGCTTCGGCGCCGTCACTGCGGGCCATTGAGGGCCGCCCTGTCCGAAGCCTCCAGCCCTCAGACCGCCCCTGCCGCGCCCGAAGGCGCCGCCCGCACCATGGCCGACAAGATCCTCGCCGTCAAAGGCATGAACGACATCCTGCCGGGCGGCGTCCCGCGCAGGGACAAGCTGCCCGACTCCGCGCTGTGGCGCTGGTTCGAACGCACGGTCGACCGTGTGATGTCGCAGCACGGGTACCAGTACCTCATCACGCCCATGGTCGAGCCCACGCCGCTGTTCGTGCGCGGCATCGGCGAGGCCACGGACATCGTCGAGAAGGAGATGTACTCCTGGCGTGACGCGATGAACGGCGACGCGCTCACGCTCCGCCCCGAAATCACCGCCGGCATCGTGCGCGCGATGGTGGAGCACAACGCCCTCTACAACGGGCCGTTGCGCGTGTGGTCGGTGGGGCCGGTCTTCCGCCACGAGCGGCCCCAGAAGGGTCGCTACCGGCAGTTCCACCAGCTCGACGTCGAGGCGCTGGGCCTGCTCGGGCCCGACGTGGACGCCGAGCTGATCCTGCTCGTGCGTCGCCTCTGGCAGGCCCTGGGCCTGGAGGTCGGGCGCGATGTGCGGCTGGAGCTCAACAGCCTGGGGCAGCCAGTCGAGCGGGCGGCCCACCGTGCAGCCCTGGTGGCCTATTTCGAACAGCATCACGAACGGCTGGACGAGGACTCGCGCCGCAGACTGCACAGCAACCCGCTGCGCATCCTTGACACCAAGAACCCGGCTCTGCAGCCGCTGGTGGAGTCCGCGCCCCGGCTCGAGGCGCACCTGGGTGCCGAGTCGCGCGCGCACCTGCGCGCGGTGTGCGAGGTGCTCGATGCGGCCGGGCTGCCCTACCGTATCAACCCACGCCTGGTGCGCGGGCTGGACTATTACAACCTGACGGTCTTCGAGTGGGTGACCGACCAACTGGGTTCGCAGGGCACGGTCTGCGGCGGCGGGCGCTACGACGGCCTGTTCGAGCAATTGGGCGGCAAGCCCACCCCGGCCATCGGGTTCGGCCTGGGCATCGAGCGTCTGCTGCTGCTGCTGCAGGAGCTCGGCGTGACCGCGCCCGACGCGGCCCCTGACGCCTATGCCCTGGTGGCCGAGGGCGTGCCCCTGGCCACCGTGCTGACGACGTTGGATGCGTTGCGCGCCGCCGGGGTGGCGGTGCAGATGCACGCCGGCGGCGGCAGCCTGAAGAGCCAATTCAAGCGCGCCGATGCCAGCGGGGCCCGCCACGCACTGATCTTCGCGCCCGATGAACTTTCGCGTGGCGAAGTGGCTCTGAAGCCGCTGCGCGATTCCGCAGCGGCGCAGCAGGCCCGGCCGCTGGCCTCTGCGGGCCAGTGGGCCTGCGAACTGCTGCCCGCATAATCCAAGGCTTTGCCCACACGGCGGCGCGGCGCGCCCGGGGGCGTCCTTCCCGACACGCACCATGGCCACCAATCTGGACCTGCAGCAGCAGGAGCAACTCGAATCGTTCAAGGCGTTCTGGAAGTCCTATGGCAACCTGATCACCTGGTCGCTGATCCTCGCGCTCGGCGCCTTCGGCGGCTGGCGCTGGTGGGAGAACCGCCAGGCCCAGCAGGGCTTGGAAGCCGGTGGCATGTACGAGGCCCTGGATCGAGCCGTTGCGGCGGCCGACCTCGACAAGACCGCGCGCGTGCTCGCCGATCTGCAGCAGCGATTCCCGAAAACCGCCTACGCCGCGCAAGGCGCGATGCTTGCCGCCAAGCTGCAAGCCGAGAACGGACAGGCCGATGCTGCCAAGGCCAGCTTGGGCTGGGTGCTCGCCAACGGAGCCGATGCCGACCTCGAGGCCATGGCGCGCCTTCGCCTGGCGGCGGTGCACGCCGAGGCCAAGGCTTTCGATGAGGCGCTGAAGCTGCTCGTCGAGTCGGTGCCGGAGCCGTTCGAGGCCTTGCGGGCCGACCGCCAGGGCGACCTGCTCCTGCTGCAGGGCCAGCAGGCCGAGGCCATCCGGGCTTACCAGCGCGCGCAAGCGGCGATGAGCGACCAGGTCGACTACCGCCGCTTCATCGAGGCCAAGCTCGCAGCACTCGGCGCGCCGGTGCGCGCCGCGGGAGCTGAAGCCGCGCCCGCGCCCGCGCCCGCAAGCGCCACTGCGCCAGGGGCGTCGAAGTGAGGGCGCTCCGCCGCTGGACGGCGGGGCTGTTGGCGCTGGCCATGCTCGCCGGCTGCGCCTCCGACAGGCCCGACCCCAAACCGCTGGAGCCGCTCACGCCCAAAGTCGCCGGCCGCCTGGTCTGGCAGGCCGGCATCGGCCGCGTCGATTTCCCTCTCGTGCCGCAGGTGCGCGACGACCTCATCGTCGTCGCCTCGACCTGGGGCGACGTGCAGGCCTTCAAGGCCGAGACCGGCGAGCTGTGGTGGCGCTGGCCCGTGGGCGCACCGCTGTCGGCCGGTGTCGGCCACGATGGTCGCTTCACCGCGGTCGTCACCCGCGACAACGAGGTCGTGACGCTCGACAAGGGCCGCGAGGTCTGGCGGGCGCGGGTGCCGGCCCGCGTGGTGACGCCGCCTCTGGTGGCCGGTGAGCGCGTGTTCGTGCTCGGCGTGGACCGCGCCGTACACGCCTTTGATGCTCTCGACGGCCGGCGCCTGTGGGTGCTGCAGCGTCCGAGCGAGCCGCTGACGCTGGCCATGCCCAGCGTCATCGCAGCCCATCGCAACACGCTGCTGGTGGCGCAGGGGCCGCGACTGGCCGGGATCGATCCTCTGCGCGGCACGGTGCAGTGGGAAGCGGCCATAGCCACGCCGCGTGGCAGCAACGAGGTCGAGCGTCTGGCCGAGCTGATCGGCCCCATGGTGCGCGTCGGCGACCGGGTCTGCATGCGCGCGTTCCAAAACGCCGTGGGCTGTGCCGACGCTGCGCGAGGCAGCACATTGTGGTCGCGCAACGGTGGCGGCATCACGGCGCTGGCCGGCGACGGCGAGCGCGTGTTCGGCGCCGACGCCAGCGACCGGGTCAGTGCGTGGCGCGCGAGCAACGGCGACGCGCTCTGGAGCAACGAGCAGTTCCTCCACCGCGGCCTGAGCGGCGGCGTCGCCGTGGGTCCGCTGGTGGTGTTCGGCGATCGCGAGGGCTACGTTCACTTCCTCTCTGCCGAGACTGGCGAGCCTCAGCTGCGCCTGGCCACGGATGGTCAGCCGATCATCGGCACACCGGTGGTCTCGGGCCGGACCCTGCTCGTCACCACGGCCGCCGGCGGCCTGTTCGCGTTCCGGCCCAACTGATGCGGCGCGTGCGCTTCCATCCATGAAGCCGGTCATTGCCATCGTCGGCCGCGCCAATGTCGGCAAGAGCACGCTGTTCAACCGCATCACGAAGAGCCGGGATGCCATCGTGGCCGACCATGCCGGCCTCACGCGCGACCGCCACTACGGTGACGCACGCCTGGGGCCGCGCGAGTTCATCGTCGTCGACACCGGCGGCTTCGAGCCCGACAAGCCCACGGGCGTGGTCGCCGAGATGGCCAAACAGACCAGGCAGGCCGTGGCCGAGGCCGACCTGGTGATCTTCGTTGTCGACGTGCGCGCGGGCCTGTCGGCGCAGGACCACGACATCGCCCGTTTCCTGCGCCAGCAGCAAAAGCACGTGCTGCTGGCAGCCAACAAGGCGGAGGGCATGGTCGACGCGCCGCAGCTGGCTGAGTTTCACGAACTCGGCATCGGCGCGCCGCTGCCGATCTCCTCGGCGCACGGGCAGGGCATCCGCAGCCTGCTCGAGGCAGCGCTGGAGCCCTTCGATGTCGGCGACGAGGCGGCTGCCGAGGAGGCGAGCGCCGACGCGGCCGATCGGCCCATTCGTCTGGCCGTGGCCGGCCGTCCCAACGTCGGCAAAAGCACGCTGATCAACGCCTGGCTGGGCGAGGAACGCCTGGTGGCCTTCGATCAGCCCGGCACCACGCGCGACGCGATTCACGTGCCGTTCGAGAAGGACGGCCGGCGCTTCGAACTGATCGACACCGCGGGGCTGCGGCGCAAGGGCAAGGTTTTCGAGGCGATCGAGAAGTTCTCGGTCGTCAAGACGCTGCAGGCGATCGCCGAGGCCCATGTGGTGCTGCTGTTGGTCGACGCCACGCAGGGAGTGAGTGAGCAGGACGCGCACATAGCGGGCTACGTCCTTGAGTCCGGACGGGCGGTGGTGATCGCGCTGAACAAGTGGGACGCCACCGACCCCTACCAGCGCCAGCAACTCGAGCGCAGCGTCGAGAGTCGGCTGGCCTTCCTGAAGTATGCGCCGGTGCTGCCCATCTCGGCCAAACGCCGGCAGGGCCTGGGCGCGGTCTGGAAGGCGCTGCTGCACGCCCATGCCTCGGCCACGGTGAAGATGAGCACGCCGGTGCTCACGCGGCTGGTGCACGAGGCCGCCGAGCACCAGGCGCCGCGCCGCGAGGGGCGCTTTCGGCCCAAGATGCGCTACGCCCACCAGGGCGGCATGAACCCGCCGCGCGTCATCATCCATGGCACGGCGCTGGAGCACGTCACCGACTCGTACAAACGCTATCTCGAAGGTCGACTGCGGGAACACTTCAAGCTCGTGGGCACACCGGTGCGCATCGAGTTGCGCTCGGCCAGCAACCCCTTTGTCGAGCGCGGGCGTTGACGGCTTCGCCGGCACTGCCGCTAGGGTCATGCCCTGTGGTAACGTGATCGGCCGTTTCCCACCAACACGGAACATATCGTGAGCAGCAAAGGCCAACTCTTGCAGGATCCGTTTTTGAACTTGCTGCGCAAGGAGCACGTGCCGGTCTCGATCTACCTCGTCAACGGCATCAAGCTCCAGGGCCACATCGAGTCGTTCGATCAGTACGTGGTGCTGCTGCGCAACACTGTCACGCAGATGGTCTACAAGCACGCCATCTCCACCGTCGTGCCCAGTCGCGCGGTGAACTTCCATCCGAACGAGAGCGGCGAGCAGGCCTGAACGCAGCCTTGGACGATCTGCAGGACGCCGACGCCCCCGCTGTCGTCGAGACGCCACCCGGCGTGACGCGGGCAGTGCTGGTGGGCGTCGATTTCGGACCCGGACACGCCTTCGATCACTCGCTCGACGAGCTGGCGATGTTGGCCGCGTCGGCCGGCGACGCAGCGGTCGCCCGCGTGACGGCACGGCGGCGCGCGCCCGACCCGGCCCTCTTTGTGGGCAGTGGCAAGGCCGACGAGATCAGGGCGCTGGTGGCTGCCACGGCGGCCCACGGCGTGATCTTCGACCAGGCGCTGAGCCCGGCGCAGCAGCGCAACCTGGAGCGCCATCTGGGCGTGCCCGTCGCAGACCGCACAGGCCTCATCCTCGACATCTTTGCCGCGCGTGCGCAGAGCCACGAGGGGAAGCTGCAAGTCGAACTGGCCCGGCTGCAGTACCAGTCCACGCGCCTGGTGCGGCGCTGGAGCCATCTCGAGCGCCAGCAGGGCGGCATCGGCACCCGCGGCGGCCCTGGCGAGGCGCAGATTGAACTCGACCGCCGCATGATCGGCGACCGAATCAAGCAGGTTTCGGCCCGGCTCGAAAAGGTCAAGCGGCAGCGCGGCACCCAGCGCAAGGCACGCGAGCGGCGCGGCACCTTTCGCGTCTCGCTGGTGGGCTATACCAACGCCGGCAAGAGCACGCTGTTCAACGCCCTTGTCAAGGCGCGCAGCTACGCCGCAGACCAGCTCTTCGCGACGCTGGACACCACCACACGCGCCTTGTGGCTCGGACAGGCTCAGGCCCAGGTGTCGCTTTCCGACACCGTGGGTTTCATCCGCGACCTGCCGCACAAGCTGGTGGAGGCCTTCGAGGCCACGCTGCAAGAGGCTGCCGAAGCCGACCTGTTGCTCCACGTGGTCGATGCCGCGAGCCCGGTGCTCGACGAACAGCGCGCCGAAGTCGATCGCGTGCTGGTCGAGATCGGCGCGGCAGATGTGCCGCGGATCCTCGTCTTCAACAAGTCTGATCTGCTCGAACAGACGCGCAGGCCGCGCGAGTTGGCCGACTGGGTGGAGATGCACCCCGGCCAGCGGTGTGCTCGCGTCTTTGTCAGCGCGGTCACCGGTGCTGGCCTGCCCGAGTTGCGGCAGGCCATTGCGGCACACGCTCTGGCCGAGCGCGGCGCGACCGCTGACGGCCATGTCGCTGCTGCTGGCATCGCCGAGGCGCTATCGTCGACCTCTGAAACCTCTCCGAAACCCCGGACGCAGCCCCATGCGTGAATCCGCCAGCCCTCCTCTTGAAGCCCCCTTCGGCCACCGGCTGCAAAGGGCCGCTCGCGCCTTTGCCGCCTGGGCCGGCGCGGCCATCACGCGCAGGCCCAGGCGTGCGGCCTCGCGCAACGAGGGCCTCGTCTTCAACAACCGCAACGACGGCCCGCCGGACCTTGACGAACTCTGGCGCGACTTCAACCGCAAGCTCTCGGGCCTGTTCGGCGGCAAGGGTGGCGGCGGTGGCCGCTCCAGCAGGCCCGACGGCAGTGGCGGCGGGGGCGGTGGGAGCGGCGGCTTCCAGCCCGACATGAAGAGTGCCGGCATCGGCGCAGGGCTGATCGCTGGCGTCGCGGCCCTTCTTTGGCTGGGCAGCGGCTTCTACATCGTGCAGGAAGGCCAGCAGGCGGTTGTCACCACCTTTGGCAAGTACGCGCAGACCAAGGACGCCGGGTTCCAGTGGCGCCTGCCGTATCCGATCCAGGCTCACGAAACGGTGGCGGTGTCACAGCTGCAGTCGGTGGAGGTGGGCCGCAGCGGCGTGGTAGCGGCCACGGGGCTGCGTGACTCGTCGATGCTGACGCAGGACGAGAACATCGTCGACATCCGATTCACCGTCCAATACCGCCGCACCGACGCGCGGGCTTATCTGTTCGAGAACAACCGGCCCGACGAGGCCGTGATCATGGCGGCCGAGACGGCGGTGCGTGAGATCGTTGGCAAGAGCCGTGTCGACCAGGTGCTTTACGAGCAGCGCGACGCCATCGCCGCCGACCTGGTGCGGTCGATCCAGGCGCAGCTCGACCGCCTCAAGGCCGGCATCACGATCGCCAACGTCAACATGCAGAGCGTGCAGGTGCCCGAGCAGGTGCAGGCCGCGTTCAACGATGCCGTCAAGGCAACCGCCGACCGCGACCGCTTCAAGAACGAAGGCCAGGCCTATGCCTCCGACGTGATCCCCAAGGCGCGCGGCACGGCCTCGAGACTGCTGGAGGAGGCCGAGGGCTACCGTGCCCGCGTGGTGGCGCAGGCCGAGGGTGACGCGCAGCGCTTCCGTTCGGTGCTGGCCGAGTACCAGAAGGCGCCAGCCGTCACTCGCGACCGTCTGTACATCGACACCATGCAGCAGGTCTACACCAACGTGAGCAAGGTGATGATCGACAGCCGCAGTGGCAGCAACCTGCTGTACCTGCCGTTGGACAAGCTGCTGCAGCAAGCGGGCGCGCCTGCGGCCATTGCCCCGGCGCAGGGGCCGGTGGCCACCCCGAGCAGCGCCGACCCCGCTGCTGCGCAGAGCGTCGACATCCGCTCGCGCGCCGACGCCCGCTCTCGCGACCGCGAAGGCCGCTGAGCCTCGACCCAGGGATCCCGCTTCACCATGAACAAGATCGCCGCCACCCTGGCCATCCTCGCTGCGCTGCTGCTGGCAGCGTCAAGCACTCTCTTCGTCGTCGACCAGCGCCAGGTCGGCGTGATCTACGCCCTCGGCGAGATCAAGGAGGTCATCACCGAGCCAGGGCTGAATTTCAAGTTGCCGCCACCGTTCCAGAACGTCGTGTTCCTCGACCGCCGAGTGCAGACGCTGGACAGCCCGGAGACGCGTCCCATCTTCACGGCCGAAAAGAAAAGCCTGGTCGTCGACTGGCTCATCAAGTGGCGCATCGCCGAGCCGAGGCAGTTCATCCGCAACAACGGTGTCGACTTCCGCAACCTCGAGGCGCGGCTGGCCCCGGTGGTGCAGGCCGCCTTCAACGAAGAAATCACCAAGCGCGACGTCAAGGGGGTGCTGGCCACCGAGCGTGACAAGGTCATGAATGACGTCAAGGGTCGCCTTGCCGATGATGCCAAGTCGTTCGGCATCGAGATCCTCGACGTGCGCATCAAGCGCGTGGACTTCGTCGCCGACATCACCGACGCGGTCTACCGCCGCATGCAGTCAGAGCGCCAGCAGGTGGCCAACGAGTTGCGCGCCCAAGGCACCGCCGAGGGCGAGAAGATCCGTGCCGATGCCGATCGCCAACGTGAGGTCATCGTCGCCGAGGCCTTCCGCGACGCCCAGAAGGTCCGCGGCGAGGGCGACGCCAAGGCGTCGGCGCTGTACGCCGAGGCTTTTGGTCGCGACCCGCAGTTCGCGCAGTTCTACCGCAGCCTCGAGGCTTACCGCGCCACCTTCCGCAGCAAGAGCGACGTGATGGTGCTTGACCCGTCAACGGAGTTCTTCCGCGCGATGCGTGGCAACACGCCGGCGCGCTGAGCGCGGGCCGGCCGACCGTCGATGGCCGAGGTGCTGATCGGCGCGATGGCGCTGGTGCTCATCGCAGAGGGTCTGCTGCCCTTCCTGAGCCCGAAGCAGTGGCGCGCCGTGTTCGAACGGGCCGTGCAGTTGAGCGACGGTCAGATCCGGTTCATCGGGCTCCTCAGCCTGCTGGCCGGGGTGTCACTGCTGCTGGTCTGGGCCTGAGGGCAGGCGTCGTGTGGGGTGGCGGCGCGGGAGCGGCGCCTACAATGCCGCTTTCAACGACGCCCCCTTCCATGCTCTCTGCCTGGCTGCTGCCTGAGCACATCGCCGACGTGTTGCCTGGGCCCGCACGGCGCATCGAAGCCTTGCGCCGCGCACTGCTCGACCATGCCGGCGCCTACGGCTTCGAGCTCGTCATGCCGCCGCTGCTCGAGCACCTGGAGTCGCTGCTTTCGGGCACCGGTCGCGAACTCGACCTGCGGACCTTCAAGCTTGTCGACCAGGCCAGTGGTCGCCTGCTGGGGCTGCGTGCCGACACCACGCCGCAGGCGGCGCGCATCGATGCGCACCTGCTCAACCACGAGGGCGTCACGCGTCTGGCCTACTGCGGCCCCACGCTGCATACGCGTCCGGCAGGCTTGGCGGCCACGCGCGAGCCCTTGCAGTTCGGCGCCGAGATCTTTGGCCACGCGGGCCTGGAGGCCGATCTCGAGGCCGCCGAGCTGGCGCTGGACTGCATCACTGCGGCCGCGGTGGGGCCGCTTGCCATCGACTACGCCGACGCGCGCGTGCTGCGCGGCTTGCTGGCCGGCGTGGTGCTCGATGAGACCCGGCTGCAGGAGATCGCTCGGGCGCTGGCGAGCAAGGACGCCGCCGCACTGGCAGCGCTGACCGACGGCGTGCCAGCGGAGCCCCGACAGGCGCTGCGGGCGCTCCCGCGGCTGTTCGGCAATGACGACGTGTTGGCGGCGGCGCGCGAGTTGCTTCCTCCGCGCCCGCTGGTGCGCGCGGCGCTCGACCAGCTTCAGTGGCTGTCCAGCCACTTGCGCGCGGCCTTTCCGACGCTGGGCCTGGGCTTTGACCTGTCGGACATGGGGGGCTACGCCTACTACTCGGGCGCGCGCTTTGCGATCTTCGGCCCCGGAGGCAGCGACGCGCTCGCGCGGGGCGGCCGCTATGACGAGGTGGGCGCCGTGTTCGGCCGCAACCGGCCGGCGGTGGGGTTCAGCCTCGACCTGAAGGCGCTGGCCGAACGTGCCGCACCGCTGCCCCAGCAGCGCGCGATTCGCGCGCCCTGGGGCGAAGACGCCGAGCTGCGTGCTGCCGTGCGCCGCCTGCGGCAGGCTGGCGAGACGGTGCTGTCGGTGCTGCCGGGGCACGAGCCTGAAGCCGAGACCGTTGTCTGTGACCGCGAGTTGGTGCAGGTGGCCGGCCGCTGGGTGCTTCAGGCCGTGGCCGTCTGATGCATCCGTACCCACTCTCTCAAGGAATCACTCGAACATGCAACCGACCCTGAGACCCGGCGCCGGCCGCAATGTGGTCGTCGTCGGCACCCAGTGGGGCGACGAGGGCAAGGGCAAGATCGTCGACTGGATGACCGATCACGCCAAGGGCGTGGTGCGCTTCCAGGGCGGTCACAATGCCGGTCACACGCTGGTGATCAACGGCCGAAAGACGGCCTTGCAGCTCGTGCCCTCGGGTGTGATGCGCGAGGGCGTGGCCTGCTACATCGGCAACGGCGTGGTGGTCGATCCAGCGCACCTGCTCGCCGAGATGACGCGCATCGAGGCGCTGGGCCTCTCCGTGCGTTCGCGATTGTTCCTGAGCGAGAGCTGCCCGCTGATCCTGCCGTTCCACGTGGCGGTGGACAAGGCCCGCGAGATCAAGCGCGAAGGCACGGCCGGCGGAAAGATCGGCACCACTGGCAAGGGCATCGGCCCGGCCTACGAGGACAAGGTCGCGCGGCGAGCGCTGCGCGTGCAGGATCTCAAGCACCCCGAGCGGCTGCGGGCCAAGCTCGCCGAACTGCTCGAGCTGCACAACGCCGAACTGGTGCACGTGCTGGGCGCAGAGCCCCTGGCGCTGCAGCCCATGCTCGACGACGTGCTCGCTGCGGCCGAGCAGCTCCGGCCGCTGATGGCAGACGTGGGCTACCGCCTGTTCAACGCACACCTGGCGGGCCAGAACCTGCTGTTCGAGGGTGCGCAGGGCACGCTGCTCGACATCGACCACGGCACCTACCCCTTCGTCACCAGCAGCAATTGCGTGGCTGGCAACGCCGCGGCGGGTGCCGGCATCGGGCCGGGGCTATTGCATTACGTGCTGGGCATCACCAAGGCCTACACCACGCGCGTGGGCGGCGGGCCGTTCCCCACCGAGCTCGACATCGAAGCCCCGGGCAGCGTAGGCCACCACCTCAGCACGGTCGGGCAGGAGCGTGGCACTGTCACCGGCCGCGCTCGGCGCTGCGGCTGGCTGGATGCGGCCGCGCTCAAGCGCAGCATGATCATCAACGGCGTCTCGGGTCTTTGCATCACCAAGCTCGATGTGCTTGACGGCCTGCCGGAGATCCGCATCTGCACCGGCTACAGGCTGGGTGCGCGCGAGCTTGACGTACTGCCTCTGGATGCCGACGAGATTGCGGCCTGCGAGCCCGTCTACGAGACGCTGCCCGGCTGGCGTGAAACCACCGCCGGCCTCACCAACTGGGAGCAGCTGCCGGCCAACGCCCGCCGCTATCTCGAGCGCATGCAGTCGCTGATCGGCGCACCCATCGACATGGTGTCCACCGGGCCGGACCGCGTGCACACCGTGTTGCTGCGTCACCCCTTCCGCGCCTGACTTCCACCGATCACACCCACACGGAGACCGAGCCACATGCTCACCGACGACGGCAAGCACCTGTACGTGTCCTGGGACGAGTACCACCTGCTGATCGAGCGCCTGGCGCTCAAGGTGGCGGCCTCGGGCTGGGAGTTCGACCAGATCTTGTGCCTGGCGCGCGGCGGCATGAGGCCGGGGGACGTGCTTTCGCGCGTGTTTGACAAGCCGCTGGCCATCATGAGCACCAGCAGCTACCGCGCCGAGGCCGGCACCATCCAGGGCCGGCTCGACATGGCCAAGTACGTCACCATGCCAAAGGGCGAGTTGGCTGGGCGCGTGTTGCTGGTGGACGACCTGGCCGACACCGGCGTGACGCTGCGCGCGGTGGTCGACCGGCTGCGCGGCATGCCCGCGATCAGCGAGCTGCGCGCCGCTGTCATCTGGGTCAAGGGCGTCTCAAGCTACACACCGGACTACTACTGCGACATGCTGCCCACGAGCCCCTGGATCCACCAGCCCTTCGAGGAGTACGACAACCTCCGCCCCGACGGCCTGGCGAAGAAGTTCCAGGTCTGAAAGACGAAAGGCCGCTTGCAGCGGGCAAGCGGCCTTCGGCTCTGTTGTCTGGTTTGGTCGTCTGGTTTGGTTGTCTGGTTTGGTGCCCAGGAGAGGACTCGAACCTCCACGCCGTTAAGCGCTAGTACCTGAAACTAGTGCGTCTACCAATTCCGCCACCTGGGCTTTCAGGAGCCCTAAAGTATAGCAAACATTTGAGCAACAAAACCAGTGCGTCCACCTCCGGCACCGGACTGATGGGCGATGTCGAAGGCACCGTCGAAGGCCACCGCGACGGCCATGGCTTTGTCTGGCCCGACCACGGCGAAGGGCCGATCTTCCTGGCTCCTCAGGAGATGCGCAGCGTGCTGCACCGCGATCGCGTGCGGGTGCGCGTGCTGCGCTTCGACCGCAAGGGCCGCCCCGAGGGCCGAGTGCTTGACATCCTCGAGCGCCGCAAGGCGCCCATCATCGGCCGGCTGCTGCACGAGGGCGGCCACTGGATCGTCGCGCCCGAGGACAGCCGCTACGGCCAGGACATCCTGATCCCCAAGAACGCCACCGCCAGCGCCTCGGTGGGGCAGGTGGTGTCGGTGGAGCTCACCGAGCCGCCCTCGCTGCACTCGCAGCCGGTGGGTCGCGTGGCCGAGGTGCTTGGCGAGATCGACGACGCCGGCATGGAGATCGAGATCGCGGTGCGCAAGTACGAGGTGCCGCACCTCTTCACGCCCGAAACGCTGGCGCAGGCCGCGGCGCTCCCCGAGAGGCTGCGGGCCATTGACCGCAAGCACCGCATCGACCTGCGCGACGTGGCGCTGGTCACCATTGACGGCGAGGACGCGCGCGACTTCGACGATGCCGTCTACGCCGAGCCCTACAAGGCTGGTCGCGGCAAGAGCGCGGTCGAGGGCTGGCGGCTGCTGGTGGCGATTGCCGACGTCAGCCACTACGTCAAGCCCGGCGAGCCGCTGGACGAAGACGCTTACGAGCGCGCCACGTCCGTCTACTTCCCGCGCCGCGTGATCCCGATGCTGCCCGAGAAGCTGAGCAACGGCTTGTGTTCGTTGAACCCCGACGTCGACCGCCTTGCGATGGTGTGCGACATGGTCGTCACCACCCACGGCAAGGTGCACGCCTACCAGTTCTACCCGGCGGTCATCGAGTCGCACGCCCGGCTCACCTACACCGAGGTGGCGGCGGTGCTGGCCAATACCCGCGGCCCCGAGGCTGCCAAGCGTGCCGAGCTCGTGCCGCATCTGCTGCACCTGCACGAGGTGTACCGCGCGCTGCTCAAGCAGCGCGCCACGCGCGGCGCGATGGAGTTCGAGAGCACCGAGACGCAGATCGTCTGCGACGCGCAGGGCCGCATCGAGAAGATCGTGCCGCGGACGCGCACCGACGCCCACCGCCTCATCGAGGAGGCCATGCTCGCGGCCAACGTCTGCGCTGCCGAGTACATCGCCGGCGCCGAGCACCCTTGCCTGTACCGTGTGCACGAAGGCCCCACGCCCGAGAAGCGCCAGGCACTGCTGGCGCAGCTCAAGTCGCTGGGCGTGGCGGCCACGCTCTCCGAGCAGCCCACGCCGGCCGAGATGGCAGCCATCGCCGAGGCGGTGCAGGGCCGGCCCGACGCGCTGCAGATCCACACGCTGCTGCTGCGCTCGATGCAGCAGGCCATCTACACGGCTTCGAACAACGGCCACTTCGGCCTGGCCTACGGCGCCTACACGCACTTCACGAGCCCGATCCGCCGCTACCCCGACCTGATGGTGCACCGCGTGATCAAGGCCATCCTTTCGGCCAAGCGCTACCACCTGGCCAGCAGCGCCAAGACGCGCAAGCCCGAGCAGCGCCGCGGCAAGCCGTTGCGCGCAGCGGCCAAGCCGATGAACCGCGACATGGAGCTCTGGGAGGCTGCTGGTGGCCACTGCAGCGCCAACGAGCGCCGTGCCGACGAGGCCAGCCGTGACGTCGAGGCCTGGCTCAAGTGCCGCTACATGCGAGAGCACCTGGGCGAGGAGTTCGCCGGCACCGTGAGCGGCGTCGCGGGCTTCGGCCTGTTCGTGACGCTCGATTCCCTGTACGTCGAGGGCTTGGTGCACATCACCGAGCTCGGCGGCGAGTACTACCGCTTCGACGAGGCTCGCCAGGAGCTGCGCGGCGAGCGCACCGGCATGCGCTACACGATGGGCACACGGGTGCGAGTGCAGGTCAGCCGTGTCGACCTCGACGGCCGCAAGATCGACTTCCGCATGGTGCGTGACGGTGAGGGCGAGCGGCAGCCGCAAAGGAGCAAGGGCGCGGCGGCCGAGCGCGCACCGGGCGAGAAGATCAACACTGCCGCAGCCGAGCTGGCTGCGGTGAAGCAGGCCGACCGACTGGCCCGGGGCGCAGCCAAGGCCGCAAAAACGGGCCCCGGCGCAGCCGGGGCAGGCACCGGGCGGCCGGCGCACTCGCGCAAGCCCGGGCCGCAGCGGGCGTTGCCAAAGGCGCGAACGCGGCGCTGAAGCCCGCGGTGCGTCAGCGCAACTCGAGCAGGCGTTCGATGAGCGTGGCGGCGCGCAGCGGCCGCCCGGGGTGCGCGGCCGCGTAGGCATCGGCTGCGGCGCCGTGGTACCAGGCGGCTTGCGCGCCCACCGTCGAGGCTTCGGTATCGGGGGCGCCGCTCCAGCAGCCACCTGCCCAGCCAGACAACACATCGCCGGTGCCGGCGGTGGCCAGCGCGGCGTTGCCGGTGGGGTTGACGACAAGCGGCCCGCCCGGTGCGGTGATCACGCTGCCCGAGCCCTTGAGCAGCACCGCAGCGCCGGTCTCGGCCGCCAACGCGCGCGCCGCGTCGAATCGGTTGCGCTGCACAGAGGTGGCGTCGCTGCCCAGCAAGCGGGCCGCCTCGAGCGGGTGCGGCGTCAGCAGCGTCGGCCGGCCCCGCTCGGCGCGGGCGCGCAGCGCCTGCCGAAGCGCAGGATCGGTCGCCACGGCGTTCAGCGCGTCGGCGTCGAGCACGAGCCGCGCAGCGTGTGCCAGCAGGGCCGGCAAGGGCGCCGCGATGCGGTCGCCACCGCCGCAACCGGCGACCACGGTGGCACTGCGCAGGGCCTGCGGTTGCGTCGCCGCGTCAAGCCCGCGGCGCATCAATTCCTGCCGCATCATGGGCGCGGCGCCCGCGGTATCGAGCAGTGTCACGAACACGCGGCCAGCGCCGGCGGCCAGCGCTGCCTCGGCGGCGAGCGCGGCGGCGCCTGTCATGCCGGGAGCGCCGCCAACGACGACCACGTCGCCATAGTGCCCCTTGTGGCTGGCGTGCGGGCGCACGGGCGGCTCAGGCGCGCCGGCCAGCCAGGCGCTGCCATCGCCGGGCGGGTGGCCGAGGTCGGCCAACCAGACGGTGCCGGCATGGTCGCGACCCTGGTGCGTGAAGCAGCCTGGCCGCAGTGACAAAGCGCACAGTGTGGCCGTCGCCACCATGGCCTCGTCGCCGAGCACGGTGCCGGTGTCGGGGTGCAGGCCGCTGGGCAAGTCGACGGCGAGCACCGGCGCGGCGCTGGCCCGTGCTGCGGCGATGGCTTGCGCGATATCGGCCCGTGGCGCGTGCTGGCTGCCCAGGCCGAGCAAGGCGTCGATCACGAGGTCGACAGGCGGTAGCCGAAGCGGGCAGGGTGTCGGCTCGAGGCCAGCCTGCAGGGCCGCCGCCAGCGCGGCGGCGGTGTCGGCAGACGGCGCCCGGGCTGAATGGGCGCGGTGCACCTGCACCGCCCAGCCCGCGGCGTGCAGGTGGCGCGCGGCCACGAGGCCGTCACCGCCGTTGTCGCCCGGCCCGCACAACACGGCCACGCGTCGCCCGTGCGGGGCCAGCGCCAGCGCCAACCGAGCCACGGCCAGCCCGGCGCGCGCCATCAGCGTGCCGGCCGGGTGCCCGGCGCGTGCAGACGCCTCGTGCTCGCGAGCGGCAGCGGCATCCAGCAGCGGCCAATGGCGGACACCACCGACGCGCGCCAGCGTGCCCGTGTCGAGGGGTTCGCCGCTCATCCCGGCATTGTGCGGCCGCGCACGCCCTTAGCGAAGGCGCGAGGCGGACAGCGGAGCCAGCGCCTCGTCGGGGGCTTCACCAGCCAACTGGGCCGCGATCAGCCGCGCGCTGCCGCAAGCCAGTGCCCAGCCATGCCCGCCGTGTCCGACGTTGAGCCAGACGCCCGGCAGGCGGCTGGCACCGATCGCCGGCATGCCGTCGGGCAGCACAGGCCGCGGGCCGCGCCAGTGCACGGCCTCTCGCATCACGGCGCTGCCCGGGAACCAGTCGCCCAGCGTGCGGTAGAGGGCGCGCAGCGTTTGCATGGGGGGTGGCGTGGTGGCCGTGCCGCCCAGCGAGTGACCGCCGCTGACGCGCACGCGCTGGCCCAGCCGCGAGATAACCGTGCCGCTGGCGACGTCGATGATCCCCGCGCGCGGAGCCTGCGGAAGCTGACCGTCAACATGGTTGACAGGCGCCGTCACCGAAACGCCCCAGAGTGCGCGCAGCGGCAAGGGCAGCCCCGCCCGGGCCAGCAACGGCGCGGCGTCGACACCGGCGCACACCACCACCGAGTCGGCGACGACCGCGCTGCCGTCGGCCAGCACCAGCGTCACGGGCGTTCCCGGCCGCAGCGTGTTGACGGCGGTGTCGAAGCGGAAGTGCGCGCCCTTTCGCACGGCCTCGGCCTTGAGGCGGTGTGCGAACTGACGACCGTTGCCCACGGCGTCCTGAGGCAGGTGGATCGCCGCGCGCAGCGGCTGCGCCGGGTTCAGTGCCGGCTCAATCTGGCGTGCGCGCTCGGCGTCCACCAGATCAAAGGCCACCCCCAGCTCCGCCATGCGCCTGAGGCTGACACGGTGGGCGCGCAGCTGGCGCTCATTGCGCAGCAGCACGAGCACGCCGTCGGCCTGTTCGAAGTCGAGCTCGGTCGCGCGCGTCAGGTCCAGCATGCGCTGCCGGCTGACCAGCGCCAGTCGCTGCAAAGCCAGGCGATGCGGCGCGAGCAGCCGCTCGCGATGTGCCGCGATCGCCTGCCCCAGCCAGGCCCAGCGCGTGGGCATGGCCAAGCCCAAGCGCCACGGCGAGCAGCCGGCCAAAGGCTCCACCCATGCAGGTGCGATGACGCCGGCCTGCGCGAAGCTGGCTTCGGCGGCGACGCTGCTGCGGCGCTCGAACACCTCAACCTGGTGCCCGGCGGCGGACAGTTCGTAGGCGGTGGTAACGCCGGCCAGGCCGGCGCCAATGACGGCTACTCGCACGGCCCAGGAACTTGTGCGGCGGGGGGGCTGCTGCCAATCAAGCGCCCGGCTTTCGGCCTTGCGCTGCGTGCTAACATCGTTGGGTTTTGCCTCGACGCATGTTTCGTGCGGGGCCACTCACCGGGGTCGGCGCTGCAGCACGGCGAACGCCATGCGGCCCGATCCCGAAATCGCGAACCCGTCCGTACCAAGGTGTTGTGGGGAGCGCAACAGGCTGCAAAGTCTGCGGCAGCGCGTCACGATGACAGGGCGGGATTCTAGAACCAACCTTCGGAGTTCTCATGTCCGTCTCCATGCGTGAAATGCTGGAAGCGGGTGTCCATTTCGGGCACCAGACGCGCTTCTGGAATCCCAGGATGGCACCGTACATCTACGGCCATCGCAACAAGATCCACATCATCAACCTCGAGAAGACGCAGCCGCTCTTCGAAGAGGCGATGAAGTTCATTCGTCAGCTCAGCGCCCGCCGCGGCACCGTCCTGATGATCGGCACCAAGCGTCAGGCGCGCGAGGTGATCGCGCTGGAAGCCCAGCGCTGCGGCATGCCCTATGTCGACCAGCGTTGGCTGGGCGGCATGCTGACCAACTTCAAGACGGTCAAGGGGTCCCTGAAGAAGCTCAAGGACATGCAGGCCACCAAGGAGGGTGGCATCGAGCAGATGATCAAGAAGGAGGCCCTGCTGTTCGACCGCGAGCTGGTCAAGCTCGAGAAGGACATCGGCGGCATCCAGGACATGGGCGCGCTGCCCGATGCCATGTTCGTCATCGACGTCGGCTACCACAAGATCGCCGTGGCCGAGGCCAAGAAGCTGGGCATCCCGGTCATCGGCATCGTCGACACCAACCACTCGCCGCAGGGCATCGACTACGTGATCCCCGGCAATGACGACTCCGCCAAGGCCGTCGCGCTGTATGCGCGCGCGGTGGCCGACGCGGTGCTCGAGGGCAAGGCCAACGCCACGGCTGACGTGGTGCAGGCGGCTGCGGGCGGCGATGAGTTCGTCGAGGTCCGCGAAGAGGCCTGATCCGCACGACCGGCCCGCGGCGGGCGCACCACGCCCGCCGCTTGCGTTTTCTACTTCCTGGAGAGAATCAATGCCCGCGATCACCGCCAGCATGGTGGCCGAACTGCGCGCCAAGACCGACGCGCCGATGATGGAGTGCAAGAAGGCGCTCACCGAAGCCGACGGCGATCTCGGCCGCGCCGAGGAGATCTTGCGCGTCAAGCTCGGCAACAAGGCCAGCAAGGCTGCTGCGCGCATCACCGCCGAGGGCGTCGTCGCCGCCTCGGTGAGCGGCAGCACCGGCGCCATCGTCGAGATCAACTGCGAGACCGACTTCGTCAGCAAGAACGACTCGTTCCTGGCCTTCGCCCGCAGCACGGCCGAGCTGGTGGCCCGCCACGCGCCGGCCGACGTGGCCGCGCTGTCGGCGATGCCGCTGTCTCAAGACGGCTTCGGGCCTACGGTCGAGGACGTCCGCAAGGGCCTGATCGGCAAGATCGGCGAGAACATGTCGATCCGCCGCTTCAAGCGCTACGCCGCTGGCGGACTGCTCGCCAGCTACCTCCACGGCACACGCATTGGCGTCGTGGTGGAGTTCACCGGCGACGAGACTGCCGCCAAGGACGTGGCCATGCATGTGGCCGCGATGAAGCCCAAGGCGCTGTCCACCGCCGACGTGCCGGCTGACTTGATCGAGGTCGAGCGCCGCATCGCTGCCGAGAAGGCCGCCGAGAGCGGCAAGCCGGCCGAGATCATCGCCAAGATGGTGGAGGGCGCGGTGCAGAAGTTCCTGAAGGAGGTTTCGCTGCTGAACCAGCCCTTCGTCAAGAACGACAAGCAGACTGTCGAGCAGATGCTCAAGGAGAAGGCCACCAAGGTGACCGGCTTCACGCTGTATGTGGTGGGCGAGGGCATCGAGAAGAAGGTCGACGACTTCGCCGCCGAAGTGGCGGCGCAGGTCGCAGCGGCCAAGGGGCAATAGGCTCGTTCTCCGGGCTGCTCCTGCGGGTTTCGCCGGGGGCCGATTCCCCGCCGAGGCAGGCGGGCACCGAGGCCCCGCGCCTTACACTCCATCTTCACCCGCAGCTCCGTCGACAAGCCGAATGCCGGCCTACCAGCGCATCCTCCTCAAGCTCTCCGGCGAAGCCCTGATGGGTGACGACGCTTACGGCATCAACCGCGCGACGATCGTGCGCATGGTGCAAGAGGTCAAGAGCATTACCGACCTCGGTGTGCAGGTGGCTGTCGTCATCGGCGGCGGCAACATCTTCCGCGGCGTGGCTGGCGGCTCGGTGGGCATGGACCGCGCCACCGCCGACTACATGGGCATGCTTGCGACGGTGATGAACTCTCTGGCACTGGCCGACACGATGCGGCAGGAAGGCATCACGGCCCGCGTGATGTCGGCCATCGGCATCGAGCAGGTCGTCGAGCCCTACGTGCGGCCGAAGGCGCTGCAGTACCTCGAGGAAGGCAAGGTCGTCGTGTTCGCCGCCGGGACCGGCAACCCCTTCTTCACCACCGACACGGCCGCGGCGCTGCGCGGCGCCGAGATGGGTGTCGAGGTCGTGCTCAAGGCCACCAAGGTCGACGGCGTCTACTCCGCCGATCCCAAGAAGGACCCGACGGCCACGCTGTACCCGCGCATCAGCTTCGACGAGGCGATCGCGAGAAACCTTCAGGTGATGGACGCCACGGCCTTCGCGTTGTGCCGCGACCAGAAGCTCCCGATCAAGGTGTTTTCGATCGTCAAGCCCGGCGCGCTGCAGCGCGTGGTGCGCGGCGAGGACGAGGGCACGCTGGTGCACGTCTGAGGAGGAGTCCGCGCATGACGCCCGCCGACATCAAGAAGACCGCCGAAACCAAGATGGCCAAGTCCATCGAGGCCTTCAAGAACGAGTTGCACAAGATCCGTACGGGTCGCGCCCACCCGGGCCTGCTCGATCAGGTGCACGTCGACTACTACGGCTCGATGGTGCCCATCAGCCAGGTGGCCAACGTGTCGCTGCTCGATGCGCGCACGATCAGCGTGCAACCCTGGGAGAAGGGGCTGGGAGCGAAGATCGAGAAGGCCATCCGCGAGAGCGACCTCGGCCTGAACCCGAGCGCCCAGGGCGACCTGCTGCGTGTGCCGATGCCGGCCCTCACCGAGGAGCGCCGCCGGGAGCTGACGAAGGTCGTGCGCCATGCCGGCGAAGAGGCCAAGATCGCCGTGCGCAGCGTGCGCCGGGAGGCCAACGAGCACCTGAAGAAGCTGCTCAAGGACAAGGCCGTGTCGGAGGACGACGAGCGGCGAGCCCAGGACGAGGTGCAGCGCCTGACCGACGGCACGATCTCGCAGATCGACAAGCTGGTGCAGGGCAAGGAAGCCGAGGTCATGGCGGTCTGACATGAGCCCCCAAGCTCGCTGCCGCCCG
>JAUMBF010000117.1:0-4527 GCA_032115875.1 Rubrivivax sp.
ACTGGGGTCGCGCGCCGAAGTTCGTGCTCGGCGGCGGCAGCAACCTCGTGCTCACCCAGGACCTCGACGCCGTGGTGCTCAAGCTCGAGGTGCGCGGTTGGCGTCTGGTGGCTGAACAGCCCGACGCCTGGGTGGTGGAGGCCGGAGCCGGCGAGAGCTGGCACGACACCGTGGCCTGGACACTGGCCCAGGGCTGGCCGGGCCTGGAGAACCTGGCGCTGATCCCGGGCACGGTGGGCGCCGCGCCGGTGCAGAACATCGGCGCCTACGGCGTCGAATTGAAGGACCGTTTCCACTCGCTGGACGCGGTCGACCTCGTCACCGGCCGCAGCGTCACGCTGGATGCAGCGGCCTGCCGCTTTGGCTACCGCGACAGCGTGTTCAAGCACGCGGGCTTTGGCGGCCTGGCCGGCAAGAGCGTGATCACGCGCGTGCGTCTGCGCCTGCCGCGGCCCTGGCAGCCGGTGCTGGGCTACCTCGACCTGGAACGCAAGCGCGCCGAGTCCGGCATCACCCACCCTGACGCAGCCACCGTGTTCGACTGGGTCTGCGCCATCCGCCGCGCCAAGCTGCCCGACCCGGCCGTCATCGGCAACGCCGGCAGCTTCTTCAAGAACCCCGTGGTCAGCGCCGAGCAGTGCCGAGACATCATCGGCCGTGACCCCGAGGTCGTGCACTACCCGCTGCCCGACGGACGCTGCAAGCTGGCCGCCGGCTGGCTGATCGACGCCTGCGGCTGGAAGGGCAAGAGCGTGGGCCGCGCCGCTGTCTACGAGAAACAGGCGCTGGTGCTCGTCAACCGCGGGGGCGCCAGCGGCGCCGAGGTGGTGATGCTCGCACGGGCCATCCAGGAAAGCGTCTACGGCCGCTTCGGCATCCGCCTGGAGCCCGAGCCCCTCATCGTGTAGGCGCAGGGGGCAGCAGCGCTCAAGCCTGGTGCAGCATGTCGCCCATGCCCAGCCCGGTCAGCGCCTTGGCCTGACGGGCCAGCCACCACATCAGCGCCATCATCATGAGCATCGACGGGATTGCGATGACGGGGTAGCTCAGCAGGGTGAGCCGCCCGAGCTCCTGGTTGAAGGCCTCGGTGCCGGCCTGGCTGTTGACCACCCAGCGCGCCAGCAGGTAGTTGGCCCCGGCCGAGAAGAAGAAGGTGGCGGCCAGCATCACGGTACCCTGCCGCAGGCAGGTCGAGAAGGCGCGCTCGTTGCCGCGCTCGCGCAGTGCGGTCGTGACGCGCTCGATGTTGAACAGCGCCGCGTTGAACACCAGCAGGTGGATGAGCGGCCGGCGTGCCCACACCGAGCCCAGGATCACCAGGCCGATCAGCCCCGGGACCGCGGCCTCCTTGACGGCCAGCCAGCCGGCGTCGAGCTTGAGCAGGCCGATGCCGCCGGTGAGCAGCGTGCTGACCACGCCCAGCACGGCCAGCCAGCTGAGCTTGCGCCGCTTGACGGCGTCCCACAGCCCCCAGGCGAGCGGGAACGCGAGCGCCAGCAGCAGCGCACGAAGCGGGCCGAGCCGCTCGGGGGCACTGAGCTGCATCAGGATCACGGCCGGCAGCAGGACGGTGATGCCGACCTCGAGCAGCGGATTGGGCTTGGCGGCGGGGGCTGGTGTCACGGGCATCGCGAAGCGGGCAGAAGCTTCGGATTGTGGCTCGCCCTGCGCGGCGCGCCCGTGTCCGCCCCGGGCTGGCTTGCGACCGAATGGGAAGACTGCCCCAGAATGCAGGCCTCGCCGCCCGCACGACCCGTGCCATGCACCCGCCCCCGCCCTTGACCGCCTTGCCCGACCTGCACGCCCAGCTCGCCGCTGCCGGCTGGGCCGTGCTCGACCGCGCCTGCCTGCTGCGGCTGGCCGGCATCGACGACGCGCCGTTGGCGCGCTGGCTGCCGGCCTGGGACGATCTGCCGCCCGACCGCTATCTGCGCGACGGCGGCCGCTACCGGCGTCGGCGCCATGGCTGCTTCGTGGTTGACGGTGCCCGGATTCAAGCCGTTCCCCACCGGTCGCATTGGCAGCCGCTGGACTACAACGCGCTGCACGGCGGCATCGAGCGCCACTTCGAGCCGCTGCCGGCCGCCTGGGCTGCCGATGCCGACTGGCAGCGCCTCTTGTCCGCGCTGGGCGGCGTGGCCAGCGCGCTGCGGGGCGCGCAGCCCTGGCACGTGGAGGCGCACCCCTTCCGCATCGATGCCGACGAGGGCATCGGCCGCCCCACACCCGAGGGCGCGCACCGCGACGGCGTCGATCTCGTCGCCGTGGTGCTGGTGGCGCGCACCAACGTGCGCGGCGGCGAGACGCGCGTGTTCGACGCCCGCGGCCCGCAAGGCGTGCGCTTCCAGCTGGCCGAGCCCTGGAGCGTGCTGTTGCTCGACGACGAGCGCGTGATCCACGAGTCCACGCCGATCCAGCCCGTGCAGGCCGGCGTGCCCAGCCACCGCGACACCCTGGTGCTGACCTTCCGGCGCGGCGGCTTCCAGGGCCCCGACACGGTGCCTGCCGCATGAACGGGCTGGCCATCACCGCCGCCGACGTCGAGGCCGCCGCGCGCCGCCTCCAGGGCCACGCCATCCGCACGCCCGTGCTCACCAGCCGCACGGCCGACGAGCGCAGTGGCGCGCAGGTGTTCTTCAAGTGCGAGAACTTCCAGCGCATGGGCGCGTTCAAGTTCCGCGGCGCCTACAACGCGCTGGCGCAGTTCACGCCCGAGCAGCGCCGCCGCGGCGTGATCGCGTTCTCGTCGGGCAACCACGCGCAGGCCATCGCACTGTCGGCGCGGATGCTGGGCATGCCCTCGGTCATCGTGATGCCGCACGATTCGCCGGCGGCCAAACTGGCGGCTACGCGCGGCTACCAGGAGGGCCAGACCGGCAGCGAGGTCGTGCTCTACGACCGCTACACCGAGGACCGCGAGGCCATCGGCCGCCGCCTGGCCGGCGAGCGCGGCATGACGCTGATCCCGCCCTACGACCACCCGCACGTGATGGCCGGGCAGGGCACCGCGGCGCTGGAGCTGCTGCAGGACACCGGCCCGCTGGACCTGTTGCTGGTGTGCGTGGGCGGCGGCGGCCTGGTCTCGGGCTGCGCCGTGGCCGCGCACGCGCAAAGCCCGGGCATCGAGGTCATCGGCGTCGAGCCCGAGGCCGGCAACGACACGCAGCAGAGCCTTGCGCTGGGCCGCATCGTGCACATCGACACCCCCAAGACCATCGCCGACGGCGCGCAGACGCAGCACAGCGGCACGCTCACCTTTCCCGTCATCCAGCGGCTGGTGAAGGGCATCGTCACCGTCTCCGACGAGCAGCTGGTGCGCACGATGCGCTTCTTTGCCGAGCGCATGAAGCTGGTGGTGGAGCCCACCGGCTGCCTCGCCGCCGCGGCGCTGCTGGAGGGCGTGGTGGCCGCGCGCGGCCGCCGCGTGGGCGTGATCGTCAGCGGCGGCAACGTCGACCTGGCGCGCTACGCCGGCTTCATCGGCCCTGCGGCAGCGGCCTGACACCGAGCGGGCCGGGCTGCTGCGGTATGGTCGCGGGCTTCACGCCACGACCGCCCCGCACCCATGGCCGAGACCACCACCCCCGCCCCGCCCGCCAACCCCCCTGCAACGCCGTCCGCCGACGCCGCGCAGCGCCAGAAAGCGCGCTTCGACGAGCTGCTGAAGACCCCGGCCGCACGCAGCACGGGCCGCGTGGTGCTGGCCGGCGGCGCGGCACTGGACTACGCCGTGACGGCCGAGTTCCTGCCCGTCGTGCTGGGCGGCAAGGAGCCGGGTGCGCAGGACCCCAAGGCCGCCGTGCTGACCACCGCCTACACCGTGGCCGGCCCCACGCCGCGGCCCGTGTGCTTCGCCTTCAACGGCGGGCCCGGCTCGGCCTCGATCTGGCTGCATCTGGGCGCCCTGGGCCCGCAGCGCGTGGTGGTGCCCGACGACGCCAGCATGCCGGCCGCGCCCTACGCCGTGTCGGACAACCCGCACACCTGGCTCGCGCACTTCGACCTCGTCTTCATCGACCCGCCGCACACCGGCTGGTCGATCAGCGCCGACGACGACGCGCGCAAGAAGCTGCTCGGTACCGACGGCGACATCGAGTGCTTCGCCGAGGTCATCCGCCTGTGGCTCACGCGGCACGGCCGCTGGGGATCGCCGGTCTACCTGTGCGGCGAGAGCTACGGCACCACGCGCGGCGCCGGTATCGCCAACCACCTGCACGAGCTGGGCGTGGCGGTTAGCGGCGCCATCCTTGTTTCACTGGCGATGGACCTGCAGAGCATCGTCTTCGCGCCGGGCAACGATTTGCCCTACGCCCTGTTCCTGCCGGCCTTCGCCAACGTCTCGCAGTACCACGGGCTGCTCACGGGGCCGCAGGCCGCGTCGCCAGCGGCCGCGCGCGCAGCCGCCGAGGCCTTCGTGCACGAGGACTACGCCGCCGCGCTGCTGGCCGGCGCGCGGCTGTCCGAGCGCGGTCGCTCGCGCATTGCGCGCCGCGTGGCCGAGCTGACCGGCCTGCCGCGCGCGCTGGT
>JAUMBF010000118.1:0-5629 GCA_032115875.1 Rubrivivax sp.
TGCCGCGCCACCAGCGCCTTGCGTCTTGCTTCACCCATCGGGTGCGTGTGCCAACACAACGCAAGTCCGCGCCAGCACTCGCGAATCAGGTCATCGCTTCGCGGCAACTGCCGGAATTAGGCCGACGCGATGACCGACCAACCCAGACCCCAGACACACCGGGGTCACGCGCGGCGCATTGGTGGTGTGGCAGCAGGGGCTCTGGGAGCCTCGTTGCGCGCAACGCCTTGCAGCGAAACGCAAGGGCGCGCAGCATCCCGCGCGACCGTTTCTGGAGCAGATTTGGAGCCGCTTGGCCGTTTTGCGCTCTTTTGCGCGTTGTCCGCGTTGCGCGGGCTGGCCTCAGGCTTGACTTGGATGAAGAATTCCTGGTCGGGGTGAGAGGATTCGAACCTCCGGCCTCTACGTCCCGAACGTAGCGCTCTACCAGGCTAAGCTACACCCCGCTCCGGGCGCCGTGCTCAGGAAGACCTGTTCACCGCCCGAACCAGCAAGTCTAGCAGAGCCTCGCGGGCCCTCGACGGCGGCAGCTTGGCCAATGCCAGGCGCGCCGAGTCGGCCTCGGCCTGGGCGGCCTCGCGCGTACCCTGCAGCGCACCCGTGCGGCGCACGATCGCCAGGATCTCTTCGAGCCGGTGCTCGCCGCCGAGCTCGATCGCCTCGCGCAGGGTGTCCCGCTCACCCGGCGTGGCGCGCGCCATTGCCAGCAGCAGCGGCAGCGTGGGCTTGCCCTCGCGCAGGTCGTCGCCGACGTTCTTGCCGAGTTCGCGGCTGTCGCCTTCGTAGTCAAGAAGGTCGTCGACGAGCTGGAAGGCCGTGCCCAGTGCTCGGCCGTAGGCCCCGGCGGCCTCCTCGACCTCGGCCGAGGCTTCGGCCACCACGGCGCCCAGCCGCGCGCTGGCCTCGAACAGCTTCGCGGTCTTGAAGCGGATGACTTGCAGATAGTCCTCGATCGTGAGATCGGGGTCGTGCATGTTCATCAGCTGCAGCACCTCGCCCTCGGCGATGACGTTGGTGGCGTCGGCCAGCACGCGCAGCACGTGCATGCGGTTGACCGACACCATCATCTGGAAGGCGCGCGAGTAAAGGAAGTCGCCCACCAGCACGCTGGCAGCGTTGCCGAACATGGCATTGGCGGTGGCGCGGCCGCGCCGCAAGGCCGACTCGTCGACCACGTCGTCGTGCAGCAGCGTGGCGGTGTGGATGAACTCGACGATGGCCGCAAGCTCATGGCGCTCGGGCCCGTCGAAGCCCAGGGCTTCGGAGAACAGCAACACCAGCCGCGGCCGGATGCGCTTGCCGCCGGCACCGACGATGTACTGAGAGATCTGGTTGACCAGCGCCACGCGCGACGCGAGCCGCTCGCGGATGATCTCATCGACCCTCCGCATCGCCGTGTCCAGCGGGTCGGCGGCAGCGATGACGGGGACGGTGGCGTTCAGCACGGCGGATGACAACTGCAAGCCCTGATTATAGGAAGTCCGCCAGGCCGGCCGTTCCGCCAAGCGCGGCGCCTGGCGGCTGACCGGCTGCAGGATCCGGCGTCGTGCTATATTCAAAGGCTCTGCGCCAAGCGCAGAGCTTTACTGAAAGGTCCTCCACATGTACGCGGTCATAAAAACCGGTGGCAAGCAATACAAGGTCGCTGCCGGCGAAAAGATCAAGGTAGAACAGATTGCTGCGGACGTGGGCCAGGAGATCACCATCGAGCAGGTTCTCGCCGTCGGCGAGGGTGCCGGGCTCAAGGTGGGCACACCCTGGGTCGCGGGTGCCAGCGTCAAGGCCACGGTCGTGGCCCACGGCAAGCACGACAAGGTGCGCATCTTCAAGATGCGTCGCCGCAAGCACTATCAGAAGCACGGCGGCCACCGCCAAACCTACACCGAGCTGCAGATTGCTGCGGTCAACGGTTAAGGAGCACTCACCATGGCACAGAAAAAGGGCGGCGGCTCCACCCGCAATGGCCGCGATTCGCAGCCGAAGATGCTCGGCGTCAAGGTCTACGGCGGTCAGGCCGTCAGCGCCGGCGCGATCATCGTGCGCCAGCGCGGCACCAAGTTTCACGCCGGCCGTGGCGTGGGCATGGGCCGCGACCACACACTGTTCGCGCTGGTCGACGGCACGGTGTCGTTCGACACCAAGGGCGAGCTGAAGCGCCAGACGGTGTTCGTCACGGCGGCCTGAGCGTCACGCTTCCATGCTGCGAAGCCCCGGCCCGCCGGGGCTTCTTCGTTGAGGCCTCCGCACCATGAAGTTCTTCGACGAAGCCACCATCGACATCTCGGCCGGCCACGGCGGGGCCGGCTGCGTGAGCTTCCGGCGCGAGAAGTTCATCCCCTTCGGCGGCCCCAACGGCGGTGACGGCGGCCGCGGCGGCAGCGTCTTCGCGCTGGCCGACCAGAACATCAACACGCTCATCGATTACCGCTACACGCGCCGCTTCGACGCCAAGAACGGAGAGCCCGGTCGCGGCTCCGACCAGTTCGGCGCCGCCGGCGCCGACATCGAGATGCGCATGCCGGTGGGCACGATCATCCGCAATGCCGACACCAGCGAGACGATGGCCGAGCTGCTGCAGCACGGCCAGCGCGTGCTGTTGGCCAAGGGCGGTGACGGCGGCTTCGGCAACCTGCACTTCAAGAGCAGCACCAACCGCAGCCCGCGCCAGAAGACGCCGGGCTGGCCCGGTGAGGCCTTCAAGCTGCAGCTCGAGTTGCGCGTGCTGGCCGACGTGGGTCTGCTGGGCATGCCCAACGCGGGCAAGAGCACCTTCATCGCGGCCGTCAGCAACGCGCGGCCCAAGATCGCCGACTACCCGTTCACCACGCTGCACCCCAACCTGGGCGTGGTGCGCGTGGGGCCGGAGCGCAGCTTTGTCATCGCCGACATCCCGGGCCTGATCGAGGGCGCCAGCGAAGGCGCGGGCCTGGGCCACCAGTTCCTGCGCCACCTGCAGCGCACGCGCCTCTTGCTGCACATCGTGGACATGGCGCCCTTCGACGACAGCGTCGACCCTGTCGCCCAGGCCAAGGCCATCGTCGCCGAGCTGAAGAAGTACGACCCCGCGCTGCATGCCAAGCCGCGCTGGCTGGTGTTCAATAAGCTCGACATGGTGCCGCCCGAGGAGCGCGAGGCGCGTGTCAAGGATTGCGTCAAGCGCCTGCGCTGGAAGGGCCCGGTGTTCGCCATCTCGGCGTTGGCGCGTGACGGGCTGCAGCCGCTGCTGGAAAAGATCCAGAACTTCGTCGCCGAGCAGCTGCCGCCGCCCCCGCCCGCGCCCGACCTGCGTTTCGATGCGCCGCCGCCGGCCTTGGAGGGCAGGCTTCAAGACGACGGGGTTGCACGATGAGCGTGCTGCTGTCGGCCCGCCGCATCGTCGTCAAGGTAGGCTCCAGCCTCGTCACCAACGAGGGCCGGGGTGTCGATGCCGAGGCCATTGACAACTGGTCGCGCCAGCTGGCCGCGCTGGCACGCCAGGGGCGGGAGCTGGTCATGGTGTCCAGCGGCGCCATTGCCGAGGGCATGAAGCGCCTGGGCTGGGCCACGCGCCCGAAGCAGCTGCACGAGCTGCAGGCCGCGGCCGCCGTGGGTCAGATGGGCCTGGTGCAGATGTACGAGTCGCGGCTGCGCGAACAGGGCATGTCAAGCGCCCAGGTGCTGCTGACGCACGCCGACCTCGCCGACCGCGAGCGCTACCTCAACGCGCGCTCGACGCTGCTCACGCTGCTGGCCCTGGGCGTGATCCCGGTGATCAACGAGAACGACACCGTCGTCAACGACGAAATCAAGTTCGGCGACAACGACACGCTGGGCGCGCTGGTCGCCAACCTGGTGGACGCCGATGCCTACGTGATCCTCACCGACCAGCGTGGCCTCTTCAGCGCCGACCCGCGCAAGGATCCGGCGGCCCGCTTCATCGACAGGGCCATCGCCGGTGATCCGGCTCTGGAGGCCATGGCCGGCGGTGCCGGCAGCGCCATCGGCCGCGGGGGCATGCTCACCAAGGTGCTGGCAGCCAAGCGTGCGGCCCGCAGCGGCACCAGCACCATCATCGCCTGGGGCCGCGAGCGCGACCTGCTGCTGCGCCTGGCTGCGGGCGAGGCCATCGGCAGCGCGCTGGTAGCCGGCACCGCCAAGCTGGCGGCGCGCAAGCAGTGGATGCTCGACCACTTGCAGCTGCGTGGCGCCGTGCGCGTGGACGCCGGTGCGGTGGCCAAGCTGCGCGACGAGGGCAAGAGCCTGCTGCCCATCGGCGTGCACGAGGTCGAGGGCGAGTTCGCGCGCGGCGACGTGATCGCGGTGCGCATGCAGGGCGCCGGCCTGGAGATCGCTCGCGGGCTGGCCAACTACTCGTCAACCGAGTCGCGCCTGATCGCGCGCAAACCCAGCTCGCAGATCGAGGCGCTGCTGGGCTATGCCAACGAGCCCGAGCTGATCCACCGCGACAACCTGGTGCTGACCGGCTGATCAACCCGTGTGCTCGCCGCCCTCGGGCACCGGCGACGGGGCGTTGGTGCGCGTCTCGGCTCCCTGCCGCTGCGCCCGCAGCCCGGTCCTCAGGTAACGGTTGTGGTGGTTGGTGCGCGGCAGGTAGCGGGCCAGCTCGGTCAGCGCCAGCTCATAGACGCCGCGCTTGAACTCGATGACCATGTCCAGCGGCACCCAGTAGTCGTTCCAGCGCCAAGCGTCGAACTCGGGGTGATCGGTGGCGCGCAGGTTCATGTCGCTGTCGCGGCCCAGCAGGCGCAGCAGGAACCAGATCTGCTTCTGGCCCCGGTAGTGCCCGCGTGCGTCCCGGCGGATGAAGTGGTCGGGCACCTCGTAGCGCAACCAGTCGCGCGTGCGCCCGATGATCTGCACGTGATCGGGTCGCAAGCCGACTTCCTCGTGCAACTCGCGCAGCATGGCCTGCTCCGGCGTCTCGCCATGCTTGATGCCGCCCTGCGGGAACTGCCAAGAGTGTGTGCGGAGGCGTTTGCCCCAGAACACCTGATTGCGCGAGTTCAGCAGAACGATGCCGACGTTGGGCCTGAAGCCTTCCCGGTCGAGCATAATGAACCCCGATTTGTGACTGATTTCATTATTGCACTGCATCGGTGCGGCCCCGGAACCCGGGAAACCCGCAAGCGCTGCCGGCATGCAGTCAGCAGGCGGCTTTGGCGCTGGTAGGGTGCTTGCCCGGCAGGGCCGACGCACCCTGCCCACCCGAAGAGCCTCATGAAAGCCTCCCAGACCTTCATCTCCACCCTCAAGGAAGCGCCCTCCGACGCAGAGGTCGCCAGCCATCGGCTGATGATGCGCGCCGGCTTCATCAAGCGGCTCGGCGCGGGCATCTACAGCTACATGCCGCTGGGCCTGCGCGTGATCCGCAAGGTCGAGGCCATCATCCGCGAGGAGATGGTGCGTGCCGGCGCCGTGGAGTTGCTGATGCCTGTGGTGCAGCCTGCCGAGCTGTGGATGGAGACCGGCCGCTTCCAGGCCTACGGCCCCGAACTGCTGCGTGTGAAGGACCGCCACCAGCGCGACTTCGTGATCCAGCCCACGAGCGAAGAGGTCATCACCGACATCGCCCGCCAGGAGCTGCGCAGCTACAGGCAGCTGCCGCGCAACTTCTTCCACATCCAGACCA
>JAUMBF010000119.1:0-11563 GCA_032115875.1 Rubrivivax sp.
GCCTGTGGACGGCGCTGGGCTTCGAGGCCGCGCTGGGCGTACTGCACGAGGCGCCCTGGCCCGCCGTCGATGAGGCCGCGCTGGTGCAGGACGAGATCGAGCTGGTGCTGCAGGTCAACGGCAAGCTGCGCGGCGCGCTGCGCGTGCCGGCCCGCGCCGACCGCGCCGCCATTGAAGCCGCAGCGCTGGCCAGTGCCGAGTTCGCGAAGTTCAGCGAGGGCCAGGCGGCGAAGAAGGTCGTCGTCGTGCCGGGCCGGTTGGTGAATGTCGTCGTCTAGACGGCAACTGCTGGCCGTGCCGGCTGCGGCGGCGCTGCTGGCCGGCTGCGGCTTTGCGCGCCGGCAGCCGCCGAAGCTGGCGTTCCGCTCCATCGCGCTGGTGGGCTTTGCGCCGCGCAGCCCACTGGCGGCCGAGCTGGCGCGGGCTCTGCGTGAACAGGTGCAGGTGCTGCCCTCGCCCGATCGCGCCGAGGTCGTGCTTGAGGCACACGAAGACCTGCGCGACAAGGGCGTCGTTGCCAGCACCGCCGCTGCCCAGGTGCGCGAGGTGCAGCTGCGCCTGAGCCTGCAGTTCAGCGCCCGCACGCCGGGCGGTCGGCTGCTGATCCCGCGTGTCGATCTGAGGGCGGCGCGCGACCTGTCCACCCGCGAGGCCGCGGCGCTGGCCAAGGCCCACGAGGAAGCCGAGCTCTACCGCGAGATGCAGACCGACCTCGTGCGGCAGGTGCTGCGCCGGCTGGCCAGCATCGTCGTGTAGCGCCTAGGAGCGTGGGCCATGCAGATCCGCGCCGACGCCCTCGACGCCGCGCTGGCCCGCGGCCTGAAGCGGCTTTACGTGGTCCACGGCGATGAGCCGCTGCTGGCCCAGGAGGCGGCCGACACCATCCGCGCCGCCGCGCGTGCGGCCGGCTACACCGAGCGCCAGGTGTTCACCGTGGCCGGCGCGCACTTTGACTGGAGCGCCGTGGTCGGCGCCGCGCAGGCGATGAGCCTGTTCGCCGACCGGCAGCTGATCGAGATCCGCATCCCCTCGGGCAAGCCGGGCAAGGACGGCTCCGAGGCTTTGCAGCGTTATGTCCGGCACCTCTCGGACGACGTGCTGACCCTGGTGACGCTGCCCGGCCTCGACGGCCAGGGCCTGAAGAGTGCATGGTTCGCCGCGCTCGACGGCGCCGGGGCCGCCATCAAGGTCGAGCCGGTGCCGCGCCATGCGCTGCCGGCCTGGCTGGCGCAGCGCATGGCGCGCCAGCAGCAGAAGGTCGTGCCCGGCGACGAAGGCCAGCGCACACTGGCCTTCTTTGCCGACAGCGTCGAGGGCAACCTGCTGGCCGCGCACCAGGAGCTGCAGAAGCTGGCGCTGCTGCACGGCCCCGGCGAGCTGCGCTATGAGCAGGTGGAAGCGGCGGTGCTGAACGTCGCGCGGTACGACGTGGCCCAGCTCTCCGAGGCCGTGTGGGGCGGCCAGGTGGCGCGCGCACTGCGCATGCTCGACGGCCTGCGCGCCGAGGGCGAGGCCGCGGTGCGCGTGCACTGGCTGCTGGCCGAAGACGTGCGCGCGCTGGCGCGCGTGACGGCCGCGCTGCGCGAGGGCCGGCCCATCGGCATGGCCATCCAGGAGGCGCGCGTCTGGGGTACGCGGCAGCGCGCGCTGGAGCGCGTGGCGCCGCTGCTGGCCGAGCACCAGGTGGCCGCGCTGCTCGATGCCGCGGCCATCGTCGACGGCATCTGCAAGGGCCTGCCGCATGCCGGCTGGCCCGTGGATGGCTGGAGCGCGCTGCGGCGCTGGCTGCTGTCGATGCTGGAGGCTGCGGCCCCCGCGACTTCATCGCGCAAGGGCCGCCGCGTGCGCCTGGCGCTCAGCGCCTGAGGCGGGCGCGTAGACACCTTCTCAGGGTGCCACCGCGTCCTGCCCCAGCACCACGCGCTGGTAGGAGAACAGCGAGCTCATGCCGCCCGTGTGCAGGAACAGCACGCGCTCGCCGGGCTTGAACACGCCCTCGCGCGCCAGGCCGATGAGCCCGGCCATCACCTTGCCGGTGTAGACGGGGTCGAGCAGGATGGCCTCGGTGCGTGCCAGCAGCTGCACCGCCTCGACCATGCGCGCGTTGGGCACCGAGTACTTGGGCTGCCAGTAGCCGCCGATGCAGCGCACGTCGTCGGGCCGCACGGTCAGGGGCAAGCCCAGCAGATCGCACACCGCCTGCGCCTCCTTCAGCACCAGGGGCTGCTGCTGGGCGGGGTCGCGGCTGACGCCGATGCCGGTGATCGGGATGCCGAGGTGGCTGCCCAGGAAGCCGGCCACCAGGCCGCCGTGCGTGCCCGAGCTGCCGCTGCCCACCACGAGGTGGTCGATGGTGAGGCCGCGCTCGAACAGCTGCTGTTGCAGCTCCTGCGCACAGGCCACATAGCCCAGACCCCCCAGCGCATTGCTGCCGCCACCGGCGATGACGTAGGCCTTGCGGCCAAGCGCCGCGACCTCGTCGGCCACGCGCTGCATGGCCGACGCCATGTCGGTGCCGGCCGGCACGACGGTGATCGCCTGCACGCCCAGCAGCCGGAACAGAAAGTGGTTGCCGCCGCCCTCGGGGTCGAAGCTGCCGGGCACGCGCTCCTCGATGACGAAACGGCACTGCAGGCCCTCCTTCACCGCCGCGGCCAGCGTGATGCGGCAGTGGTTGCTCTGCGGTGCGCCGCAGGTCACCAGCGTGTCGCAGCCCTGGGCCAGCGCGTCGGCCACCAGGAACTCGAGCTTGCGCGTCTTGTTGCCGCCGGGCGCCAGGCCCAGCAGGTCGTCGCGCTTGATCCACACCTCGGGGCCGCGGCCGCCGGGGCAGGTGGCGGCGAGCGCGGCGCTGAAGCGCGGCAGGGGCTCGATCGGCGTGGCGCCCTCGGTGTAGCGGCGGCGGGGGAAGCGGGTGAGGTCCATGGGGGTGGGTATCCGGTCAGTAACCGCGCGAGCGGTCAACGAGGTGGGCGATGGGCGCGCCGCAGGCCAGCGCGCGCAGGTTGGCCGCCACCACGGCGGCGGCGCTGCGCGGGTCGGTGGCGGCGGCGGCGTGCGGCAGCACCGTCACGCGCGGGTGCGCCCAGAACGGGTGCGCGGCCGGCAGCGGCTCGGTGCGGAAGACGTCGAGCACGGCGTGGGCGAGGTGGCCGCTGTCGAGCGCGGCCAGCAGCTCGGCATCGACCACGTGCGCGCCGCGCGCCAGGTTCACCAGCGCGGCGCCGCGCGGCAGCGCCGCGAAGGCGCGCGCGTCGAGCAGGCCGTGGGTCTGCGGCGTCAGCGGCAGCAGGTTGACGACGATCTGCGCCCCGCGCAGGGGCGCCAACAGCCCGCCCTGGCCGCGGCCCCAGGCCTGCACGGGATAGCCCATCGCGGCGATGCGCGCCGCCGCGGTGCTGCCCATCTGGCCCCGCCCCAGCACCAGCACCGGCACCTCGTCGGCGCGCCGCTGCGGCAGCGGCTGCCACAGGCCCTGCCGCTGCTGCGCCTGGTAGGCGAAGAAGCCGCGGTGCAGCGCCAGCACAGCCCACAGCGCCGTCTCGGCCATCGCGGCGTTCATCGCCGGGTCCACCATGCGCGCGACGGGCACCTGGGGCGGCAGCGTGGGGTCGGCCAGCAGCTTGTCGACGCCAGCCCACAGGCTCTGGATCAGACGCAGATCGGGCAGCCGCGCCAGCCGTCCGGGCGCCGGGTTGGCCACCACCGCGGCAGCGATGCCGGCCGGTGAGGCGTCGGCTTCGGCGTCGCCCAGCCACTGCACCGCGGGCATCTGGCGCGCGAGCTCAGCAGCCCAGGCCTCGCGCTCGCCGCTGTCGAAGCGGCCGGTCAGCAGCACGCGCATCACGGCGCAGCACGGGGTGTGGATGCGGCCTCGGCCAGCCGCTGCAGCGCCTGCGCCACCGTGGCACCGCGCACGGCGTCGCGGTCGCCGCCGAGCTGCAGCCGCTCGGCCTGCAGCGCGCCGCCCCGGCCCCAGGCCAGCCAGACCGTGCCCACCGGCTTGCCGGGCACCGCGCCGCCCGGGCCCGCGATGCCCGTGACCGCCACCGCCAGCGTGGCGCGCGAGCGCGCCAGCGCGCCGGCCACCATGGCGCGTGCCACCGCCTCGCTGACCGCGCCGTGCGCGGCGAGCAGGGCCGCGTCCACGCCCAGCAGCTCGGTCTTGGCCTCGTTGCTGTAGGTGACGAAGCCGCGCTCGAACCAGTCGCTGGAGCCGGCGCGTGCCGTGCACGCGGCGGCGACGAGCCCGCCAGTGCAACTCTCGGCGGTGGCGATGCGCTCGCCGTGCGCCGCCAGCAGGCCGGCCAGCCGCCCGACGGCCGGGGCAAAGCTCAGAAGCTCCAAAGCAACCTCCCCAGCGTGAGGCCCAGGGCGAGCAGCAGCAGCGTGCACCCCGCGGCCACGAGATCGTCGAACAGAATGCCGAAACCCTGGGAGTGGCCGATGGGCTCGGGCTGGCCCTCGACCACGCGGCGCTTGAAGCCCTGGTCGGCCCAGGCCACCGGCCCGGGTTTGACGGCGTCGAAGTAGCGGAAGAGCCCGAAGGCCACGAGCTGCATCCACCACGGCGCCGGCATCACCACCCACAGCACGATCCAGAAGGCGACGATCTCGTCCCACACGATGGCGCCGGGGTCGGCCACGCCCAGGTGGCGCGCGGTGCGCGTGCAGGCCCATTGGCCGACGATCAGCGCCGCGACGATGACCACGGCCCAGCCCGCGGCACCCAGCCAGGGGTCGAGCGCAAGGAAGCTCACCCAGCCCCACAGTGTGCCCACCGTGCCCGGCGCCCTGGGCGCGAGGCCGCTGCCGAAGCCATAGGCCACCCAGTGCGCCGGGTCGCGCACCATGAAGCGGGCACCGCCGGCGGCAGCCATGCTCAGGCGAAGTGGTCGAAGGCACGTTCGGTGAACGCCACCGCGCGGCCGGCGCCATCGACGAGCCGCAGCCCCGGCGCGGCCTCGATGCGGCCGACGGGCGTGACGGCCACGCCGGCCTGCCGGCCCGCGGCGCGCATGGCCTCGTCGTGCGCGGCGGGAGCGCTGAACAGCAGCTCGTAGTCGTCGCCACCGGCCAGCAGGCAGCGGTGCTGCAGCGCCATCGGCATCGCCGCCAGCACGGCGCTGCGCGGCAGCGCGTCGACGTCGACCACGGCGCCCACGCCCGAGCGCGCGAGCACGTGGCCGAGGTCGCCGACGAGGCCGTCCGACAGGTCGATGGCGCTCGTGGCCACGCCGCGCAGCGCCAGACCCAGCGCCACGCGCGGCTGCGGCAGCTCCATCGCGCGGCGCACCGTCTCGAAGCCCTCGCCGGGCAGCGCCACCGTGCCGCGGAAGACCTCCAGCGCCAGCCGCGCGTCGCCCAGCGTGCCGCTTACCCAGAGCCGGTCGCCCGCGCGTGCGCCGCTGCGCAGCAGCGCCTGCCCGGCCGGCACCTGGCCCATCACGGTGAGGCACAGGTTCAGCGGGCCGGCGGTGGTGTCGCCGCCCACGAGTTCGATGCCGTGGGCATCGGCCAGCGCAAACAGGCCGCGCGCCAGACCGGCGGCGAAGGCGTCGTCGCCGCGCGGCAGCGCCAGCGCCAGCGTGAAGGCCAGCGGCTCGGCGCCGCAGGCCGCGAGGTCGCTCAGGTTGACGGCCAGCGCCTTGTGGCCCAGCCGCTCGGGCGCCACGGTGCTGAGAAAGTGACGGCCTTCGACCAGCATGTCGGACGACACCGCCAGTTGCTGCCCGGGCGCCACGGCCAGCAGCGCGCAGTCGTCGCCCACGCCGAGCACGGCGCGGCGCACCGGGCGGGTGAAGTGGCGCTGGATGAGCTCGAATTCGCCGGCCATGGGGGATGCCTTCGCGCCGTCTCAGCGCTTGCCCAGCGTGGCCAGCGCCTTGGCCAGCTCGACCGCGCTCTTGACCAGCATCTTGTCGAACACGCGTGCGCGGTGCACCTCCACCGTGCGCACCGAGATGTCCAGCGCGTCGGCGATCAGCTTGTTGGGCTTGCCCTCCACCACCTGCTGCATCACCTCGCGCTCGCGCTCGGTCAGATCGGCCAGCCGCGCGCGCAGCGCCCCCTGGCTGTCGCGCGCGGCCAGTGCGGCGCGGCTGGCGGCCAGGGCCTGTTCGATGCGGTCGACCAGAGCGTTGTTGGACAAGGGCTTCTCGACGAAGTCGAAGGCCCCGCGCTTGACGGTCGCCACGGCCGTCGGCACGTCGCCATGGCCGGTGAGGAAGATCACCGGCAGCAGCGGCAGCAGGCCCTCGTCGGCCAGATGCTCGAACAGCGCCAGGCCGCTCATGCCGGGCATGCGCATGTCGAGCACCAGGCATGACGGCGCCGCGGGCCAGGCGGCGCGGCCGCGGGCACGCTGCACCGCCAGCCACTGGGCAAAGGCGTCGGCGCTGGCGTAAGCCTCGCTGAGCAGCCGTCGCGAGCGCAACAGCCAGGCCAGCGCGTTGCGCACGACGTCTTCATCGTCGACCAGGTACACCACCGGGATGCCGGCAGCGGGGCTCGGGCTCACGGGCGCGTGGGGCTCAGGAGTTCGGGGTTCCCAGTGTCGCCGCTTTCCGCCGCGGGCGGCCTCGGGGCCGCCCCCGGGACGGCCCCGCCGCTGCGGGCCGCCGGCAGCGAGAAGCGGAACACCGTGCCGCGGCCCTCGGGCCCGGGGCCGAACTCGAGCGCTCCGCCGTGCTGCTCGGCCACCGTGCGGCACAGGCTCAGGCCCAGGCCCATGCCTTCGGCGCGGGTGGTGAAGAACGGCGTGAACAGGCGCGCCGCCACCGCCGGCGGGATGCCCGGGCCCTGATCGGCCACCGTGAAGATCACGCGCCGACCGTCGCCGGCCAGCGCAGCCGCCAGCACCAGCAGCCGTTGGGCGGGCTCGGTGCCGGCTTCCATGGCCTGGATGCCATTGCGGCTGAGGTTGAGCAGCACCTGCTCGACCATCGTGCGGTCGCAGCGCACCGAGGGCAAGCGTGCCGCGCCCGTCGGCAGCCGCACCTCGATGCGCGTGCCGCTCTTGCGCGACTGCAGCCGCACCAGCGGCAGCACGGCCTCGAACAGGTCTTCGGCGCCGAGGCTCTCGTGCTGCTGCTCGCGCCGCCGCACGAAGGCGTGCACGCTCTTGATCACGCGGCCGGCACGGTCGGCCTGTTCGGCGATGCGCGCCAGGGCCTGGCGCAGCATCGGGCGCAGCGCCGGATCGGCCTGCCCCAAGCCGTCGTCGAGCAGGTTCAGCGAGCCGTTGGCATAGCTGGCGATGGCCGCCAGCGGCTGGTTGAGCTCGTGGCTGAGCAGCGAGGCCATCTCGCCCACGGTGGCCAGCCGCGCGCTGGCCTGCAGCCGCTCTTGCTGCTGGCGCGACAGCTCCTCGACACGGCGCTGCGCGCTCAAGTCGACGACGGCGCTCATCCAGCCAGTTTGCCGGCCGGCGCCGTCGACCAGTGGCGCCTCATAGACCATGACCGGGAAGCGCTCGCCGTCGCTGCGCATGAACACCGTCTCGACGCCCTCGCGCGCCTCGCTGGGCGCGCGGCCGTGGCCCCCCAGCCGCAGGCGCTGGCGGCGGCGGTACTCGGGCACGTACTCCGGCGGCCAGTAGGGCTGGACCTCGGGCGTTCCGGCGGCGTCGGCCTGGCGCGTGGCCGGCCCCAGCAGCTGCTGCTGGCTCAGGCCCACCATCGCGCAGAAGGCCGGGTTGGCGTAGGTGACGCGGCCTTGCAGATCGCGCGCGCGCAAGCCGGTGGGCAGCGAGTCCTCCATCGCACGGCGCAGCGCCAGCGCCTCAGCCAGCGCCCGCTCGGCTCCGGCACGGCGGCGGCCGTCGCGCGCCAGCAATGCCACCACCGCAAAGAGCGCCAGCGACAGGCCCAGCACCAGCGCCGTGCTCAGATTGGGCACCAGGCTGGGCCGGCCGCGCGTGTCGTCGGCGCGCACCTGCATCGCAAGACCCGGCAGGTCGAGCACCTGGCGCGCGACGAACACGCCGGCACCGCGCGCAGCGCCTGCGCGCGCCAGGCGCGTGCCGTCGGTCTCGGTCAGCGTGATCTCGTGGCCGGCGAACGCGCGCTCGGCACTGACCTGCTCCAGCACGCGCCCGAGCGAGAAGCTGCCCACCAGCACGCCGCCGCCGGCTGCGGGCGCAAGCGGCAGGCACAGGTCGACGACCTCGGTGCCCTGGCCGTCGGGCAGCGGCACGAAGTAAGAGCGCGAGAAGCTCGGCGCTCCGGCGATGCGTGCGGCGCTGCAGGCCAGCTCGGCCTCGGTGCTGAGGGCGGCGCGCGGCATCTGCGCGAACAGGGCCGGCGCAAACGGCGTGTCCTGCGCGCGCACGAGGCCGAAGTCGTCACTGCGCCACTCCACGCGCTCCAGGCCCTGGCGCGCGCGCAGCAGCGCGGCCAGGCCGGCATCGCGCTGTACATCGGGCTGCGGCAAGCCCAGCGACTGCAGCTCGCGCGCCTGGCGCAGCACCTCGCGCTTCATCGCGGCCGCGGCCAGCGTGGCCACGCGCTCGGCATCGTCCTGCGCGCGGCTGCTCTCGTGGCTGAGCGACAGCACCACCAGCAGCGACTGCGCCACGCCGAGCAGGGCCATCAGGGCCGTCCACAGCAGCAGGCGCCGCGCACGGCCGCGCTGCGACAGCCGGGGCACGGGGATCGCGTGCGACGGGATCGGGGAAGGGGGCAGCGGGGCGGTCATGCGAGACGGCGCCTTGGGCACCCGCACGCGGCGCACGGGCTCTGGCATGCCGAGTATCCGCAGCCGCCGCTCAACGCTGCTACGCAGTTTCTCGTACGGCGGCGCGCGGCGCGGCGCCCCGGGGGGCGGCTCCTACAATCAAATTCAGTCAGGAGATCCGTCACCATGTCGAGCCCGAACGATTCCAGCGCGGCCGAACGCGCCGCGCAGCTGCGCCGCGCCGCGCTCGATTACCACGAGCGCCCGACGCCCGGCAAGCTGGCCATCACGGCCACCAAGCAGATGCTGAACCAGCGCGATCTCGCGCTGGCCTACAGCCCCGGCGTGGCCGCAGCCTGCGAGGAGATCGTCGCCGACCCCGCCAACGTGTTCCGCTACACCGCGCGCGGCAATCTGGTGGCCGTGGTCACCAACGGCACGGCCGTGCTGGGCCTGGGCGACATCGGCCCGCTGGCCGCCAAGCCGGTGATGGAAGGCAAGGCGGTCCTGTTCAAGAAGTTCGCCGGCATCGACGTCTTCGACATCGAGATCGCCGAGAACAACCTCGACAAGCTCGTCGACGTGATCGCCGCGCTGGAGCCCACCTTCGGCGGCATCAACCTCGAGGACATCAAGGCTCCGGACTGCTTCTACGTCGAGCGCCGGCTGCGCGAGCGCATGCGCATCCCGGTGTTCCACGACGACCAGCACGGCACCGCCATCGTCGTCGGCGCCGCGGTGCTGAACGCGCTCAGGGTGGTGGGCAAGAAGATCGACGAGGTCAAGCTCGTCACCAGCGGCGCGGGGGCTGCGGCGCTGGCCTGCCTGGGCCTGCTGGTGAAGCTGGGCGTGCCGCGCTCGAACATCTGGGTGACCGACCTTGCCGGCGTCGTCTACCAGGGGCGCACCGAGCTGATGGACGAGGACAAGGCGCAGTTCGCGCAGGACACCGCGCACCGCAAGCTGGCCGACGTGTTGCCCGGGGCCGACATCTTCCTGGGCCTGAGCGCTGCCGGCGTGCTCAAGCCCGAGATGCTGGCCCAGATGGCGCCAAGCCCGCTGATCTTCGCGCTGGCCAACCCCACGCCTGAGATCGCGCCCGAACTCGCCAAGCAGGCGCGGCCCGACGCCATCATCGCCACCGGCCGCACCGACTACCCGAACCAGGTCAACAACGTCCTGTGCTTCCCGTACATCTTTCGCGGCGCCCTCGACTGCGGCGCGACGACGGTGAACGACGCCATGGAGATCGCGGCCGTGCACGCCATCGCCGAGCTCGCGCAGGCCGAGCAGAGCGAGGTCGTGGCCGCGGCCTACGCGGGCGCGACGCTGAGCTTCGGACCCGAGTACCTGATCCCCAAGCCCTTCGACCACCGGCTGATGGAGCGCATCGCGCCCGCCGTGGCCCAGGCGGCGGCTGCCAGCGGGGTGGCCTCGCGCCCGATCGCCGACCTCGAAGCCTACCGTGAGCGGCTGCGCCAGTTCGTCTACGCCTCGGGCACGGTGATGAAGCCGATCTACGACCAGGCCAAGAAGGCGCGCTCGCGCCGCGTGGCCTATGCCGAGGGCGAGGAGGAGCGCGTGCTGCGTGCCGTGCAGGTGGTGGTCGACGAGGGGCTGGCGCGGCCCACGCTCATCGGCCGGCCGGCCGTCATCGCCAGCCGCATCGACAAGTTCGGTCTGCGCCTCAAGGAAGGCCTGGACTACGACGTCGTCAACGTCGAGCACGACGAGCGCTACCGCGACTTCTGGGTGAGCTACCACCGCCTCACCGAGCGCAAGGGCGTCACGGTGCAGGTGGCCAAGATCGAGATGCGGCGCCGGCTCACGCTCATTGGCGCCATGCTGCTCAAGAAAGGCCATGTCGACGGTCTGCTCTGCGGCACCTGGGGCACCACGGCCAACCACCTGCAGTACATCGACCAGGTCATCGGCACGCGCCAGGGCGGCAGCCCGCGCACGGCGCAGGACGTGGCCGTCTACGCCTGCATGAACGGCCTGATCCTGCCGGGGCGGCAGGTGTTCGTGGTGGACACGCACGTCAACGCCGATCCAGGCCCGGAACAACTGGCCGAGATCACCGCGATGGCGGCCGAGGAGATGCTGCGCTTTGGCATCACGCCCAAGGCGGCGCTGCTGTCGCACAGCAATTTCGGCACCCACGACACGCCGAGCGCGCAGAAGATGCGGCGCACGCTGGCACTGCTGCGCGAGCAGGCCCCGTGGCTGGAGTGCGACGGCGAAATGCACGGCGACATCGCGCTCGATGCCCAGGCGCGCCAGAAGCTCATGCCCCACAGCACGCTCAGCGGCGAGGCCAACTTGCTGGTGATGCCCAACATCGACGCCGCCAACATCGCCTACAACCTGCTGAAGACGGCCGCCGGCGGCGGCATCGCCATCGGCCCGGTGTTGCTGGGGGCCGACAAGCCGGTGCACATCCTCACCCCTTCAGCCACGGTGCGGCGCATCGTCAACATGACCGCCCTCGTGGTGGCGGATGCAGAGGCTGGACGTGAGGCGCCGGAAGGCGCCGAACGCCTGCCGAGGGCCTGAGAGGCGATTTCACGCGCGCAGGCGCAAGCCGGCGCCAACCAGGCTCGGATCGCCCGGCAAGGCCACGGAACTTTGTCTGAACCCGGGTGCTCACAGCCATGTGAGCGCCCACTGATAACCCTGTTCGCGCGCCCCCATCGAGGGCGGCAGCTTGAGTTTTCTTGGGGCTGACGGTAGCATTCTGGTTTGTTTTTCTAGGGTTAACCCGTGTTCTGGACCGGATCTCAGGCTGCGGCAGCAGCGCCTTCGGGGCGCCGGTCGCGCGCACTGACAGCGCGGGGGGGCCGGGCGGCCGCTGCCGCGTTGCTGGTGGGTCTGGTGGGCATGGCCG
>JAUMBF010000120.1:0-2518 GCA_032115875.1 Rubrivivax sp.
TCACCGCCTGACCGCGCGCTCAGCCGGCGGCGGCAGCGCCGCCGCGGTACTGCCTAGGCGCCATGCCGACGCGCTCGCGGAACACGCGGTTGACGCGGGGCTGCGTGCGCCAGCTGCAATCGGCTGTGATCAGCCGTGATCAGCCGTGATCTCCGCCACCAGCCGCGTGGCCTGCGCGGCAGCGTCCATCGCCGTCATCGCGGCGGTTGTGCAGCCATGAGACCGCCGCCCACCGCCAGCCTGCGCGCCGTCCGCAGCAGCAGCGGCGGTGGCCTCGAGCAGCACCGCGCGCGTGGCCGGGTTGCGGCCCTCGCCGTGGTTGGCCTGGAGCAGCGCGCGCTTCATCGCCCGTTGCGCCGCCGGGCCCTGCGGGCCGGCCCAATGCGGCAGGCGATGGGCCTCGGAGGTGTTCCACACGTGGGCACGCGGGCCGAACACCAAGCCCAGCGCCGGGCCACATGCGGCGATGTGCGCGCGGCGGGCGGCCCGTTGCTCGTCTCCCATCCCGTACTTGGCCTTGAGGCAGGCCGCTGCGTCGGCGCCCTCGGGCGGCATGTCGGGGTTGAGCTCGAAGGGCTGGAAATGCAGCTCGATGTCCTCGGCCTCGGGGCCCAGGGCGGCCAGCGCCTGCTCGAGGCTGGCCAGGCCGATGGCGCACCAGGGGCAGGCCACGTCGGAGATGAAGTCGATGCGCATGGGGTGGCGGCGGTGGTGAGGGGCTTCAGCGGCTGCGCGACAGGCGCGGATCGAGCAGATCGCGCAGCCCGTCGCCCATCAGGTTGAGGCCCAGCACGCTGAGCATGATGGCGGTGCCCGGCCACACCGCCAGCATCGGCGCCTGGAACATCTGCGTCTGCGCCTCGGCCAGCATGCGGCCCCAACTGGGCTGCGGCGGTTGCGTGCCCAGGCCCAGGAAGCTGAGTGCCGCCTCGGCCAGGATGGCGGTGGCGAAGCTGATCGTGGCCTGCACGATGAGCACGCCGCCGATGTTGGGCAGCACGTGGTCGCGCGTGATGGCCAGTGGCCCCAGGCCGGCGGCGCGTGCGGCCGTCACGTACTCGCGCGCCCAGATGGCCTGCGCGCTGCCGCGTGCGATGCGTGCGAACACCGGGATGTTGAAGATGCCGATGGCCACGATGCTCATCAGCAGGCCCGGCCCGTAGATGGCCGTGAGCATGATGGCGGTGAGCAACGCCGGGAAGGCAAAGGTGAAGTCGCTGGCGCGCATCACCAGCTCGTCGTAGCCGTTGCGGCCCGCGGCCTGAGCCGCCGCGGCGGCGCAGCCCAGCGCCACGCCGATGACGAGCCCGATGCCCACGGCCACCACACCCACGACGATGCTGTTCTGCGCCCCCACCATGAGCTGGCTCGCGATGTCGCGGCCCAGGCTGTCGGTACCCAGCCAGTGGGTGGCCGAGGGTGGCGCCAGCTTGTTGGGGATGTCGATATCCGCCACGGGGTAGGGGGTCCACAGCAGCGACAGCAGCGCCACGGCCAGCAGCGCGGCGCTGAGCACGGCGCCGACAGCGAAGCTCTTGTGGCGCCCCGCACGGGCCCAGAAGCCGCGGCGCGGCGGGGTGGCGTCGATCACGGCCGATGACATGGGTGCGAGTGTAGGCAGCGCGGCCGGATGGGCCGGGTTCGCTCACACCGCTTCAGCGCGACAGCAGGCCGGCGGCCCTCAGTGTGCCCAGCAGGGCGTGCGCGAAGGCCTCGCAGCCGGCGGCGTTGCCCTGGATGGCGTCGCTCTTCAGTCGCTTGTCGGCGAGCACGGTGCTCCAGCCCTGGGGGTGCAGCGGCACGCCGGCCTCGGCGGCGATGCCGGCGTACAGCGGGTGGTCGTCGAGCGAGCCCGTCAGGTGGGCGGCCAGGGTGGGCTGCGGCACGGCCACCAGCAGCGCCTGTGCGCCGGCCGCGCGCACGGCGGCGAGTGTGCGGCGCAGGTTGTCGCGCAGCGCGCCCTCGTCGCCGCGGCGCAGCAGGTCGTTGCCGCCGATGGAGACGATCACCAGCGCCGGCCGGTGCTCGGCCAGCAGCGCCGGGTAGGCGGCCTCGGGCGGCGCACCGGTGCCGAAGGTGATGGAGTCGCCCAGGGCCAGCACGGTGGCGCCGGGCGGGACGGGGTTTCATCGAGACATCAGCGTCGCTGGCGCGCTGCTTCATGGCATCCGCACGCCGCTGGGGTGGTGGGAGGCCCAGGACGAAGACGACCTCGAAGAGGTGATCGCCAAGGGGTTCAGGAAGGGCTGCCGCTTTGCCGACCACAAGGAACGTGTCATCGCGCTGCTCACTCGCGTGGCGACGGTGAGCGTCGAGACGGTGCGCATCGTCGACGCACTGAGGAACGGACCCCGTTGACCCAGGGGCGGCGTTGGGCCGGGGCTCACAGTGTGAGAGGCCATCCAATGCACCCGCGCTGGGGTGTGCAAGGGCCCTGAGCCAGGCGTGGCGCGACGCCCGCACGCCTGTGCGGGCCAGCGACACAACGACGCGCAGGGCCCTTGAACACCCCAGCCCT
>JAUMBF010000121.1:0-10737 GCA_032115875.1 Rubrivivax sp.
GCGACGGCGGCAAGGGCGGGAGAGACGCGCATGGATCGACTCATCGGGTCAAAGACCGTTTGCCAACATGACACGGGCGACGTTGTTGCGGCAGGCGACGATCGCCAGAGGCTTGTCGGCTCGCGCCCGGCTTGTGGACGACTGTTCGAGGGCCTGCCACAGGTTCCCGTTGAACACGGCGTCGGCATTGACGGCCACGGTCTGCGGCGCTTGCCACACGGTCTGCACGCGGCATGCGGGGACGGCTCAGCGCTTCGGGGACCTGCGCAGCGAGCGGTCGGGGCGGAGGAACCGTCACGCGCACGGGCGGCGGGGGCGGCTCTTCACGAACCGAGGTTGCGGTGGGGACGGAGGCCCAGGAGACGAAGGGGCCGTCGTCGCGGCGGAAGCCGGCGAGGGCCGGCGGGCCGCTGCGCGGATCGACGACAGACGCCGCAGCCGAGACGGGCGGGGTGGACAACGCGCTCTGCCCCTCGATGGCGCGCCGCTGGGGCGCCGAGGTGCAGGCGGTCAGCCCGTACGACAAGGCAAGCAAGGCGACGGCAGCAAGAGAGGGTGAGACGCGCATGGATCGACTCCTGGCGTCAACGAGCGTTCGCCAACATGACTCGGACGACGTTGTTGCGGTAAGCGACGATCGCCAGGGGCGTGTCGGCTTGCGCCAGGGTCTTGGACAACTGCTCGAGGGCCTGCCACAGGTTGCCCTTGAAGACGGCGTCGGCATTGACGGCCACCGTCTGTGGCGCGTCCCAGACGATCTGCACGCAGGCGGGGGCGGCCCAGCGCTCCAGGGCCTTGCGCAGCGAGCCGTCGGAGCGGAAGACGTACCACTCGCGGGGGGCCTCGGGGTCGATGCTGGGTCGGCGCAGCACACGCACCTCGCGCGCCGGCACGTCAACGATGGCCGTCATGCCGTCGAAGCGGCGCACCACGTCATCCATGACGCGCAGCCAGTCGGGGCCGGCGGCCCACTCGGTGATGGCTTGCTGCGGCACACAAGCAGCCGCCCGGACGGTGTACTCGGGGGGCACCACCGTGCGCAGCGCGTCCGCCAGGGTGCGGTCGGTTCCCGGCTGCCGGATGGCGCGCTGCACGGGCGCGCCGATCACCGCGACCTGGCGCAACGGAACCGTGCGCGGCGCCGCCTCGGGCGGGCGGGCGGGCTCGGCCTCGATGGTGAGCCAGAAATCGATGCGCCGGCCGGCGCTGTCGATGCGGGCGTTGACGCCCTTGCCGGCCAGGGCCGAGGCCAGCAGGCGCTGCCAATCGATCCCGGCGCTCCAGCGGACCTTAAGTGTTGCGAGTTGGCGACGGACGCCCGGGCTCACCACCACCTGGAAGCCGTCCGGCACGAGGGTGGCCATGGCCAGCGCCAGATTGCCCGCGCCGGCCTTGGCCACGGGGGGCGGCAGGACAGCGGCGCCCGGGGGCGCGTCGCCGATGTAGACCAGGGAGCGCTCAGACGCAGGCCTGGCGCTCCCGGTCGACTCGTCGTCGGCCGCGGCAGCGCCCGCGGCACAGACCAGGAGAACTCCCCCCAAGCCCAGCACCGCCACCGTTGCCGGCGCTTGCCCAGCACCCGGCAGGGGCTTGGATGTCGGCTCCGGCCCGTGGGCAGAGGAGCGGTGGCAACGAAAAAGTGCTTTCAATTCAGTGATTTGCTGATGTAAGCTCAAAACGCACTTTAATCACGCATCAACCGGTTGGCAATGGGGTTTGCACATGAAGGCGACGCAACGAGCCAAGCACCACGAATCGATGGCCTGTCCGCAGGTGCACGGCAGTGCCGACGCGATAGCACCTGTAAGGGGGGTGGCGTCGGGCGCTGGCCTTGCGCAAACCCCGCGGCCCTGCAAGCTTGTGGCGGTGACCGCTACGCGCGCTGGGCAGCCCGTACCGCGCAGGCGGCGCCAATGGGCCTACCGTGTGCGGGCCGGCTTGGTGGTGGCGCTCGCGCTTGCCGGGCTTATCACGCTGGCCACCCAGGTTTCCATGGTTGTTGTGCCGGCGCAACGTACGGCCATCGGTTGACGCGTTGGCACGGGAGTGCGGATGGGTCTGGACACCTGGGTCGTGGCGATGTCGGCGTTCCTGAGCACCTGGCACGCCTGGCTGCTGGTGCTGCCCGGCACCGTGCTGTCGGTGGGCATCCTGCTCACGGCTGTGCGGATCAGGCTGGTTGGCGGGTTTCACGTGCTGGGCTGGGCTGCGCTGGTGGCGCTGACGCTGCAGTTCTCCGTCTATGAGGCCACGCCGGGCGGGGGCATCGGGCTTCGATCGCCGCCGCTGGTGGCCATCGCGACCGTGCTGTGCATCCCGGTGCTGCGGCGGGTCGGCGCCGCGGTGGCGGGCGCCGCGACGTTCCTCAGTGCGTTGACGGTCGACCTGGTCATGAACTGGTCGCACCTCCATCAGGGGGTGATCACGGCGGAAAACGTGATGAGCTCGATCGGCGCCGGCGGCTGGCTGGAGCGGCTGTGGCTGGATCCGCTGGTGGTGGTCATCGCGGCCCTGGCCCTGGGTGCCGCCCGGCCGCAGCCGGCGGCGTGGAGGCGGACTTGAGGCTCAGAGCCTGCCGGCTGCTGGCGGCGCTGGGCTGTGCGGCCCTGGCCGGGACGGCGGGGGCGGACACACTGCGGGTGCCGCAGTGCCTTTGGAGCGCCGCAGTGCACCACAACGTGCCGCCCATGGCGCTGTGGGGGATGGCCGCCGTCGAGAGCGACTTCCGGGCCGATGCCGTGAACCACAACCGCGACGGCAGCCTCGACCTGGGCATCGCCCAGATCAACTCCGTCCACTGGCCGCGGCTGAGGGCTTACGGCATCGACCCGCAGGCCCTGCGCGAGCCCTGCTTGAACCTGTATGTGCGGGCCTGGCTGTACCGCGAGAAGATCGTGCGTCACGGCAACACCTGGCAGGCGGTGGGCGCGACGCACTCCGAGACACCGGCCCTCATGGCGGCCTACGCGCAGCGCGTGGCCAACCGCATCTCGCGCGCCTGCGGCCGGTCGATGCAGGCCTGCCGCGTCGCCAGCCTGACGATGCCCACGGAGCCCGTGGACGACAAGAGCACGGGATCAGCCCGCTGAACCGCACGAGCGCCCGCCTATCGGCCTGAGCGCGGCAGGGACAAGGCTCAATTTTCTGCGGAGGGCGACCGAAACAGGTGCAACCCAATGTCATCGGTCAAAAGTCCCTCCGATAGGAATCGTTCAGGCATGGAACAGAAAGCCCCCTTCCTCGGTGCAGTCGCCCGCATGGGCGTGCGCTCCCAGATCATCGCGCTCGTCACCGGAGCGCTCGTTGCCGTGGCCGCCGTGGCCAGCGTCGCGTACCTCGATGCCAAGAAGGCATTCGGCACGGCGCAGCAGGCGTTCGTGGCCAAGGACGTCACCGCCGACATCCTGCCGCCGCCGATGTACCTGATCGAGCTGCGGCTGGTGCTGTCACAGGCGGCGGAAGGCTCGCTGACGGCCAGCAAGGCACAGGACGAGTTCAACCGGCTGCAGAAGGAATACCTCGCGCGGGTGCAGCACTGGCAGGCGAACCCGCCCTACGGCCTGGAGCGCGAGCTGCTGGGTGCGAAGCACCAGGCTGCGCTGGACTTCATGGAGTCGGCGGCCGGGGTGCTCGATGCGGTCAGCCGCGGCGCCGACGCGCAGGGCATCAAGACCGCGCTGGTGAGAGCGCATGAGGTCTACAGCCGGCACCGCGAGGGTGTCGACGCGGCGGTGAAATCGTCTCTGGCCTTCGCCGACCGCGCCATGGCCGAGGCCGCCGACGTCAAGGCAGCCACGCCCTGGAAGATCGGCGGCGGGCTGCTCGTCGCCGGCCTGCTGCTGGCGGGCCTGGGGCTGGCCGTGCTGCGCGCCATCTGGTCCAGCCTGGGCGGCGAACCCCGGGATGCGGCCGCGGTGGCCATGGCGGTGGTCAGCGGCAATCTGTCGACACCCATCGCCATGCGGCCCGGCGACCAGCACAGCCTGATGGCACAAATGAAGTCCATGCAGGACAGCCTGGCCGGGCTGGTCTCGCGGGTGCGGAGCAACGCCGAAAGCGTGGCCACCGCAAGCCAGCAGTTTGCGCAAGGCAGCACGGACCTGTCGGCACGCACAGAGCACCAGGCCTCGGCGCTGAAGCAGACGGCCGTGGCCATGGAGCAGCTCGGCGCCACCGTGAGCCAGAATGCGGACAACTCGCTGGAGGCCAACCAGCTGGCCCGCACCGCGTGCGAGCGGGCCGTCAAGGGTGGCAGCGTCGTTGCCGACGTGGTGGGCACGATGCGGGCCATCAACGAGTCTTCGGGGCGCATCAGCGACATCATTGCCGTCATCGATGGCATTGCCTTCCAGACCAACATCCTGGCCCTGAACGCGGCCGTGGAGGCGGCGCGTGCCGGCGAGCAGGGGCGAGGCTTCGCGGTGGTGGCCTCCGAGGTGCGCAGTCTGGCCCAGCGCAGCTCGACCGCGGCCAGGGAGATCAAGTCGTTGATCACGGCCAGCGTGGAGCAGGCCGAGCGGGGCGCGGGCCTAGCCGACCAGGCCGGCAACACCATGCAGGAGGTGGTGGAGGCGATCCGCAGGGTGACGGACATCATGGCCAAGATCAGCACGGCGAGTTCCGAGCAGCGCCAGGGCGTGGCCCAGGCCAACGGTGCCGTCAACGACATGGATGCCGCCACGCAGCGCAATGCGGCTCTGGCTGAGGAGAGTGCGGCGGCGGCGCAGAGCCTGGCAGACCAGGCGAAGGCGCTGGTCGGCACGGTGGCCGTGTTCCGGGTGGGCAGCGACGAGCGCGCGGGGGGCCATCCGGCCCTGTCGTAGGCCCCCCGGCCGCGAGGGCCGGGCGCCGAGGGCGGCTGGAAAAAGTCGGGCACCGGGCCTCCCAGCCCCGTGCCCGCCAAACCAGCGCGGGCCGTGGCCCCGCGCCGCGTGATGACAGCGCGTCCAGTGTCGCGGCAGCGCGGCAGCGCGCCATCCACCGTTCGGTGGATAGAAAAGCGCGCCAAAACCTTGGCGTGGCGCGCGGCCCGGCATGGCCGCGCCAGGGCCGGCCGGCGCCGCCGCTTGATTGCAATTCCGTTGCCCGCGCAAGGCGCGCGGTCCACTGCAGGATCAGGCGTCCAGCAGCGGCAGCACCTCGTGCCGGAGCGCGCCGCGCGCCTGCTCGTAGCCCGGCAGCGCGGTCCGAACCACCGCCCAGAAGGCCGGCGAGTGGTTCATCTCGCGCAGGTGGGCCAGCTCGTGCGTGACGACGTAGTCGATGACGGGTATGGCAAAGTGCACGAGGCGCCAGTTCAGGCGGATGCGGCCGTCGGCGCTGGCGCTGCCCCAGCGGGTGGCGGCCGAACTGAGCGACAGGCCCGTCATGCGCACGCCCAGCCGCTCGGCGAACACCGCACAGCGCTCCTCGAAAATGCGCCGCGCCTGGCGCTGCAGCCAGCTCTGCACGAGGTCGCGGACCTGCCCGGGCGCGGCGTGCTGCGGCAGGCCCAGGTGCAGCGTCAGGCGCGGCACGCCCGGCAGGGTGTTGGCGTCGGTGTGCAGCACGGCGCCGGCCACGCGCGGGTCGAGCACCAGGATCACCGGCTCGCCCAGGAAGGGGAGCTGCCCGCCCTCGCGCCATTCGACTCGGTGCGCCTGCACGCGCGCGGCGCGCTCGCGCTGCTCGTGCAGTTTGCGCAGGATCCAGGCCGCCTTCTCGCGCAGCGCCGACTCGATGTCGGCCTGCCCGAGCCAGCGCGGCGCGCTGACGCTCAGCCCCTCGGGCCCGACGACGAAGCCGATGCTGCGACGGCGCGAACGGCGCAACTCGTAGGCCACGCGGTGCCCGGCGAGCAGGGCCTCCCAGTGGGCCCGCGGGTGCGGGTAGGCCGGGGCCTGGGAGGGCAACAGCGGCTCGGGCTCGGGCAGCGCGCGCTCGGGGTGGGGCGGGGTGCGCAGGGGCGCAACCGCCGGCGGCGGGGCTTCGTCGAACAGCGAAAGCTGCTCGGGCAGGGCGTGCGCAGCAGGGGCGGCCGGGCCTCGGGGCATGGCCGCGGATTCTAGGTTCGGGCCGAATTCACGGGCATGGCGTAAGCCTCGGGGTCGAGCCGGCGCATCTCGGCCTCGATCCAGGCCTCGACTTCGCGCATCAGCTCCTCGGGCTCGCGGCCGGCACTGTCGATGGGCCGGCCGATCGACACGTCGACCACGCCCGGCCGCAGCAGGAAGCTCTTGCGCGGCCAGCAGCGCGCGCTGGTGGCGGCGATCGGCACGATGGGCACGCCGGTGGCAATCGCCAGGCGCGACGCGCCCGTCTTGTAGACGCCCTGAAGGCCGCGCTCGCTGCGCGTGCCCTCGGGGAACATGATCACCCAGATGCCCTGGGCCGCCAGCCGCCGGCCCTGCTCGGCGACCTTGTTCCAGGCTTGGGTGCGCTTGCTGCGGTCGATGTGAATCATGTCGAGCCGGCCCATGGCCCAGCCGAAGAAGGGCACGAACAGGAGCTCGCGCTTGAACACGTAGGCCAGCGGGTGCGGCATCAGCGTGGGGTAGAAGAAGGTCTCCCAGGTGCTTTGGTGCTTGGAGGCCAGCACCACCGCGCGCCGATGCTCGGCCGCGGTGGGCAGGTGCTCCAGGCCCCGCACCCGGGCGTGGATGCCGCAGATCACGCGCGCACCCCAGATGGCCATGCGCAGCCACTGCATCGTGGGCCAGTACAGCCGCTCGCCGCGCAGGAAGATCGACAACAGCAGCGACAAGATCGCCCAGGGCACGACGGTGGCGGCCATCCAGGCGATGAACAGCAACGAACGCAGGGCCCAGAGCAGCTTCATGCGGCAACGGCGGCGCTCAGCCGACGGCGGCCTCGGGTGGGTGGTCGGGCTGCAGCAGGTGGTCGACAAAGGCGTCCAGGCTGGCGTGCACGCGCGAGCGCGGCACCTGCGCCTGCAGGCTGCGCAGCGCGTCGGGCAGCAGGGCGGCGGCACGGCCGCTGCGCACCAGGTGGGGTTCGCAGCCGGCGTCAGCCGCGGCCATGAGGTCGCGGGCCGTGTCGCCGACCATCGGCACCTGGGCCAGGCCGACGCCGTAGCGGCGGCCGATCTCCAGGGGCATGCCCGGCCTGGGCTTGCGGCAGGCGCAGTCGTCCTCGGGCGTGTGCGGGCACAGGAAGATCGCGTCGAGTCGGCCGCCCACACGCTGCAGCTCGCGGTTCATGTGGGCGTGCACGGCGTTGACGGCACTCATGTCGATCATGCCGCGGCCAATGCCGCTCTGGTTGGTGGCCACCACCACGTGCCAGCCAGCGTGGTTGAGCCGCGCCACGGCCTCCAGGGCGCCCGGCACAGGCACCCACTCCTCGGGCGCCGTGACGTGGCCCTCGCGAAACTGGTTGAGGATGCCGTCGCGGCCCAGGATGACGAGCTTGAGGCTGTGCGGCGCCGGCATCGCAGCGCCCTCAGACCGCCAGGCGCGAGAGATCGGCCACGCGGTTCATCGCGCGCTGCAGCATGCCCAGCAGCGCCAGGCGGTTGGTGCGCAGCGCGGCGTCGTCGGCGTTCACCATGACGGCGTCGAAGAAGGCGTCGACCGGGGCCTTGAGCCGGGCCAGGGCCTGCAGGCTGGCGGTGTAGTCGCCGCGCTCGAAGGCGGCGTCGGCCACCGGCGCCACCTGCTGCAGCGCCGCAGCCAGCGCCACCTCGGCGCTCTCGCGCAGCAGGGTGGGCTCGACGGCGACGGGCACGCGGCCCTCGGCCTTCTTGAGGATGTTGCCCACGCGCTTGTTGGCCGCGGCCAGCGCGGCGGCCTCGGGCAGCGCGGCAAAGGCGCGCACGGCGGCCAGGCGGCGCGGGATCTCGCCCCAGCGGGCGGGCAGCCGCTCGCTCACCGCGTCGATCTCCTGGGCGCTGCTGCCCTGCTCACGCAGCAGGACGGCCAGACGGTCACGACAGAACTTCTCGATCTCGGCGTTGGGGTTGAGCCAGCCGGGCAGCCCCTCAAACGGGCGGCAGGCGTCGTCGAGGAGGTGGTGCAGTTCGAGCGGCAGGTCACGCTCGATGAGCATGCGGATGACGCCGAGCGCGTGGCGGCGCAGCGCGAAGGGGTCTTTGTCGCCCGTGGGCCGCTCGCCGCTGCCGAACAGGCCGGTCAGCGTCTCGAGCTTGTCGGCCAGTGCCACCACCAGCCCGGCGTCGCCCCGCGGCAGGGCGTCTCCGGCGTAGCGGGGCTTGTAGTGGTCCTCGATCGCCAGGGCCACGGCCTCGGGCTCGCCGTCGTGGCGGGCGTAGAGGCCGCCCATGATGCCCTGCAGCTCGGGGAACTCGCCCACCATGTCGGTCAGCAGGTCGGCCTTGGCCAGCAGTGCGGCGCGGTCGGCCTCGGCGGCCAGCGCGGCGCCGCCGTGGCCAGCCGGCAGAGCCTGTGCGATGGCGCGGGCGATGGCGCGCGCGATCGCGCGCACGCGCTCCACGCGCTCGCCCTGGCTGCCGAGCTTGCCGTGGTACACCACCTTGGCCAGCTCCGGCACGCGGCTGGCGAGCGTGCGCTTGCGGTCCTGGTCGAAGAAGAACTTGGCGTCGGCCAGCCGCGGCTTGACGACGCGCTCGTTGCCCTGCACCACGCGGCTGGCGTCGGCCGGCCGGATGTTGCTGACGACGAGAAAGCGGTTGCTCAGGCGGCCGGCCTCGTCGAGCAGCGGGAAGTACTTCTGGTTGGCCTTCATCGTGAGGATGAGGCACTCGGGCGGCACGGCCAGAAACTCGGCCGGGAACTCGCAGACCAGCACGTTCGGTCGCTCGACGAGGGCCGTCACCTCGTCGAGCAGCGCGTCGTCGTCGACCGGCCGGGCCTGGCAGCGCGCCGCGGCGTGCTGGAGCTGACGCACGATCTCGGCGCGGCGCGGCGCAAAGCCGGCGATCACGGCGCCTTGCTCGGCGAGCTGGCGCTCGTAGTGGTCAGCGTCCTGCAGCACGATGGGGTCGACCAGGGCCTCGAAGCGGTGGCCGCGCGTCTGGCGGCCGGCCGTCAGGCCCAGGGCCTGCACGGGCACGGTCTCGGCACCGTGCAGCGCGACCAGGCCGTGGGCCGGGCGGACGAAGTGCACGCTGTCCCAGCCATCGGCCCGCTGGTACTGCATGAGCTTGGGGATGGGCAGCCGGGCGATGGCCTCGTCAAGCGCCGCCTGCAGCCCGGCGGCCAGCGTGGCGCCGGGCACGTTGCTGTCGAGGAACAGCGCCTCGGCCTTGCCGTCGCTGGCGCGGCGCAGCGTCGGCACGGCGCTGGCGTCGGCACCCAGCGCGGCCAGCTTCTTGAGCAGCGCGGGCGTGGGCGAGCCGTCGGCGGCAAGCGCCACGGCCACGGGCATCAGCTTGACCGACTGCGCACGCTCGCTCGCCACCGCGTGCACGGCGCTGATGTGCGCGGCCAGCCGGCGCGGGCTGGCGAAGACGTTCAGTGCGGCGTGCTCGCCGGTCAGGCCCGCTGCCTTCAGGCCCGCCAGCAGCGCGGCACCGAAGGCCTCGCCGAGTTTCTTGAGCGCCTTGGGAGGCAGCTCCTCGACGAAGAGTTCGACGAGCAGGTTCTTCGTGGTGCTCGCCATGCTCAGGCCGCCTTCCTGGCCCGTTGCGCCAGCACCTCGTCGGCCCAGGCGCGCGGCGCCAGCGGGAAGCCCAGGCGCGCGCGGCTGTCGAGATAGCTCTGGGCGACGCTGCGCGCCAGGTTGCGGATGCGTGCGATGTAGGCGGCTCGCTCGGTGACGCTGATGGCGCCGCGGGCATCGAGCAGGTTGAAGGTGTGCCCCGCCTTGAGCACCTGCTCGTAGGCCGGCAGCGCCAGCCGCTGCTGCATCAGGTGGCAGGCCTGGCGTTCGTGGGCGCCGAAGGCGCCGAGCAGGTACTCGACATCGGCATGCTCGAAGTTGTAGGCGCTCTGCTCGACCTCGTTCTGGTGGTAGACGTCGCGGTAGAGCAGCCGGTGACCGTCGGGCGACTCGGTCCAGACGAGGTCGTAGACGTTGTCCACGCCCTGCAGGTACATGGCCAGGCGCTCCAGGCCATAGGTGATCTCACCGGTGATGGGCCTGCAGTCGATGCCGCCGACCTGCTGGAAGTAGGTGAACTGCGTCACCTCCATGCCGTTGAGCCAGACCTCCCAGCCCAGGCCCCAGGCGCCGAGCGTGGGGTTCTCCCAGTCGTCCTCGACGAAGCGAACGTCGTTGACCGTGAGGTCGAACCCCAGGGCCTTGAGGCTGCCCAGGTAGAGATCGAGGATGTCGGCCGGCGCCGGCTTGAGCACCACCTGGTACTGGTAGAAGTGCTGCAGGCGGTTGGGATTGTCGCCGTAGCGGCCGTCCTTGGGGCGGCGGCTGGGCTGCACGTAGGCAGCCTTCCAGGGCTCAGGGCCGAGGGCGCGCAGGAAGGTCGCGGTGTGGCTGGTGCCGGCGCCGACTTCCATGTCGTAGGGCTGCAGCAGCGCGCAGCCTTGCGCGTCCCAGTAGCTCTGGAGCTGGAGGATGATCTGCTGGAAGGTGAGCATCGGGGGCGTGGCCGGAGTCATGCGCGGCTCGGCAGTTTACGGGCGGCCGACATGAAAACGCCGGAGCGGCGAGGCTCCGGCGTGCGGCGGCAATCGGGCGGCGCCAGCGGGGCGCCGGCCCTCACTCGGCGGCTTCGGCTGCGCCTTCGGCGGCCACCGGCTCGGGGCGGTCCACGAGCTCGACGAAGGCCATGGGCGCGTTGTCACCGACGCGGAAGCCCAT
>JAUMBF010000122.1:0-5881 GCA_032115875.1 Rubrivivax sp.
TGGATACGCGCCCGAGCTTCTCGACCGCGTCGGCCAGGCGGCCCCACTCGTCGTCGGCCAGCCGACCGGTGCGCAGGTTCTGTTGGTTGATGCGGCCGAGGCTGCCCACCAGGCGCAGCGCCAGCTGCGCGGCGCCCATTTCCATGGAGAACACGAGGACGGGCAGTTCTTCCTTGATGCAAACGTGCTCGGCAATGTTCAGGGCGAACGCGGTCTTGCCCATCGACGGGCGCGCCGCCAACACGATGAGGTCGCCTTTTTGCAGGCCGGCCGTCATGCTGTCGAGGTCGTAGTAGCCGGTCCGCACCCCGGTCACATCGCCTGCGGGGTTCTCGGCCAGCTCGTTGACACGGTCCATCAGCGCCACCACCAGGCCGCCCATCGGCTGAGGGCCCTGCTGAGAGCGGTTGCCTTCCTCGCCGATCTTGAGGATCTTGCTCTCGGCCTCGTCGAGGATCTGGCTGACTGCGCGGCCTTCGCGGTTGAAGGCCGTGGTGGCAATCTCGTCGCTGGCGGCGATCAGCTTGCGCAGCACGGCGCGCTCGCGAACGATTTCCGCGTAGCGCCGCATGTTGGCGGCGCTCGGCACGCTCTGCGCCAGATCGTTCAGGTATTTCAGCTTGCCGGCGTCGTCGGCCTTGCCCTGGCTCTGCAGGTGCTCGAACACCGTCACCACGTCAGCCGGCTTGCCGGCCTGGATGAGGCCCCGGATGGCGCCGAAGATCAGCCGGTGCTCATGGCGGTAGAAGTCACTGTCGGCCAGCAGCTCGGCGGCGCGGTCGAAAGCCAGGTTGTCCAGCAACAGGCCGCCGAGCACGCTCTGCTCGGCCTCGGTGCTGTGCGGTGGCACGCGCAGGCGCTCGACTTCATCGTCGCGCGGGGCAGCAGGGTCGCGAAGGGTGCTGAGCAGGTCCATGGTGGGGCCGGGTCGGGGACAAGCCTGTGGACAGCGGCTGCGTCTCCTGTGGACAACGATGGCCGCCAAATGCAGAAGGCCGGCTTGCGCCGGCCTTCACGGGCACGCCGCAGGATAGCGGCGTCAGTCGGCCTGCGCCACCACCTGCACCGTGACGTCGACGACGACGTCACCGTGCGGCGCCACCGAGACGGTGTGCTCGCCCACCGTCTTGAGCGGGCCGCCCGGCATGCGCACCTGCGCCTTGGCCACCGCCAGGCCCATCTTGGTGAGCGCGTCGGCGATGTCATGGTTGGTGACGCTGCCGAACAGGCGGCCATCGACACCGGCCTTCTGGACGACGCGCACGGTCTTGCCGGAAAGCTGCTCGCCCAGCGCCTTGGCAGCGTCGAGCTTGGCCTGCGCGGCCTTTTCCAGATCGGCCCGGCGGGCCTCGAACTCGGCGATGGCCGCGTCGGTGGCGCGGCGCGCCAGCTTCTGCGGGATCAGGAAGTTGCGGGCATAGCCCTGCTTGACCTTGACGACATCACCCAGGTTGCCGAGCTTGCCGACCTTGTCGAGAAGAATGACTTGCATGGTGGGTCCTCCGTCAGACCTTGTGCTGGTCGGAGTACGGCAGCAGCGCGAGGAAACGCGCGCGCTTGATCGCGACGGTGAGCTGGCGCTGGAAGAAGGCGCGCGTGCCAGTCAGACGGGCCGGCGTGATCTTGCCGTTCTCGCTGATGAAATCGCGCAGCACGTCGATTTCCTTGTAGTCGATCTCCTCGACACCGGCCACGGTGAAGCGGCAGAAACGCTTGCGGCGGAACAGCAGGCTCTGGCTGTTGCGCTTGGGGCGCTTGTCCTTGGAGAAACGACCTTTACCACGGGGCGGGGGCATATGAAGCTCCTGGCTGAATTCAGATGGATCCGGATGGGGCCGGGGCGGCGGGCTGTGCAGCCGGCACGATCTCGACCTCGGTGATGTGGAACAGAAGGCCTCGTCCGTTGCGCTGGCTGGTCAGGAAACCGGCGAAGACACCGGTGCTTCCCAGCGGCAGTGGCTGCAGCCTGCGCGTCACGGCCCCGATCGCCACGGCCCGCATCTCGAAAGACACCTGCCGGGGCTGGCCGTCCTCGCTGACCGTGGAGCCGTGAGCAAGGCTCAGGTCCAGGGCCGGCAGGCCGGCGGGGGTGTAGCGCATCGCCTGCCGCTGCACCAGGGTGGCCTGCAGAACCAGGCGGTTCATGCCCGGCGTCTTGCAGTGCCGCCCTGCGGGCAACGGGTTGGCGGCCTCAGGCCTGGGCCTCCGCGCGTTCCTTGCGGGCTTCCTCGCGCTCGACGGCCTTCATCATCACCGACGGGGCCGTCTCGGCCTTGGCCTTGGCCACCGTCAGGTGGCGCAACACGGCGTCGTTGAAGCGAAAACCCGTCTCGAGTTCGTTCAGCGTCTCCTGGCTGCACTCGATGTTGAGGCAGAGGTAGTGCGCCTTGACGAGCTTCTGGATCATGTAGGCCAGCTGGCGGCGGCCCCAGTCCTCGACGCGGTGGACCTTGCCGCCGGCGGCGGTGACAAGACCTTTGTAGCGTTCCAGCATGGCCGGGACTTGCTCACTCTGGTCCGGATGGATCAGCAGCACGATTTCATAGTGACGCATGAAGACTCCTTGTGGATTCCCGGACCTGGGCCCGGTGGAAGCCGCCCCGGTGCGTCGGGGTCCCGGGCCTGCTTCGGAAGTCGGCCTGGGTGCGGGTGCGGCAAGGAAAGCCTACGAGTATAGCCGCTTCAGCGGCCGGATCGACCCGCCCCGACGCGCCCACCGCTCAGACGCCCACCCAGCGGCGCTGTGCGGCCAGCTTCTGCGCCGCGGCAAAGCCGGCGCTGCCGATCTCGGCGTTCAGGCGCGGCGCCAGGCGCAGCAGCAACTCGGCCGTGGCCAGCGTGTCGGCTGCGGCTTCGTGACGGGCCGCGCAGGGGATGCCGAGCTCGGCCATCCACTCGTCGAGCGAGCGCGCCCGCACCTGCGGCATCAGCACGGCAGCCAGCGGCTCAAGGTCGAGCCAGGGGTTGCCCGGCACCGGCAAGCGCGCGGCGCGGCAGGCGCACTCGATCATCGTGCGGTCGAAGGCGGCGTGGAAGGCCACCAATGGCGCATCGCCCACGAAGCGGGAAAACCGCTGCAGCGCCTCGGGCCGCGCCACGCCGCCGCGCTGCGCGCCGACGCCGATGCCGTGCAGCAGGATGTTGTCGCGGTCGGGCTGCCCGGCCTCGCTCGGCTCATAGCGCAGCACGATCTCGAAGCTGTCGGCCGGTACGATGCGCCAGTGCGGGCCGTCGCGGTGCACGCCCAAGGCGGCGATGGCCAGCAACCGCGCGCGCCTCGCGTCCAGTCCGCTGGTTTCGACGTCCAGCACCACCCAACGCGACTCGCGCACCCCCCTGGCGCCGCCGAGCAGGCGCTGCCACCAGGCGGCCATTGCGCTCAACGCTGGTAATCCAGTTGCAGCCGCTGCTGCAGCGCACGGGCCGAGCGCAGGCTTTCCTTGAGCAGCCGGCGGTCGATGTCGTTGAGGCGCCTCACATCGATGCGGTTGGGGTTGTCATCGCGCCCGGGGACCGGGCCGCGATGGCCCAGCTGCAGTTGCAGCCGCAGCATCTGCAGGAACTCGAACGAGGCCACCCAGCTGCTGCTTTCGCGGTCGCTCGCGCCCATCAGCGGCGCTGCGGCCTCCAGCCGCGCACGCGTGCCCCGCGCCTGCAGACCGTGCGCCAGCGCATACAGGCGCGCCACATCGACGAAGATCGCCGTGCCCTGCAGCTTGAGGTCGATCCAGGCGTGCTCGCCCTCTTCAGTGGGGTCGAGGCCACCGCGCCAGTTGAGAGGTGGGCCATGGCGCAGCGAGTTGTCGGCCATCTGCTTCAGAAAGCGCGGTACGCGGGCCGGTGCCTGCCCGATCAGCCGCTCCAGCGGTGCCGCCAGCATCATGTGGCCGGCGATCGGCCGCAGGTCAAAGTAGATGCTGGCAGCGAGAAGGTCCTGCGGCGCGCCGTGCTCGATCCAGTGCCCGATGCGCGCGGCCCACTCGGCCGCGGTCAGGCAGCAGGCCGCGTTGCCGGCCATCACGCCGCCCTTGCACAAGGGATAGCCGGCCTGGTCGAGCGCCTCGTTGACCTCGCGGCCGAAGGCCAGCCAGGCCGGGCGGTCGGCGTCGGGCTCGGTGCTGTCGAACACGAGGCCGTTGTCCTGGTCCGTGGCCACGGTCTGCTCGCTGCGGCCCTCGGAGCCGAAGGCCAGCCAGCAGGCGCGGCCAAGGTCGAGCCCGCGGCGCACCGCCACCAGCTCTACCAGTCGCGCGGCCAGCAAGTCATTGAGGTGGCTCACCAGCTCGGTGAGCTGGCGTGCGTGCACACCCTGCCCCAGCAGGTTGCGCGCGAAGTCGCGGATGCGACCGGCCAGCTGCACCAGCGTCGTCTCGTCGGGCGCGCTGCGCAGGCTGCCGCCGAGCTGCTTGAGCGACAACCGCTGCAACGCGAAAAGGTCCCGCTCGGAGACGATGTTGACGACGCGCCCGTCGCGCAGCACGGGCACGTGGCGCACGCCGTGGCGCGACATCAGCATCGCGGCGTCGGACAGCCGTTGCCCATGGTCGAGCGTGTGGACTGGCGCGCTCATCACATCGCGGACGGGCGTGGCGAGAGACCGCTGCGGCAAGGTGACGCGGCCCAGGATGTCGTGCCGCGTGAGGATGCCGTGCAACGCACCGGCGTCGTCCTGCACGAGGATGGAGCCCACGCGGCGCTCGTGCATCGTGGCCAGCGCCTGTGACAGAGGCGTCTCGGGGGTGCAGGCCAGCGGCATCTTCGGCGGCAGCTCGGCCAGCAGCGTCTCCAGCGACTGCTCCGCCAGCGTCTGAGATGCGAACGCCGCCTGCGTGGCGCGCCGCGACAACTCCAGGAACGCCAGCACACGTGCGTTCAGGAAGTCGGCGAACGGCGCGCTGGCTTGCACCAGCGCCTGCGCAGCCTCGGCCGGCAGGATGAGGCAGAAGGTGTCCTCGTTGGCGGTGTAGGTGGCCGTGACGGCGCGGCCGGCGAGCAGCGCACTCACCGGGAACAGGTCACCCGCCACGTACTCGATCGGGCCCGTGGCATCGGCTACGCCGCGCCGGCCGCTGACGCTGCCGCGGCGCACACAGAGCAATTCGCGCACCGGGCCGCTGGCGGGGTCGAGCACCCGCTCGCCAGGCGCGAAGTAGCGCTGCGATGCGGCCTCAAGGTACTGGGCGACGTGCTCGGCCTTCATCGCCGAGAACGGCAGGTGCTGCACGAGCTCGGCCCGCAGATGCCCCAGCAGCGACGGCGACGGCGTGGAGCGGCCGGGACTGGTGGCGGTGTCGTTCATGGCATGCATGCTAGGGCGAACCGCCGGCACTTGGGGCTGACGCGCGTCAAGCCGGCCGCGCGGCCGCCCATGAAGAAGGGGCCGCCCCGTTGCCGAGGCGGCCCCTGCTGGCGGCGAGCCCGGCGGGCTCGCGCTCAGAGAAACGCTTACTTGGCGCCAACCAGGTTCGGGTAGCGCACGTGCTCCACCAGTTCCTGGATCTCGCGGTTCGGCGCCTTGGTGAGCAGGCTCACGATGATGATCACCGCAAAGCCCAGCGGCACGCCGAAGATGCCGGCCGAGATCGGCGCGATGCCGAGCCAGGTGTAGTCGGCGATCGGGTCGGTGACGCCGAACACGCCGCGCAGCCAGGGGTGCGTGGTGGCCATGTAGTACATCGTGATGCTCACCCCGGCCAGCATGCCCAGCACCGCACCCCACTTGGTGGCGCGCTTCCAGAAGATGCCGAGCACCAACGCCGGGAAGAAGCCCGCGGCAGCCAGCGAGAAGGCGGCAGACACCAGGAACAGGATGTCGGCCATCTTCAGCGACGCGACCCAGGCTGCCGCCAAGGCCACCACCAGCAGCAGGATCTTGGAGATC
>JAUMBF010000123.1:0-18134 GCA_032115875.1 Rubrivivax sp.
TGACGTCGAGGATCATGCCGCCCACGTTCTCGAAGTTGCCGTCGATGCCCTGGGGAGCGGCCGCATCCAGCGCGGCCGCCAGCGACTGGGCGTCGGGGTGCGCGCGGTGGTCGATGCAGGCATCGAATCCGAGTTCGTCCACCACGAAGGCGCACTTCTCGGAACCCCCGGCGATGCCCACGACGCGGCAGCCCTTGGCCTTGGCCAACTGGCCCACCACGCTGCCCACCGCGCCGCTGGCAGCGCTGACGATCACCGTCTGGCCTTCCTTGGGCTCGATGATCATGTTCAGCCCCACCCAGGCCGTGACGCCGGGCATGCCCAAGGCGCCCAGGTAAGCCGACAGCGGCACGCGGCCGGCGTCGACCTTGCGCACCATGCCGGGCGGCCGCGCGTCGAGCACGGCCTGCTCCTGCCAACCGCCCATGCACACCACGGTGTCGCCGGGCGCGAAGCCCTGGTGGCGCGACTCGGCCACCACGCCCACCGTGCCGCCCACCATGACCTCGCCGATACCCACCGGCGCGGCATAGCTCTTGGCGTCGTTCATGCGCATGCGCATGTAGGGGTCGAGGCTCAGATAGTGCACCTGCACGCGCACGTGGCCCTCGGGTACGGCGGGCGTCTGGGTGGACTCGAGACGGAAGTGCTCGAGGCCGGCCTCGCCCCGGGGGCGGGCGGCCAGCACGATGCGCCGGTGGGAGCTCATGGGGGGGTGTCTCCGGGTTCGGGGTTGCGTTGCAGCGCCTTGAACTGGCGGCCCTTCGTGGGCAGCGCGCGCAGGAACTTGAAGGTGCCGGTGGCATGGGCACACAGGTGGCCCTCGTCGGCGTCGTAGACATGGCCCTCAGTGAAGGCCATCGTCGTGGTGCGGTGCAGCAGGGTGCCAACGGCCCGGATGCGGCCTTCGGCGGCGCGCAGGAAGCTGGTCTTCATCTCCACCGTCACCACGCCGGGCGCTGTCATCGCATGGTCAGAGTTGCTGCTGCGCGCAGCGTGGGCCATCGCCACATCGAGCAGCGTCATCAGAACGCCACCGTGCGCCACGGCCCAGCTGTTGAGGTGGGCCTCGGCGAGGTCCAGCCGCAGCTCGGCCTTGCCGCCGCCAAAGTGCCAAAGCTCCAGGCCCAGCGACTCGACGAAGGGAATGCGCAGCGGAAAGGCCAGCGGGCCATGACTCATGGCCGACATCCGGTACGACGCGCTCGCGCGGAACCGGCTTTGCCGGGCCGCTGCGAGAGCCCCCTTGGGGGGTGGCGACCGCAGGGAGCCTGGGGGTCCATGTTCAGCCTCCGTGGCAGGAGCTCACGCCGCCGTCGACGGCGAGGATCTGCCCCGTGATGTGCTTGCCCGCGGCGCTGGCCAGCAGCAGCACGGCGCCCTTGAGATCGTCGTCGTCGCCCAGGCGCTTGAGCGGCGCGGCCTGCGCCAGCTTCTCGGCGCCGAAGTGCGCCAGCACGCCGGCCGTCATCTTGCTCGGGAAGAACCCCGGCGCCAGCGCATTGACGGTGATGCCGTAAGCGCCCCACTCCGCCGCCAGCGTGCGCGTGAAGTTGACCACCGCGCCCTTGCTGGTGCCGTAGGCGATGAACTTGACGTCCATGCTGCCGCCCAGGCCGGCGATGCTGGCCACGTTGACGATGCGGCCGCGTTTGGCCGGAATCATCCAGGCCTTGCCAACCGCCTGCGCGAACAGGAACAGGCTGCGGATGTTGAGGTTCATCACCTTGTCCCAGGCTTCCAGCGGGTAGTCCTCGGCCGGGGCTCCCCAGGTGGCGCCGGCGTTGTTGACGAGGATGTCGATGCGACCCAGGCGCTGCATCGTCTCGCTGACCACGCGCTGCACGTCCTCGGGCCGAGAAGCATCGGCGGCGATCCAGCGCGCGTCGACGCCGCGGGCGGCCAGGTCGGCGGCAGCCTCTTCCAGATCGGCCGCCTTGCGGCTGGTGAGCATGATCTTCGCGCCGGCCTCGCCCAGCGCCTCGGCCATCTGCAGACCCAGGCCGCGCGAGCCGCCGGTGACGAGGGCTACCTGTCCGGTGAGGTCGAACAACTGTTGAACGGGCGTGCCCATGGCGGTGTCTCCGGTGCGGGGTGTCGAGGCAGGGGGTGTTCAGGGGCCGGGGCCGCGCCGCGCGCGCACCACCACCAGGGCCGCGCCGACAGCAGCGACCGCGCCGCCGCCGAGGACGAGGCCCCAGCCAGGGCCCGGGGCTGTGCGCAGCACGAACAGGCCCAGACACAGCGCGAGCAGGCCGCCGTAGATCAGCACCCAGATCAGCTTGTCGAGCGCGTCGTTGCTCATGGCGGCCGGGCCGCGGGGGTTCAGAACCACTCGTCGCGCATGGTGCGCGCGGTGTCGTCGCGGCTGGCCACCACGGCCAGCCAGGCGTTGATCTTGGGCAGCTCGTGCGCGAAGAAGAAGCGCATCGCGGCCCGGGTGCCGGGCTCACAGGCCTGGCCGCGCGCGGCCAGCGCCACGTCGAGCCAGAGCCAGGCCAGCACCACGTGGCCGAAGGCCTGCAGGTAGGGTACGGCGTTGGCCAAAGCCTCCTCGGGCACGCCGGTGGCCCAGGCACTCTTGGTGGCCGCGCCCAGCTTCTGCAGCGCCGCGGCCAGGCGGTTGGCGGGCTCGGCCAGGCCTTCAGCCTGGCCGGCGCGTTCGATGGTGGCGCTGATGCGCGAGGCCAGCAGCTTCAGGCCCGCGCCGCCGTACATCACCACCTTGCGCCCCAGCAGATCCAGCGCCTGGATGCCGTGCGTGCCCTCGTGGATCATGTTCAGGCGGTTGTCACGCCAGTGCTGCTCGACGGGGAAGTCGCGCGTGTAGCCATAGCCGCCCAGCACCTGAATGGCCAGCGAGTTGGCCTCCAGGCACCACTCGCTGGGCCAGCTCTTGGCGATCGGCGTCAGCACCTCCAGCAACAGCTTCGCCTCGGCCGCTGCCTCGGCACCGCCGGTGTGGGCCTCATCGACCAGGCGCGCGCAGTACAGCGCCAGCGCCAGCCCGCCCTCGACGTAGGCCTTTTGCGCCAGCAGCATGCGGCGCACGTCGGCGTGCTGCACCAGCGGCACCGGCGGCTGGGAGGGATCCTTGCCGGCGCCGGTGATCGGGCGGCCCTGGGTGCGCTGACGCGCGTAGTCCAAGCTGGCCTCGTAGCCGGCATAGCCCAGCATCACCGCGCCCAGGCCGACGCCGATGCGCGCCTCGTTCATCATGTGGAACATGCAGCGCAGGCCCTCGCCGGGCTGGCCGACGAGGTAGCCGATGGCGCCGGGGCCGCCGCGCACCGGGAAGCGGCCCTCGCCGAAGTTCAGCAGCGTGTTGGTGGTGCCGCGGTAGCCGAGCTTGTGGTTCAGGCCGGCGAGCGCGACGTCGTTGCGCTCGCCCGTCAGCCGCCCGTCGGCGTCCACCAGCATCTTGGGCACGATGAACAGCGAGATGCCGCGGGTGCCCGGCTGCAGGCTGCCGTCTTCGCGCGGAATCTTCGCCAGCACCAGGTGCACGATGTTCTCGGTGAGCTCGTGCTCGCCGCCGCTGATCCACATCTTGTGGCCGCGCAGGCGGTAGCGCGGGCCCAGAGGGTCGGCGTCGAAGCCCTCGCCGCCAGGCACGGCGCGCGTGGTCACGTCGCTCAGCGACGAGCCGGCTTGCGGCTCGCTCAGGCACATGGTACCGAACCAGCGCCCCGAGAATTCGGCCCTGGCAAAGACCTCGCGCTGACGCGGCGTGCCGTGCGCCATCAGCAGGTTGGCGTTGCCGCTGGTGAGCATGGCGTAGCCGCCCATGGCCACGCTGGCCCTGCTGAAGAAGGCGTTGGCCGCCATCTCCACCACGCAGGGCAGCTGCATGCCGCCGATGTCGTGGTCCTGCGCCGCGGCGAGCATGCCGCTGCCGACGTAGGCAGCCATCGCGGCGTGCGTGGACTCGGGCAGGACCACGCGCTCACCGTCCGGACCCGACACCACCTGCGGCTCCTGCGTGTCGGCCAGCCGGTTGAAGGGCGCGAACTTTTCGCGCGCGATGCGCTCGCAGGTGTCGAGCACGGCGCCGAAGGTCTCGCGCGAGTGCTCGGCGAAACGGGGCCGCTCGAGCAGCGAGCCGATGCGCAGCCAGTCGTGCAGCAGGAAGTCGAGGGTGGGTCTCATCGGGTGTCCGTCTCGTGGGCGCCGATTGCGCCAGCGGCGGCGCACGGGGCGGGCTGGCGCGGCGCCGCTGGCGGTGAGCGCCGTGACTCGGGCGGGCCTTCAGAGCACCTCGAAGATGCCCGCCGCGCCCATGCCACCGCCCACGCACATGGTGATGCACACCCGCTTGGCACTGCGGCGCCTGCCTTCGATGAGCGCATGGCCCGTGAGGCGCTGGCCGCTCACGCCGTACGGGTGACCCAGCGCGATGGCGCCGCCGTTGACGTTGAGGCGGTCCATCGGGATGCCGATGCGGTCGGCACAGTACAGCACCTGGACGGCGAAGGCCTCGTTGAGCTCCCACAGGTCGATGTCGTCCACCGTCAGGCCCAGACGCTTGAGCAGCTTGGGCACCGCGAACACCGGGCCGATGCCCATCTCGTCGGGCTCGCAGCCGGCCACCGCAAAGCCGAGAAAGCGGCCCAGGGGCTTGAGTCCCTGGCGCTGTGCGTAGGCCTCGCTGACCACCACGCAGGCGCCGGCACCGTCGGAGAACTGGCTGGCATTGCCCGCCGTCACCACGCCACCCGGCACCGCCGAGCGGATGCCCTGCACGGCCTCGAAGGTGGTGCCCGGGCGCAGGCCCTCGTCGGCATTGACGGCGACCTCCTTGCTGCGCAAGCCCATCACCGCGTCGGCCACGCCGGCAGTTACCGTGACCGGCACGATCTCGTCCTTGAACAGGCCCTGCTCCTGCGCCGCACAGGCTTTCTGCTGGCTCTCGGCGCCGTAGCGGTCCATGCGCTCCTTGGCCACCTTGTAGCGCTGGGCCACCTGCTCCGCGGTCTGCAACATGGGCCAGTAGATCTCGGGCTTGTGCTCCTTGAGCCAGCTGTCCTGGAACATGTGCATGTTCATCTCCTGCTGCACGCAGGAGATGCTTTCCACGCCGCCGGCGACAAACACATCGCCCTCGTTGGCAATGATGCGCTGCGCGGCCATGGCGATGGTCTGCAGGCCACTGGAGCAGAATCGGTTGACAGTGACGCCGCTCACCGTGATGGGCAGCCCGGCCCGCAGCGCCACCTGGCGCGCGATGTTCCAGCCGGTGGCCCCCTCGGGGTTGGCGCAGCCCATGAGCACGTCGTCCACAGCGCCGGGGTCGATGCCGGCGCGCTCGACGGCGGCCTTCACGGCAAAGCCGCCCAGCGTGGCACCGTGGGTCATGTTGAAAGCGCCCTTCCAGCTCTTGGCCAGGGGGGTGCGGGCGGTCGAGACGATGACGGCAGAGGTCATGGAGGGGTTCCTCGTTCGTGCTTGATCAGGTAAAGCTCTTGCCCTCGGCCGCCAGCTTTGCCAGCAACGGCGCGGGCGCCCAGAACCCGGCGTCATCGTGCGGGTTGGCGGCGAACTTCTTCATCGCCTGCACCACGTTGAACAGACCCTGGCTGTCGGCATAGCACATGGGGCCGCCACGCCACTGCGGGAAACCGTAGCCGGTGAGGTAGACCATGTCGATGTCGCTGGCCTTGCTGGCGATGCCTTCCTCCAGGATCTTGGCCGCCTCATTGACGAGCGAGTAGACGAGCCGGTGCACGATCTCGTCGTCGGCGATCTTGCGCGGCGCGATGCCGAGGCTCTTGCGGTGCGCCTCAATCATCTTCACGACCGCGTCGGAAGGGATCGCGTCGCGCTTGCCTGGCACATAGTCGTACCAGCCGGCGCCCGTCTTCTGGCCGAAGCGGCCCATCTCGCACAGCAGGTCGGCGGTCTTGCTGTAGCGCATGTGCGGCTTTTCCACGTAGCGGCGCTTGCGGATGGCCCAGCCGATGTCGTTGCCGGCCAGATCGCCCATGCGGAACGGACCCATGGCGAAACCGAACTTCTCAACGGCCTTGTCCACCTGCGCGGGCGTGCAACCTTCCTCGAGCAGGAAGCCGGCCTGGCGGCTGTACTGCTCGATCATGCGGTTGCCGATGAAGCCATCGCAGACGCCCGAGACGACCGCCGTCTTGCGGATTTTCTTGGCGACGGCCATCACGGTTGCCAGCACGTCCTTGGCCGTCTTCGTGCCGCGCACCACCTCGAGCAGCTTCATCACGTTGGCCGGGCTGAAGAAGTGCATCCCGATGACGTCTTGCGGGCGCTTCGTGAAGGCCGCGATGGCGTTCACGTCGAGCGTGCTCGTGTTGCTGGCCAGGATGGCGCCGGGCTTGCACACCTCGTCCAGCGTCTTGAAGACACCCTCCTTGACGCTCATCTCCTCGAACACGGCCTCGATCACGAGGTCGGCATCGGCGATATCGGCGTAGCTCAGCGTGGTGGACAGGAACGCCATGCGGGCGTCGTACTTGTCCTGCTTGAGCTTGCCCTTCTTGACCTGGGCCTCATAGTTCTTGCGGATGGTGGCGACGCCGCGGTCCAGTGCTTCCTGCCTGGTCTCGAGCACGGTCACCGGAATGCCGGCGTTGAGGAAGTTCATGCTGATGCCGCCACCCATGGTGCCGGCACCGATGACGGCCACCTTGGCCACGGCGCGTTGCGGCGTGTCTTCGGGCACGTCGGGGATCTTGGCCGCAGCGCGTTCGCCGAAGAACGCATGACGCAGCGCCTTGGACTCGGGCGTCATCATCAGCGCAGCGAAGGTCTCGCGCTCGTAGAGCAGCCCCAGGTCGAAGGGCTTCTTCAGAGCCTGCTCCACGGCGTCGACGCACTTGGCGGGCGCGGGGAAGTTCTTCGCCATCCCCTTGACCATGTTGCGCGCGAACTGGAAGTAGGCGTCGGCATTCGGATGGCTCACGGGCAGGTCGCGCACGCGAATCCGCGGCTCGTTCGCCTTTGCTGCGGCCAGTGCCACGGCCGCGTCGAGCACGCTCTGGCCCGCAGGCACGATCTGGTCGAACAGCTTCTGGCCCGGAAGGCTGGCCAGCAGCTCGCTCTTGACCGGATCGCCGCTGACGATGATGTTCAGCGCCGTCTCCACATCCAGCACGCGCGGCAGTCGCTGGGTGCCGCCGGCACCGGGAATGAGGCCGATCTTCACCTCGGGCAGCGCCACGTCCGCCCCCGCGGCGGCCACGCGCCAGTGGCAGCCCAGCGCGAGTTCGAGACCGCCACCCATGCAGGTGCCGTTGATGGCAGCCACCACAGGCTTCGGGCAGTCTTCCAGCAGCATGATCAGGCTCAGCAGATTGGGCTCGGCGATCGCCCTGGGGCTGCCGAATTCCTTGATGTCCGCTCCCCCCGAGAAAGCCCTGCCGCCCCCAGTGACGACGAGCGCCACGACGGCGGGGTCGGCCACTGCCAGCTCGATGCCGGCGGCCACGCCGGTGCGTGTGTCGTAGCCCAGGCCGTTGACTGGCGGGTTGTCGAGCGTGATGACGGCGACCTTGCCGCGGGTCTCGTAGCGGGCAGCCATGGAGCCTCCTTCATCGGGACAAAAGTGAACGATCGTTCGATTCTAGGATCGCGCGGTGACGGGCGGATGTCCCGGGCGCGACGGTCGGCCGTTCAGACCTCCAGCCACTCCTTGCGGATATAGGCGTTGGCGCGCAGCTCCGACGGCGTGCCCTCGAACACGATCTGGCCGTGACCCATGACAAGGCAGCGGTCAGCGACCTCCAGCGCGATGGTGAGCTTCTGCTCGACCAACAGCACGCTGATGCCGCGCCGCTTGAGCTCGCGCAGGTATTCCGCCACCAGCTCGACGATCTTGGGCGCCAGGCCCTCGGTGGGCTCATCGATCATGATCAGCTCTGGATCGCCCATCAGCGTGCGGCAGAGCGTGAGCATCTGCTGCTCACCGCCGCTGAGCACGCCCGCCTCGGTGTGCTGGCGCTCCTTGAGGCGGGGGAACAGCCGGTACATGTCGTCGAAGGTCCAGCGCGGGCTCTTCTGGCCGCTCTTCTGGCCGAGCATCAGATTCTGGTGCACGGTGAGCGTGGGGAAGATGTCGCGGTTCTCGGGCACGTAGCCGAGGCCGGTGTGCGCGATCTCGAAGGCCTTCAGGCCATGCAGCTCGCGGCCCTTGAACTGCACCGAGCCCTGCAGGTCCACCAGGCCCATCACGGCCTTGACGGTGGTGCTGCGGCCGCTGCCGTTGCGCCCGAGCAGGGCCACGATCTCGCCGTCGCGGACCTGGAAATTCACGCCGTGCAGGACGTGGCTCTTGCCGTAGAAGGCGTGCAGCTTGTCGACCTGAAGCATCAGGCCTCCGGGGTTCCCGTGGCGGCCTGGCGGCCCCCTCGAGGGGTAGCGAGCGAAGCGAGACCGGGGGCCAGCATCAGTGCGCCCCCGCGACCTGCTGTTCGGCGAGTACGCTGCCGAGGTAGGCCTCTTGCACGCGCTCGTTGGCGCGCACGCGCTCGGGCGTGTCGAAGGCGATCACCTCGCCGTAGACGAGTACCGCGATCTTGTCCGCGAGACCGAAGACCACGCCCATGTCGTGCTCCACGGTCAGCAACGTCTTGCCCACCGTGATCTCGCGGATCAGGTTCACGAAGCGCGCTGTCTCGCTCTTGCTCATCCCGGCCGTGGGCTCGTCGAGCAGGATCACCTGCGCGCCACCGGCGATGGTGATGCCGATCTCCAGCGCGCGCTGCTCGGCGTAGGTCAGGTTCATGGCCTGAACGTCGCGCCGCTTGTGCAGCTTGATCATCTCCATGACCTCCTCGGCGCGGTCGTTGGCGTCGTGCGCGTCGGCCAGGAACCTCCAGAACGAGTACCGGTAGCCCAGGCTCCACAGCACCGCGCAACGCAGGTTCTCGAACACCGTCAGGCGCGTGAAGAGGTTGCTGACCTGGAAGCTGCGGGCCAGCCCCAGGCGGTTGATCTCGTAAGGCTTGAGGCCGTCGATCTTGCAGCCGCCAAGCAAGATGTCGCCGCTGGTGCTGCCGAAGCGGCCGCTGATCAGATTGAACAGCGTGCTCTTGCCCGCGCCGTTGGGGCCGATGATGGCCACACGTTCACCGGGGCGCACCTGCAGGCTGGCGCCGCGGATGATCTCGGTCTTGCCGAAGCTCTTGCGCACGTCGCGCAGTTCGAGGGCGAACTCTGTCACAGGGCGGCCTCCCGGCGCTTCACTTCCTTTTCGATCCACTCCTGGGTCGCATCCCACTCGAGCACGAACTGCCGCCGCGTGAACTCGAACAGCGACAGACCCACCGCAAGCACGAAGAGGGCGCCGAACCAGCTGTCAACGCTCTTGGCGTTGAGCTTGACGCCCATGAAGCTGATCTCGGGCCCCAGCGCCTGGTTGAGCTGGAGGTGATAGACCATCTCGATCATCGCGCCCGAGCCGGCCACCACGACCAGGCCCGTGCCGGCCAGTGCCAAGTAGCTGCCGAGCAGCGGCCTCAGCTTGCCAAAGGCGGCCACGCGCAGGTTCATCATGATCAGGCTTGAGATGCCGCCCGGCGCGTACATCACCATGACGGTGAAGATCAGGCCCAGCCACAGCAACCAGGCCAGCGTCAGCTCCGACAGCAGCACCAGGGCCAGCACCATCAGCACCGCGCCAATGATGGGGCCGAAGAAGAACACCGCACCGCCCAGAAAGGTGAACAGCAACAGCGCCCCCGAGCGCGCGGCGTTGACGACCTCCGCGGTGACGATCTCGAAGTTCAGGGCGGCCAGGCCGCCCGATATGCCCATGAAGAAGCCGCTGGCGACGAAGGCCGTGTAGCGCACGTACTGGGTGTTGTAGCCGACGAACTCGACGCGTTCGGGATTATCGCGCACGGCATTGAGCATGCGGCCCAGCGGGGTGCGCGTGAACGCGAACATGGCGACCGTGCAAACGAAGGTGTAGAAGGCAATCAGGTAGTAGAGCTGAATCTGCGGGCCGAAGGTGATGCCCAGGAACTTCTCGCCAGCGACGCGGTTGCCGGTGATGCCGCCTTCGCCACCGAAGAAACCAGGGAACATCAGCGACATCGCCCACACCAGCTCGCCGACGCCGAGGGTGATCATCGCGAACGGCGTGCCGGCCTTCTTGGTCGTCACCCAGCCCAGCAGCACCGCGAACAGCATGCCGAAGACGCCGGCCACCAGCGGGATCAGGCTCACCGGCACCGCCAGCTTGCCGGCGGAGACCAGGTTCAGCGTGTGGATCGCGAAGAACGAACCCAGGCCCGAATAGACCGCGTGGCCAAAGCTGAGCATCCCGCCCTGCCCCAGCAGCATGTTGAACGCCAGGCAGCCGATGATGGCGATGCCCATCTGCGACAGCATGGTGTGCGACAGGCTGCTCGTCCACAGCAGCGGTGCCACGCAGAGGATCAACGCGTAGACGCCCCAGACGATCCAGCGCCCGACGTTCCAGGGCCGGAAGCGGTAGTGGGGACGGCCCTCGTGCATGTGCGCCATCGCATCAACCCTCGCGCGTGCCGAACAGGCCCTTGGGCCGGAAGATCAGGATCAGCACCAGCAGCAGGAAGGGCAGGATCGCCGCGATCTGGCTGATCTTGACGCTCCACACCGCGTAGCCGAAGGTCTCCGGGGTGATGGCCATGCCGATGGCCTTCAGGCCGTCGGCGATGCTGCGGTCGCTGCCGACCGCGAAGCTCTCGATCACGCCGAGGCCGACGCTGGCGACGAAGGCACCGGCCAGCGACCCCATGCCGCCGATGACGATCACCGCGAACACAACCGCGCCGACTGCCAGCGCCATCGACGGCTCGGTGACGCGCAAGGCGCCGCCAATGACACCGGCCAGCGCCGCCAGCGCGGTGCCGCCGCCGAAGACGAGCATGAACACGCGTGGGACGTTGTGGCCGAGCGACTCGACCGCCTCGGGGTGCGTCAGCGCCGCGGTGATGACCAGGCCGAGCCGGGTGCGCGTGAGCACCAGCCACAACGCAATCAGCATCAGCACCGCCACCCCCATGCCAAAGGCGCGGAAGGCCGGAAAGTTGGTGCAGATGGCCCCGGCGACGCTGGCGCAGACGGGCGGCTTGTCGCCCCAGGCAATGGACAGCGAGTCGGGCAGGTCCACGATCGTGAACAGCGGCCCGCGCAGGCTCTCCGGCGGCAGGAAGTTCAGCGCCTGGCGCCCCCAGACGAGTTGCACGAGCTCGAGGATGATGTAGCTCAGGCCGAAGGTGATGAGCAGTTCCGGCACGTGCCCGAACTTGTGCACGCGGCGCAGCGCGTAGCGCTCGAACAGGGCCCCCAGCACGCCGACGACGGGCGGCGCGATCAGCAGCCCCCACCAGAAGCCCACCGCCTGCGTGATGGTGTAGGCGACATAGGCGCCCAGCATGTAGAAGCTCGCGTGCGCGAAGTTCAGCACACCCATCATGCTGAAGATCAACGTCAGCCCGGAGGCCAGCATGAACAGCAGCAGGCCCACCGACAGGCCGTTGAGGAGCGAAATCAGGAAGTAGCTGGCGTCCATCTTGTCGCCGGCATCGGGCGCGCCGGGATCGCTGGGAAAGCAAGCGCGGCGCCCGAGGGCGCCGCGTCGGTCGGATCAGTCGCAGCAGGACATCAGGGCCGCTTCATCTGGCACGAGGTCGGCGTCGCCGCCACGAACGAGGGGATCTCCTTGACGGGCTGGAAGTTCCAGCCGGTATTTTCGACGCTGTAGGGGTTCTTCGCGTCAGCCTTGCGCCACTCGGTGATGAACAGCGGCTGCAACAGCTGGTGGTCGGCGCGGCGCATCTCGACCTCACCGGCGAAGCCCCGGAACTTCATGCCGCTCATGGCCGCGGCCACCTTGACGGGATCGGTCGACTTGGCCCGGGTGATGCCTTCGATCAGCATCGCGATGCCGTTGTAGGTGGCGTAGGTGTAGTAGTCGTCGTTGAAGCGCTTCTTGAAATCGTCCTGCATGCGCTTGATGGGATCGGGCAGGCTGTTGTGGCCATAGGCCACCACGCGCACCGGCCCGCCCACGCCCGCGGCCAGCGCGGTGGGGGTGCCGCTGACGCCGGCGTAGTACGTGTAGAAGGCCGCGTTCAGGCCGGCGTCCTTGGCCGCCTTGACCAACAGCGTCAGGTCCTGACCCCAGTTGCCGGTGACGATGCTGTCGGCGCCGCTGGCCTTGATCTTGGCGACGAAGGGTGCGAAGTCCTTGACCTGGCCGAGCGGGTGCAGGTCCTCGCCGACGATCTTCACGTCGGGGCGCTTGCGCGCCATGATTTCCTTGAAGTAGCGGTTGACCTGCTGGCCGTGCGCGTAGTTCTGGCTGATCAGGTACACGTTCTTGACGCTCGGGACGTCCTTCATGTAGCTCGTGAGCGCCTCCATCTTCTGGGAGGTGTCGGCGTCGAGCCGGAAGTGCCAGTACGAGCAGCGCTCGTTGGTGAGCGCCGGGTCGACGGCGGCGTAGTTCAGGAAGACCACTTCCTTGCCCGGGTTGCGCTCGTTGTGCTTCTGCACGGCATCGAGGATGGCCGCGGCGGCGCCCGAGCCGTTGCCCTGCGTGACGTAGCGGATGCCCTGGTCGATGGCCGCCTTCAGGGTGTTCAGGCTCTCCTGCGGGGAGCCCTTGTTGTCGAACGGCACGATCTCGAACTTGACGCCGGCGCTGTTCTTCTTGCTGAGCTCCTCGGCCGTGAACTGCCAGCTCTTGAGCTGGTTCTGGCCGACGTTGGCAAACGGGCCCGACAGCGGATCCATGAAGGCGATCTTGACGGTCTGTCCGGCTTGCGCGAACACCAGACCCGTGCTGAGCAGGGCGGTGGCGGCCACCGTGGCACCGAACAGGCGGCGTTTGAAGAGCAGGGGCATGGCTAATCTCCTTGGAGGGCTCGAGAATCGCGGAACGGAGCGGAAGGTAACGGATGCCGAAAGCCCCGCTCCTCAGGACGTTCCCGCAGTGCTGTCGCCGGCGGGACAAGTGTGCCAGGCCCCAAGGGTATCGCGCGCGGACCACAATCGGGCCTTCGCGGCGGTCGCCGCCAGCCTCTTCCCGCCAGCCTCTTCCCGCCAGCCTCTTCCCGCCAGCCTCTTCCCGCCAGCCTCTTCCCGCCAGCCTCTTCCCGCCGAGCAGCCCGCCCGGCCGCCCGAAGGGCCAATCCTGCTGCGCCTAGCACGAAGGCACCCCTGTGAGCCAGCCCCACGACCAGGACGACCCGCGCTACCCTGTCCGCAAGTCCGACGCCGAGTGGCGCGCCCAACTCGATCCGCTGCAGTACCGGGTCACGCGCCACGCCGCCACCGAGCGCGCCTTCAGCGGGCGCTACTGGGACCACTGGGAGGACGGCCATTACCGTTGCGTGGGCTGCGGCACGGTGCTGTTCGACAGCGACACCAAGTTCGACGCCGGCTGCGGCTGGCCCAGCTACCACACGGCTGCCGCAGCCGAGGTGATCGAGCGCGTCGTGGACCGCAGCCATGGCATGGTGCGCGTCGAGGTACGCTGCCGCGCTTGCGGTTCGCATCTGGGCCACGTGTTCCCCGACGGTCCCGAGCCGACCGGCGAGCGCTACTGCATCAACTCCGCGGCCATCGACTTCGCGCCGCTCAACGACGGGGAGACCCGGCCGTGACCGCCGATGAGCTCGGCGCGCGTCTGCGCGCGGCCCTGGCACCGGAACGGCTCGAGGTCACCGACGACAGCCACCTGCATGCCGGCCACCCCGGTGCACGCGAGGGCCGGCACTTCAGCGTTCACATCACCTGCGGGCGCTTTGCCGGGTTGTCACGGGTGGCGCGTCATCGCCTCGTTTATGATGCCCTCGGCCCTTTGGACAGCCAGGGCATCCACGCGCTGGCCCTGGAAACCCGGGCCCCTTGCGAACCCTGAAATTCGCGCCCTCGCTGCGATCCCACGCAGCGCTTCACCTGATGCAACCCCCTCGCCCCATGCTGCTCAAACCCACCGCCGTCGGCGCGTTCGTGTTCGTCGCCCTCCTGACCATCGCTGTCCCGGCATCGTCGCAGAACATTGCCATCGTCAACGGCAAGCCGGTGCCCAAAGCGCGCATGGAGACGCTGCTGCAGCAGGTCACACGCGGCGGCCAGGCCGTGACCCCCGAGATGGAGAAGCAGGCGCGCGACCAGCTGGTGCTGCGCGAAATCTTCGCGCAGGAAGCCGAAAGGCGCGGCATCGGCGCCAGCCGCGAGTTCCGCGCGCAGCTGGAGCTGGCACGCCAGAGCCTGCTGGTCCGTGAGCTGTTCGAAGACCACAAGCGCAAGAACCCGGTCTCCGACGCCGCTGCCAAGGCGGAGTACGACAAGTTCAAGGCCCAGGCCATCGGCACCGAATACCGTGCACGTCACATCCTGGTTGAGCAGGAGGCCGAGGCCAAGGCCCTGATCGCGCAGATCAAGGCCGGCGCCAGCTTCGAGGACCTCGCCAAGAAGCACAGCAAAGACCCCGGCTCCGGCGCCAATGGCGGCGACCTCGACTTCGCCAAGCCCGACAGTTACGTGCCCGAGTTCGGCCAGGCCATGGCCCGCCTGCAGCGCGGACAGCTGACCGAGACGCCGGTGAAGACGCAGTTCGGGTGGCATGTCATCCGCCTCGAAGACACCCGCGAGGCCGTGTTCCCGGCCTTCGAGGAGGTCAAGGACCGGATCAAGCAGCGGCTCGAGCAAGTCCAGACGCAGAACCTGCAGGACGAGTTGCGCAAGCGCGCCAAGACGGACTACAAGTTCGACTGACTGCGTTCAGGGCAGCAGCACCGTCGAGCCCGTCGTCTGGCGCGCTTCGAGTTCGCGGTGGGCCCGTGCGGCCTCGGCCAGCGGGTAGCGCTGGTCAATGCGGATCTTGACGGCACCGCTGCCGACCACCGCGAACAGATCGTCGGCCATGGCCTGCGTGGCCTCGCGCGTGGCGATGTGCGTGAACAGGGTCTGCCGCGTCACATAGATCGAGCCCTTCGGCCCCAGGATGCCGGGCGAAAACGGAGGCACCGGACCGCTGGCGTTGCCGAAGCTCGCCATCAGGCCGAACGGCTGCAGGCAGTCCAAGCTGCCCTCCCAGGTGTCTTTGCCCACCGAGTCGTACACCACCTTCACGCCCCGGCCGCCGGTGATGGCCTTGACCCGGGCCACGAAGTCCTCGTGCCGGTAGTCGATCATGTGGGCGGCGCCGTGGGCCAGCGCCAGCTCGCACTTGGCCGCACTGCCGGCCGTGCCGATGAGCCGCAGGCCCAGCGCCCGTGCCCACTGGCAGGCGATCAGGCCTACGCCCCCGGCCGCGGCGTGGAACAGCACGAAGTCGCCGGGCTCCAGGCCCTGCACGGGCTTGACGCGCTTGAGCAGGTACTGCGCCGTCAGGCCCTTGAGCATCATGGCCGCCGCGGTGTCGAAGGCCATGGCATCGGGCAGCCGGACCACGTTCTTCGCCGGCATCACCCTCGCCTCGCTGTAGCTGCCCGGCGGGTTGCTGGCATAAGCGGCACGGTCGCCGGGTCGCAGGTGCGTGACCCCCTGGCCCACCGCCTCGACCACGCCCGCCGCCTCCATGCCCAGTGTCAGCGGCAACGCGTTGGGGTACAGGCCGGTGCGCTGGTAGACATCGATGAAGTTGAGGCCGCAGGCGTGATGGCGGATGCGGATCTCGCCCGGGCCGGGCTCGCCCACGGGCACCTCGACGAGGTGCATCTGCTCGGGGCCGCCGAAGGCGGTGATCTGGATGGCGCGGGGCATGGGGGGGTCTCCTGGGCCTTTGGGCTTCGAGTCGTGCCTTTGAGGTTATTACAAGCGCGGCGCCCGGCGCAGGTGCCGGGCCATGACGTCCCGTGGCACCATCGTCCGGGTCGATGAAGCGCCTCGCCTACGCCCCCAACCTTGCGCTGGCCACGCTGTGGACCGACATGCTCGGCAGCGCCGGCTACGCCTGCCGCGTGATGCGCGCCAACGCGTGCTCCATCGCTGGCGAGATACCGCCTGACCAAAGCCAGCCGGAGATCTGGGTCGTCCACGATGCCTTGCATGAGCAGGCCCTGCGGGAGCTGAGGGCGCTGCAACACGCACCGCACCGCCACTGGGCTTGCCCGGAGTGCCACGAGATCATCGACGGCCCCTTCGAGCTGTGCTGGAACTGCGGCACGCCCATGCCGGCGCTGCCCGGCGACCAGGCATGACGCTGACGCCGCGCCTGGCGCTGCTGATGACGCTGCCGCCGCTGCTGTGGGCCGGCAACGCCGTTGTCGGCCGGCTGCTGGCCGGCGAGGTGCCGCCGCTGACGCTGAACCTGCTGCGCTGGCTGCTGACGGCCCTGATCCTGCTGCCGCTGGCCTGGCGCGCGCTGCGGCCCTGGCACGCCATCCGCGAGCGCGCCGGCTACCTCTTTCTGGTGGGTCTGCTGGGCGTGGGCGCGTTCAACTCCCTGCAGTACCTCGCTTTGGTGAGCTCCAGCCCGATCAACGTCACGCTGGTGGCGGCGAGCATGCCGGTGTGGATGCTGGCCGTGGGCGCGCTGGCCTACGGCCAACGGCCGACTCGCCGGCAGCTGGCCGGCGCCGCGTTGGGCCTGGCGGGGGTGGCCCTGGTCATCGGCCGCGGCTCGTGGCAATCGCTGCTGGCGGTTCGCTTTGTGCCGGGCGACCTGTTCATCCTCGTGGCGATCATCGGCTGGGCCTGGTACAGCTGGCTGCTGGCGCGGCCGCCGACGCACATGCAGGGCGCGAACCGCCCGCCCTGGGACTGGGCGGGCTTTCTGCTGGTGCAGACGCTCTTCGGTCTGCTGGCAGCGTCGGTCTTCACTGCCGGCGAACAGGCGCTGGGTGCCGTACCCATCCGTTGGAGTTGGGGCGTGGCGGCCGCGTTGCTGTACGTGTCGCTGGGTGCAAGCATCGCGGCCTACCGCTGCTGGGGCCTGGGCGTCGCCGAGGGCGGCCCGGCGCTGGCGGCGTTCTTCAACAACCTGACGCCGCTGTTCGCCGCGCTGCTGTCGACGCTGGTGCTGGGCGAGACGCCGCAGACCTACCACGCGGTGGCCTTCTTGCTCATCGTGGGCGGCATCGCGGTAAGCCTGAAAGGGCGTCGGTCGGCCTGAACAGCACCGAAGCTGGACCTCTTGCCCCTAAGCTCGCAGCCCCGGGTGGCCCAGGGTTTCGGGCTATACTCATAGGCTGCATTCCCCGATAGCTCAGTCGGTAGAGCGCCGGACTGTTAATCCGTAGGTCCCTGGTTCGAGCCCAGGTCGGGGAGCCAAGATAAGTAGTTGATTTCAAAGGCCTTCTTCGGAAGGCCTTTGTCTTTTCCGGGGTCTGAACCGGGGTTGATAGCGCATGTGTTTGCGCTTGCCACCGGGTCCGGCAGCCGCCGGACGCAGCGCCGCTTCACGCGCGTCTGGACTGCTTCGGCACCAGGTCCTGCTGTGTGTAGCAACGCCTCGTCCGGCCGCCCCCTCCCGGCTCAAGCCCGCACGGACCGCAGTCGTCGGTCTCAAGAGCTTGGTGCGCCCGCATTCGCTCCAGGACACCTAAAGGCGTCCTAAAGCGTCCGCAGAACGCCGAGTTCCTAGACACGTCACCTTCAACCACTGGAGCTGACGACATGTCTAACCACACCCTCGCCGTCGCAGGCACCCGAGCTCATACGCTCACTCACGCGCTCGCCGCGACTTCCTCCCACCACCGCAACCCGGTCGCCTATCCGTGGGCTGCCGTGTACCAGCCGTCGCACCTGCTGCGCGGCCTGAGTCGGTTCGACCCGACCAGTCCGCTGCGGACGTCACGCGCCGCCATGCAGTGGGTTGCCCGCATCGAGTGGGCCCCGCGCCAGGCCGTGCTGCGCAAATTCGAGGACGCCGCCAACGCCCAAGCGTGGCTCGAACTCGAACGTTCGAAGATGCAGGCGATGGGCGAGTCCTACTGGACGCCCACGCCAGAAGACTTCACCCCGCTGGAGCTCTCAAACGGCGCCAAGAAGAAGATTGCCGCGTCGCTGGCCAAGGAGGTCTGCCATGGCTAATCGCCGCCTTCCCCCCCCCCGCGTCAGAATACTTGTCGCCTCCATAGAACCCGGCTGTTCCTGACTTCTTGTGCATGAACATGGGTGGTGGGAAGCTGTGGAGCTTGTGGGCGAAGGTCGGCGCGGTGGGCAAC
>JAUMBF010000124.1:0-9441 GCA_032115875.1 Rubrivivax sp.
ACCGTCGGTGGTGGGCTGGATGCTCTCCCTGCTGTTCGACGGTGCCACGGCGCGCCGCCAGGGCCACCTGGGCCGCGCGCTCGAAATCGGCACAGGATGCGGCTACCAGGCGGCGCTGCTGCTGGCGCTGGCTCGCAGCGTGGTCAGCATCGAGCGGCTGCAACCGCTGCACGACAAGGCCGCGGCCAGGCTGGCGGAGCTTCGCCGGCGGCGCGATCTTGGGCTGGTTTTCGGCGACGGTATGTTGGGCCACGCGCCGCGCGCGCCCTACGACAGCATCATCGCCGCGGCGGGTGGCGAGCAGCTGCCCGCGGCCTGGCTGGCACAACTGGCCCCCGGAGGGCGGCTGGTGGCGCCGGTGCAGTCGGTGTCGGGCCAGCGGCTGGTGGTGGTCGACCACGAGCCCCACGGGCTCGTGACACAGACGCTCGAGGCCGTGCAGTTCGTCCCCCTAAAATCCGGTACGGCATGAGCGGTCGATTCCATCCCCACTTGAAGTTCGTACGTGCCGGCGCCCTGCTGATGATGATGGCGGCTGGGCTTGCAGGCTGTGCCAGCCCCGATCACCGCGCCCCGGTCGAAGACCGCAGCGGCAAGGTGCGCAACCTGCCCGAGCCTCAGCTGCCCGGCGCAGCCCGGCCGCCTGCTGCCTCTGCTGCCTCTGCTGCCGCAGCTGTGGCAGGCCCAGCACCCGCACCCGCACCGCTGCCACCGGGTTCCGAGAACGCCGGCAAGCCGGGCCACTACACCGTCAAGCGCGGTGACACCCTGTACGCCATCGGCCTGGAAACCGGCCAGGGCTATCGCGACATCGCTCGCTGGAACGGGCTCGAGAACCCCAACCTCATCGAGGTGGGGCAGGTGCTGCGCGTGGTGCCTCCCGAGGCCGCGGCCGCCGTAGCCCGGCCGGTGGCGTCGGCGGGCCGGGTGGAGACACGGCCCCTGCCGGCTGCGCCCGGGTTGGCGCCCACGACGTTGCCGGCCCCGGCGGCCGCGCCGTCCGCCGCTGGCTCCGCGTTGCCGGCGCCGGTCGCCGGGGCTGCGGCCCGCCCCACCACCGAAGGCGAGGATGGCATCGTCTGGTCATGGCCAGCGGCCGGGCCTGTGGCCACGCCTTTTGAAGAAAACCGCACCAAGGGCCTGGCCATCGGCGGACGCGCCGGAGACCCGGTGCTGGCCGCCGCCGATGGCCGCGTCGTGTACGCCGGCTCAGGGCTGCGCGGCTACGGCAATCTGGTCATCGTCAAGCACAACAACCTGTTCCTCAGCGCCTACGCGCACAACCAGACGCTGCTGGTGAAGGAAGACCAGCTCGTGCGCCGCGGCCAGCGCATTGCCGAGATGGGCAATTCCGACGCCGAGCGCGTGCAGCTGCATTTCGAGATCCGTCGCCAGGGCAAGCCGGTCGATCCGGCACGGCTGCTGCCGCCGCGCTAGCGCCTGTGGCCGACGGACGCGATTGGCTGGAGGTCGAGTCGCTCGACCTCGAGGCCCAGGGCGTGGCGCGCCGCGCCGACGGCAAGGTGGTGTTCATCGAGGGCGCGCTGCCTGGCGAGTGTGTGCAGGTGCAGGTGTCGCGCCGCAAGAACGCCTGGGAGCAGGGCCCGATGTCGGCGCTGGCCCGCGAGAGCGCGCAGCGCGTCAAGCCCGCCTGCCCCCACTACGGCCTGCACGCCGGTGCCTGCGGCGGCTGCAAGATGCAGCACCTGCACCCGGCGGCTCAGGTGGCCGTGAAGGCGCGCGTGCTGGAAGACAACCTCCACCATCTGGCCAAGGTCAAACCCGAGCGGCTGCTGCGCTCGCTGCATGGCCCGGCCTGGGGCTACCGCTACCGCGCCCGGTTGTCGGTGCGGTACGTGGCCAAGAAGAACACCGTGCTCATCGGCTTCCACGAGCGCAAGAGCCGCTATGTGGCCGACATGCAGGTGTGCCCGGTGCTGCACCCGGCTGTCAGCGCGATGCTGATGCCGCTGCGCGAGCTGATCGGCGGCATGGACCAGCGCGACCGGCTGCCGCAGATCGAGCTGGCCGCAGGCGACGAGGTCGTCGCGCTGGTGCTGCGCCACCTGGAGCCGCTCTCGAGGGCCGACGCCGATCGGCTGCGCGCCTTCGGCCGCTTGCACGGTGTGCAGTGGTGGCTGCAACCCGGCGGGCCCGACACGGTGCACCACCTGGACGAAGGCGGCCCGGTGCTGGCCTACGCGCTGCCCGAGTTCGGTGTGACGATGCCGTTCAAGCCCACCGACTTCACACAGGTCAACCCGCAGATCAACCGCGTGCTGGTGCAGCGGGCAGTGCGGCTGCTGGGCGTGGAGCCGGGCCACCGCGTGATCGACTGGTTCTGCGGCCTGGGCAACTTCACGCTGCCGCTGGCGACGCTGGCGCGCGAGGTGCTGGGCATCGAGGGCAGTCAGGCCCTGGTGCAACGCGCCCGCGACAACGCGCGCGTCAACGGCCTGGGGGCGAACACGCGCTTGGAGGCGCAGAACCTGTTCGAGATCGGCCCTGCCGACCTGGCCCGCCACGGCGCTGCCGATCGCTGGCTGGTGGACCCGCCGCGAGAGGGCGCCTTCGCGCTGACCAAGGCCGTGGCCGAGGTGCATGCCGCGGGTGGGCAAGGGCTGCCGGGGCGCATCGTCTACGTCAGCTGCAACCCCGCCACGCTGGCGCGCGACGCAGGGCTGTTGGTGCACCAGGGCGGCTACCGCTGCACCGCGGCCGGCGTGGTGAACATGTTCCCGCACACCGCCCACGTGGAGTCGATCGCGGTCTTCGACCGGGCATGAAAAAGGGGCTCTGATGAGCCCCTTGTCGAGTGTGCCGCGGCGATCTCAGTCGTTGCTGCCACCGGCGATGCCGAACAACGCGAGCAGACTCTGGAACACGTTGTAGATGCTGAGGTACACGCCCAGCGTGGCGGTGATGTAGTTGGTCTCCTCGCCGTCCTGCACGCGCTTGAGGTCGTACAGGATGAAGAACGAGAAGATGCCGATCGCCAGCACCGCCAGCGTGATCATCAGCGCGCTGCTTTGAATGAAGATGTTGGCGATGCCCACCACCAGCAACATGATCACGCCGATGAACATGAACTTGGCCATGTTCGACAGGTCGCGCTTGACGACGCTCGACAGCGTGGCCATGCCCAGGAAGATGGCGCCGGTGCCGGCGAAGGCCATCATCACCAGGCTGGCGCCATTACCCATGCCCAGAACGACGGCCAGCATGCGCGACAGCATCACGCCCATGAAGAACGTGAAGGCCAGCAGGATGGGCACGCCGGCGGCCGAGTTCTTGAACTTCTCGATCGCGAACATGAAGCCGAACGCGCCGACGAGGAACACGATCAGGCCGATCCCGGGCGTCAGGATGCGGTTGATGCCGATGCTCATGCCGACCCAGGCCCCCAGCACCGTGGGCACCATCGACAGCGCCAGGAGCCAGTAGGTGTTGCGCAGGACGCGGTTGCGTTGCGCTGCGAGCGCACCGCCGCCGGCCAGGCCGGGGAAGTTCTGCACGCCTTGATCCATGGTGTCGACCTCCGGGAGTGAAATGTGGCCACCCAGGCCACGTGCGCGCGATTGTAGGCGGCGAGGTCGGCGCTCAAATACCCCTGATCGCAGCAGCGAATTGGTCTTTGGGGCGTTATCTTCCGCAACCATGAAGACACAAGCTGTGCTCGGCCTGGACGACATCAAGGCCATCGCCGCGGCCGCCGAGGCCGAGGCCCTGAAGAACCAGTGGGCGGTGACGATCGCCATCACCGACGCGGGAGGCCATCTCCTGTGGTTGCAGCGTCTGGACGGCGCCGCGCCTGTCTCCGCCGCCATCGCGCCGGCCAAGGCCCGCACCGCGGCGCTGAGCCGCCGCGAGACCAAGGTCTACGAAGACATGATCAACGGTGGCCGTACCGCGTTCCTGAGTGCGCCGCTGATCGACGGCATGCTTGAAGGCGGCGTGCCGGCGCTGGTGGACGGCCACTGCGTCGGCGCCGTGGGCGTGAGCGGCGTCAAGAGCACCGAGGACGCGCAGATCGCGCGCGCCGGTGTCGCGGCGCTGGGCGCCCGAGAGGGTATGAAGACTTGAATCGCGGGCGCGACTCCCATCTTCACCGGCTCTGAGCGGCCGCGGGCAGGGCCCAGGCCACCTGTCCGGGCTATACTCCGGCGGTTTGCCTGCAACCACCCCGCGCGCTCGAAACTCCGCTGTCGGTTTCCCTTGATCCCCGCCGAAGACCCGGTGCACCCGCGCCCGGCCGGAGGCCGGCGATGAGCGCGCGAACCCCGGAGCTTTCCACTTGCTGCCCCGCCTTGCACCCGCGCTGCTCGCCCTTGCAGACGGGACCGTCTTCCACGGCCACCGTGCCGGCGCCGCCGGCCACACCGTGGGGGAAGTGGTGTTCAACACCGCGCTCACCGGCTACCAGGAGATCCTTACCGATCCCAGCTACTGCCGGCAGATCGTCACCCTCACCTACCCGCACATCGGCAACACCGGTGTCAACGACGAAGACGTCGAGTCGCACCGCGTCTTCGCCGCCGGGCTGATCGTGAAGGATGTGCCGCGGCGCGTCTCCAGCTTCCGCGCCACCGCCAGCCTGCCCGAGTACCTCGAGCGCGAGGGCACGGTAGCCATCGCCGGCATCGACACGCGGCGCCTGACGCGCGTGCTGCGGCGCACGGGCGCGCAGAACGGCTGCATCGTGGGCTTCGAGCCGGGCAACGTGGTTGGGCAAGCACAGGTCGCCGAGGCCGTGGCGCTGGCGCAGGGCGCGCCCTCGATGGCCGGGCAGGACCTGGCCCGCGTCGTCAGCGCCGTCGCGGCCTACGAGTGGACCGAGACCGAGTGGCAACTCGGCCGCGGCGTCGGCCGGCTGGAGAGCCCGCGCTTTCACGTCGTGGCCTACGACTTCGGCATCAAGCGCAACATCCTGCGCATGCTGGCCAGTCGCGGCTGCCGCGTCACCGTGGTGCCGGCGCAGACGCCGGCCGCCGAGGTGCTGGCGCTGCGCCCCGACGGCGTGTTCCTGAGCAACGGCCCGGGCGACCCTGAGCCCTGCGACTACGCCATCGCGGCCACGCGCACGCTGGTCGACGCCGGCGTGCCCACCTTCGGCATCTGCCTGGGCCACCAGATCCTGGCCCTGGCCTCGGGAGCCAAGACCTTCAAGATGAAGTTCGGTCACCACGGTGCCAACCACCCCGTGAAGGACCTCGACACCGGCCGCGTGGCCATCACCAGCCAGAACCACGGCTTCGCAGTCGACGCGGGTACGCTGCCCGCCACGCTGAGACCCACCCACGCGAGCCTGTTCGACGGCACGCTGCAGGGCATTGCCCGCACCGACCGCCCGGCCTTCGGCTTCCAAGGCCACCCCGAGGCGAGCCCGGGCCCGCACGACATCGGCAGCCTGTTCGACCGCTTCACGGCGCTGATGGCCAACAAGGAGAAGGCGCATGCCTAAGCGCACCGACCTGCAGAGCATCCTCATCATCGGCGCCGGCCCCATCGTCATCGGCCAGGCCTGCGAGTTCGACTACTCCGGCGCCCAGGCCTGCAAGGCGCTGCGCGAGGAGGGCTACCGCGTCGTGCTGGTCAACAGCAACCCGGCGACGATCATGACCGACCCCGGAACGGCCGACGCCACCTACATCGAGCCCATCACCTGGCCGGTGGTGGAGAAGATCATCGCCAAGGAGCGGCTCGCCCACCCTCAGGAGAAGATGGCACTGCTGCCCACCATGGGCGGCCAGACGGCGCTGAACTGCGCGCTCGACCTGCACCGCCACGGCGTGCTGGCCCGGCACGGGGTGGAGATGATCGGCGCCAACGAGCACGCCATCGAGAAGGCCGAGGACCGCCTCAAGTTCAAGGACGCGATGACCTCCATCGGGCTGGACTCGGCCCGCAGCGGCATCGCGCACAGCATGGACGAGGCGCTTGCGGTGCAGAAACGCATCCAGGCGCAGATCGGCGGCACCGGTTTCCCGATGGTCATCCGCCCGAGCTTCACGCTCGGCGGCACTGGCGGCGGCATCGCCTACAACCCTGAGGAGTTCGAAGAGATCTGCAAGCGCGGCCTGGATCTGTCGCCCACCAAGGAACTGCTGATCGAGGAGAGCCTCATCGGCTGGAAGGAGTACGAGATGGAAGTCGTCCGCGACCGCGCGGACAACTGCATCATCGTGTGCTCGATCGAGAACCTCGATCCGATGGGCGTCCACACCGGCGACAGCATCACGGTGGCTCCGGCGCAGACGCTCACCGACAAGGAATACCAGGTGATGCGCAACGCCAGCATCGCCATCCTGCGCGAGATCGGCGTCGACACCGGCGGCTCGAATGTGCAGTTCGCCGTCAACCCCGACAACGGTCGCCTTATCGTCATCGAGATGAACCCGCGCGTGAGCCGCAGCTCGGCGCTGGCGTCCAAGGCCACGGGCTTCCCGATCGCCAAGGTGGCGGCCAAGCTGGCGGTGGGCTACACGCTCGACGAGCTGCGCAACGACATCACCGATGGCGCCACGCCGGCCAGCTTCGAGCCCAGCATCGACTACGTCGTCACCAAGATCCCGCGTTTCGCCTTCGAGAAGTTCCCGGCCGCCGACCCGCACCTGACGACGCAGATGAAGAGCGTCGGCGAGGTCATGGCCATGGGCCGCACCTTCCAGGAGAGCTTCCAGAAGGCGCTGCGCGGCCTGGAGACGGGCATCGACGGCCTGTCGCCGCGCAGCACCGAGCGCGACGAGATCGTCGACGAGATCGGCAACCCCGGCCCCGAGCGCATCCTGTACGTGGCCGACGCCTTCCGCATCGGCATGAGCCTGCAGGAGGTCTTCGAAGAGACGGCCATCGACCCCTGGTTCCTGGCGCAGATCGAGGAGCTGGTGCGTCTGGAGCAGGCGCTGGCGGGCCGCAACGTTGGCTCGCTCTCGGCCGCGGAGCTGCGCTTCCTCAAGGGCAAGGGCTTTTCGGACAAGCGCCTGGGCGCGCTGCTGGGCAGCCACCAGCACGCCGTGCGCGAGCGCCGCCACACCCTGGGCGTGCGCCCGGTGTACAAGCGCGTGGACACCTGCGCCGCCGAGTTCGCCACCGAGACGGCCTACCTCTACAGCAGCTACGACGAGGAGTGCGAGGCCGAGCCGAGCACGCGCCGCAAGATCATGGTGCTGGGCGGCGGGCCCAACCGCATCGGCCAGGGCATCGAGTTCGACTACTGCTGCGTGCACGCCGCGCTGGCCCTGCGCGACGACGGGTTCGAGACCATCATGGTCAACTGCAACCCCGAGACCGTGTCCACCGACTACGACACCTCCGACCGCCTGTACTTCGAGCCCGTGACTTTGGAAGACGTGCTCGAGATCGTGGCCAAGGAGCAGCCCGAGGGCGTGATCGTGCAGTACGGCGGCCAGACGCCGCTGAAGCTGGCGCTGGACCTCGAGCGTGCCGGCGTGCCCATCATCGGCACCAGCCCCGACAGCATCGACGTGGCCGAGGACCGCGAGCGCTTCCAGAAGCTCCTGCACGAACTCGGTCTTCGGCAGCCGCCCAACCGCACCGCGCGCACCGAGGAGCAAGCGCTGGCGCTGGCCCGCGAGATCGGCTACCCGCTGGTGGTGCGCCCAAGCTACGTGCTGGGCGGCCGCGCCATGGAGATCGTGCACGGCGACCGCGACCTGGAGCGCTACATGCGCGAGGCCGTGCGCGTGAGCGAGAAGAGCCCGGTGCTGCTGGACCGCTTCCTCGACGACGCCATCGAAGTCGACGTCGACTGCATCAGCGACGGCCAATCGGTGATGATCGGCGGCATCATGGAGCACGTCGAGGCCGCCGGCATCCACAGCGGCGACTCCGCCTGCTCGCTGCCGCCGTACTCGCTGAGTGCGGAACTGCAGGACGAGCTGCGCCGCCAGACCGCCGCGATGGCGCGCGCGCTTCGGGTCGTGGGCCTGATGAACGTGCAGTTCGCCATCCAGGGCGACGGGGCCGAAGCCGTCGTCTATGTGCTCGAGGTGAACCCGCGTGCCAGCCGCACCGTGCCCTTTGTCAGCAAGGCCACGGGCCAGCCGCTGGCCAAGATCGCGGCGCGCTGCATGGCCGGCCAGAAGCTGGCCCAGCAGCAAGGCATCGGCGGCCGCGCGCCGCACGAGGTGGTGCCGCCGTTCTTCAGCATCAAGGAGGCGGTGTTCCCGTTCAACAAGTTCCCCGGCGTGGACCCCATCCTCGGCCCCGAGATGCGATCCACGGGCGAGGTCATGGGCGTGGGCGTGAGCTTCGGCGAGGCCATGCTGAAGAGCCAGCTCGGCGCCGGCTCGCGCCTGCCCACCAAGGGAACGGTGGTGATCACGGTGAAGAACGCCGACAAGGCGCGGGCGGTCAAGGTCGCCTCGGACCTTGTCGACCTGGGCTTCTCCGTGGTGGCCACCAAAGGCACCGCTGCGGCCATTGCCGAGGCTGGCGTGCCGGTGAAGGTGGTCAACAAGGTCAAGGACGGCCGGCCGCACATTGCCGACATGATCAAGGCTGGCGAGATCCAACTCGTCTACACCACGGTCGACGAAACCCGCCAGGCCATCGCGGACAGCCGCTACATCCGCACCGCCGCGCTGGCCCACCGCGTGACCTACTACACCACGATGGCCGGCGCCGAGGCCGCGACCGAAGCGCTCAAGCATGCCGAGGACATCGAGGTGCAGTCGCTGCAGGCACTGCATGCTGGCCTGGAGCAGGTACTTGCCGCCTACGTGGGCGATTGAACTAAACTCTCACCCTATTGTCCGCCGCAGGATGCCCCCATGGGCCGCCTGCGGCGGTTTCACTTTGCCGCTGCCTGCGTTGCTCAACCCATGAACACCATCCCCCTCACTCGCCGCGGCGCCGAGCTTCTGAAGAGCGAGCTGCACCGCCTGAAGACGGTGGAGCGCCATGCCGTGATCCAGGCCATCGCCGAGGCGCGCGCGCAGGGCGACCTCTCCGAGAACGCCGAGTACGACGCCGCCAAGGACAAACAGGGCTTCATCGAGGGCCGCATCAAGGAGATCGAGGGCAAGCTCGCGGCGGCGCAGATCATCGACCCCAGCGCGCTGGCGGCCGACGGCAAGGTGGTGTTCGGCGCCACGGTGGACCTGGAAGACGAGGACAGCGGCGCCAAGGTCACGTACCAGATCGTCGGCGACGACGAAGCCGACCTCAAGCAGGGCCTGATCAGCATCTCCAGCCCCATCGCGCGGGCGCTGATCGGCAAGGAAGTGGGCGATGTCGCCGAGGTGCAGGCCCCTGGCGGGCTCAAGCACTGGGAAATCGTCGACGTCCGCTACGCCTGAGCACCGGGCCGATGGCGCTGGACCGCTGGCGGCGTCTGCTGCCCGGCCTGTGGCTGGGCTGGCTGCTGTGCGTGGCCATCGTGGCCACGCCGGCGGCGTTCGCGCTGCTCGAGCGTGCCGA
>JAUMBF010000125.1:0-41338 GCA_032115875.1 Rubrivivax sp.
GTCCACTCGATGGTCTCGGCCACGCCGGGCAGCTTGTACAGCTCGATCTCGCGCAGCCGCTGCACGAAGGCCACGATCTCGCGTGCCAGCCGCTCGGGCGCACCGGGCACGCGGCGGCGGATGATCTCGAGCTCGCGCGCCGCATCCGGGAAACCCACCCAGTGGTACAGACAGCGCCGCTTGACGGCGTCGTGCACCTCGCGCGTGCGGTTGCTGGTGAGCACGACGATCGGCGGCGTCGTGGCCTTGACGGTGCCCAGCTCGGGGATGGTGATCTGGAAGTCGGCCAGCACCTCCAGCAGGAAGGCCTCGAAGGGCTCGTCGGCGCGGTCGAGCTCGTCGATCAGCAGCACCGGCGGCACCGCGCGCGCGGGGTCGATGGCGTCGAGCAGCGCGCGCTTGACGAGAAAGGTGTCGGTGAACAGGCGCGCGGCCAGCGCCGCGCGGTCGTCCGCGCTGCCGCCCGCCGCCGATTCCGCCAGCCGGATCTCGAGCATCTGGCGCGCGTAGTTCCACTCGTAGGCGGCGCCGGCAAGGTCCAGGCCCTCGTAGCACTGCAGGCGGATCAGCGGCCGGCCCAGCGCGGCGGCGAGCGTGCGCGCGATCTCGGTCTTGCCGGTGCCGGGCTCGCCCTCCAGGAACAGCGGGCGGCCCAGCTTGAGCGCGAGGAACACGACCGTCGCCAAGCGACGGTCGGCCACGTAGTCGTGAGCTGCCAGCGCGCGCTCGACCTCGTCGATGCTGGCCGGCAAAGGGGCGGCTTCAGCCAACGGCGAACCGGTCAAGGTGCCGTCAGCCGACGGCACGGGCCGCCAGCACCGGGATCAGCGCCGCGCGGTACTCGGCCGAGCCGTGCAGATCGCTGTTCAGGCCGTCGGCGCTGACCGTCGCGCCCGCCAGCGCCGCGGCGCTGTAGTGGCCGGCCAGCTTGGCCTCCAGCCCGCTGGCGCGGAACACGCCGTTGCCCCCGCCCGTGACGGCCACGCGCACGCCCCCACCGGCCGATGACAGGCCCTTGCTCACGAACACGCCGATGATCGAGAAGCGCGAGGCCGGCTGCTTGAACTTCTGCCAGCCCGCCTTCTCGGGGATGGGGAAGCTCACCGCGGTGATGACCTCGTCTTCGGCCAGCGCCGTGGTGTACAGGCCCTGGAAGAAGTCGTCGGCGGCGATGTTGCGGCGGTCGGTGTGCACGGTCGCACCCAGGCCCAGCACGGCGGCGGGGTAGCAGGCGGCCGGGTCGTTGTTGGCCAGGCTGCCGCCGAGGGTGCCGCGGTTGCGCACCTGGCGGTCGCCGATGTGGCTGGCGAGATCCGCCAGCGCGGGGATGGCGGCGCGCACCTCGGCGCTGGCGGCCACGGTGGCGTGCGTGGTCATGGCACCGATCTTGACGACGCCGCCGCCGACCGTGATGCCCTTGAGCTCGGCGACGCCCGCCAGGCTGGCCAGCGCATCCGGCGCGGCCAGGCCCAGGCGCATCGACGGCAACAGGCTCTGGCCGCCGGCCAGGATCTTGGCACCGGCCGCAGCGGCAGCCTTGGCGTCGGCCACGGACTTGGCGGTGCTGAACTGGAAGCTCTGCATGGTGTGTTCTCCTCGTTCTCGGTCAGGTGGCGGCGCTCACAGCTTGCCGTGCGCGGCCTTCCACACCGTGTGCGGCGTGGCCGGCATGGGCACGTCTTTCACGCCCAGCGCGTTGCAGATGGCGTTGATGACGGCCGGCGGGCTGCCGATGGCGCCGGCCTCGCCGCAGCCCTTGACGCCCAATGGGTTGTGCGTGCAGGGCGTGCCCTTGGCCGTCTCGACCTGGAAGCTCGGCACGTCGTCGGCGCGCGGCATGGCGTAGTCCATGTAGCTGCCACTGAGCAGCTGGCCGCTGTCGTTGTCGTACACGCCGTGCTCCAGCAGCGCCTGGCCGATGCCCTGCGCGAGGCCGCCGTGCACCTGGCCTTCCACGATCATCGGGTTGACGACATTGCCGAAGTCGTCCACTGCGGTGAAGCGGTCGATGCGCGTGTGGCCCGTGGCGGGGTCGATCTCGACCTCGCAGATGTAGGTGCCGGCCGGGTAGGTGAAGTTGCTTGGGTCGTAGAAGGCGTTCTCGTTGAGGCCCGGCTCGAGCTTGTCGTGCGGGAAGTTGTGCGGCACATAGGCCGTGAGCGACACGCTGGCAAACGGCACGTTCTTGTCGGTGCCGGCCACCTTGAAGAGGCCGTCCTCGAAGACGATGTCGCTGTCGGAGGCCTCCATCAGGTGCGCGGCGATCTTCTTGCCCTTGGCGATGATCTTGTCCAGCGCCTTGACGATGGCCGTGCCGCCCACGGCCAGCGAGCGGCTGCCGTAGGTGCCCATGCCGAACAGGATCTTGCCCGTGTCGCCGTGCTCGATCGACACGTCCTCCATCGGGATGCCGAGCTTGTCGGCCACCACCTGCGCGAAGGTGGTCTCGTGGCCCTGGCCGTGGCTGTGGCTGCCGGTGAACACCGTGACCTTGCCCGTGGGGTGCACGCGCACCTCGCCGGCTTCGAACAGGCCCGCACGCGCACCCAGCGCCCCCGCCACGCTCGACGGTGCAATGCCGCAGGCCTCGATGTAGGCCGCGTAGCCGATGCCGCGCTTCAGCCCCTTGGCCGCACTGGCGGCCTTGCGCGCCGCGAAGCCGGTCACGTCGGCCAGTTCGATGGCGCGCGTCATCGTGGCGTTGTAGTCGCCGATGTCGTACGTCAGGCCCACGGGCGTGGCGTAGGGGAAACTGGTGATGAAGTTGCGGCGGCGGATCTCGGCCGGGTCGATGCCCATCTCGGTGGCCGCCGTCTCGACGATGCGCTCAAGCAGGTAGGTGGCCTCGGGCCGACCGGCGCCGCGGTAGGCGTCCACCGGCGCGGTGTTGGTGAACACCGCCTTGACCTCGCACCAGATCTTGGGCGTCTTGTACTGGCCGGCCAGCAGCGTGGCGTGCAGGATGGTCGGGATGCAGCTCGCGAAGGTGGAGAGATACGCACCCATGTTGGCCGTGGTGTCGGCGCGCAGGCCCAGGAAGTGGCCGTCCTTGTCGAGTGCCAGCTGCGCCGTCGTGACGTGGTCCCGGCCGTGGGCATCCGACAGGAAGGCCTCGCTGCGCTCGGCCGTCCACTTGATCGGGCGCTTGATCTGCTTGCTGGCCCACACCAGCGCCGTCTCCTCGCCGTAGAGGTAGATCTTGCTGCCGAAGCCGCCGCCGACGTCGGGCGCGATGACGCGCATCTTGTGCTCGGGGATGCCCAGCACGAAGGCGCACATCAGCAGCCGCTCGACGTGCGGGTTCTGGTTGCTCACGTACAGCGTGTACTCGTCGGCGGCGCTGTTGTAGCTGGCGTTGGCGCAGCGCGGCTCCATCGCGTTCGGGATGAGCCGGTTGTTGCGGAACTGCAGCGTCGTCACGTGCGCGGCGCTGGCGAAGGCCGCGGCGACGCCGTCCTTGTCGCCGATGCCCCAGTGGTAGCACAGGTTGCCCGGCGCCTCGTCGTGCACGTTCGACGCGATGGCCGTGGCCTTGGCGGTGTCGATCACCGGCGTGAGCACCTCGTAGTCGACCTCGATCAGGTCGCGCGCGGCCTGGGCCTGGGCCAGCGTCTCTGCCACGATGAGCGCCACGCGGTCGCCCACGTAGCGCACCTTGCCGTCGGCCAGCACCGGGTGCTTGGGCTCCTTCATGGGCGTGCCGTCGAGGCTGTTGATCAGCCAGCCGCAAGGCAGGCCGCCAACGGCCTTGAAGGGCTCGCCGGTGAACACGGCCACCACGCCGGGCGCCTTGGCGGCGGCGGCGGTGTTGATGGACTTGATGCGCGCATGCGCGTGCGGGCTGCGCAGGAAGACGCCGTGCGTCTGCCCGGGCAGCGTGATGTCGTCGGTGTACTGGCCGCGGCCGGTGAGGAAGCGCGTGTCTTCACGGCGCTCGACCGACTGGCCGACGAAACCCTGGCGTGCGTTCATGGTGCGATGCTCCTGTTCGCGGGTGGTGTCAGGCCGTGGCCTTCATGTCGGCGGCGCCCTTGATGACCGCCTTGACGATGTTGTGGTAGCCGGTGCAGCGGCAGATGTTGCCCTCCAGCGCCTCGCGCACCTGGGTCTCGCTGTGGCAGCCGTGGTTGGCGGCGAGGTCGACCGCGCTCATCACCATGCCCGGGGTGCAGAACCCGCACTGCAGGCCGTGGCAGGCCTTGAAGGCGGCCTGCATCGGGTGCAGCGTGCCGTCGGCGGCCTCCAGCCCCTCGATGGTGGTGACGCGGGAGCCGGCGGCCTCGTGCGCCAACATGTTGCAGCTCTTGACCGCGCGCCCGTCGACGTGCACGGTGCAGGCGCCGCACTGGGCGGTGTCGCAGCCCACGTGAGTGCCGGTCAGGCGCAGGTGCTCGCGGATGAACTCCACCAGCAGCGTCTCGGGTGGGACATCCCGCGTGACGGTGCTGCCGTTGACGGTAAGGGTGAGCGGACTGCTCATGGGCGTCGTCTCCTGGTGTGGTGTGGGTCTGCGCGAGGGCGTCCGATCGGGGCGCCTCGCGCCCTGGCCGGAGCCATCAAAGCGCCCGATGGTCGCCATGGCGCGCGACGACGTCACGCTGGCGATTACCCTAGCAGGGCTTTCACCAACATGGCCTGCGGCGGCGTGGGTCGGTCCGACGCAGCGCCGCGGGTGGACGGCTCGGAAATCGGCAACACCATAGCCGCCCGGAGGCGGCGCACGGCGTTCAGCGCAAGCGCGGCAGCGGCGCCGCGGTTCAGATCTTCACAGGCTCTCAGCGGAAGCGGGCCTGGGGTACCACGCGCAGATCGCCGGGCAGCGACCCCATGTAGTCGGCCATCTGCCTGAGCTCGGCGCGGGTGAAGGGCTTGACTTGCGCGGACATGATGCCGTTGGCACGGCCGATGTGGGGGTTGCCCTGGACGGCGTAGGCGCGCAGGGCCACGTAGAGAAAGTCAGCGTGCTGGCCGGCGATCTTGGGCGTGGCGCCGTTGATCGGCTTGTTGAAGTTGGCACCGTGGCACGACGCACAGGCGCCCTTGGTCAGCAGGGCCTGCACGGCGGGGCTGGGTTGGCGCGCCGGGGACTCGGCCACGGGCTTGAGCATCGACGCGCCATGCTGCTCGTAGAAGGCGCCGAGGTCGGCCATTTCCTGCTCGGTGAGCATGCCGGAGATGGCGCGCATCGTCGGGTGCCGGCGCTCGCCCTTGGCGTAAGCCTGCAGCGAGGCGACGATGTAGCCCGCACTCTGGCCCGAGATCTTGGGCACCCGGTGCACCTCAGGGAAGCTCGCCTGGTAGCCCGCGATGCCGTGGCAGCCGATGCACTGCGCGGCGCGCAGTTCGCCCCGCTTCACGTCCTGGGCCTGGGCTGAGGTGGCGAGCACACCGGCCAGGGCCAGCAGGAAGGGGGCGGCAAGCTTGGTCATCACGGGCGGCACTCGTACTTCGAAGGATCAACGCGGGACAGCCGTCGATTATAGGGGCCCGCCTATACTGACCCGATGAGATTCCAAGGCTCCGAACGCTACGTCGCCACGCCCGACCTGATGCTGGCGGTCAATGCCGCGCTCACGCTGAAGCGCCCCCTGCTCGTGAAGGGCGAACCCGGCACCGGCAAGACCCTGCTGGCCGAAGAGGTGGCGCAGGCGCTGGGCATGCCGCTGCTGCAATGGCACGTGAAGAGCACCACCAAGGCGCAGCAGGGCTTGTACGAGTACGACGCCGTCAGCCGCCTGCGCGACAGCCAGCTGCCCGATGCCGACAGCGCCGCCAAGGTGCGCGACATCCGCAACTACATCGTGCAGGGCGTGCTTTGGCAGGCCTTCGCGGCCGAGCAGCCCGTGGCGCTGCTGATCGACGAGATCGACAAGGCCGACATCGAGTTCCCGAACGATCTGCTGCGCGAACTCGACCGCATGGAGTTCTACGTCTACGAGACGCGCGAGTTGGTGCGGGCCCGGCACCGCCCGCTGGTGTTCATCACCAGCAACAACGAGAAGGAACTGCCCGACGCCTTCCTGCGCCGCTGCTTCTTCCACTACATCAAGTTCCCCGACGCCGAGACGATGCAGGCCATCGTCGAGGTGCACTTCCCCGGCCTCAAGCGCGCGCTGCTGTCGCGCGCCATGAAGACCTTCTTCGACGTGCGCGGCCTGCCCGGGCTGAAGAAGAAGCCCAGCACCAGCGAATTGCTCGACTGGCTCAAGCTGCTGGTGGCCGAAGACATCCCGCTGGAGGCGCTGCAGTCGTCCGACGACAAGGTGGCGATCCCGCCGCTGGTGGGCGCGCTGCTGAAAAACGAGCAGGACCTGACCCTGTTCGAGAAGCTTGTCTTCATGCAGAAGCACAATCGTTGAGGTTCACGGTGAGCGGCTGGCCAGAACCGGTCACGCTCGGCGGCCCGCACGCCACGCTGGTGCCGCTGGCGCGCGAGCACCACGACGCACTGGTGCGCGCCGCGCAGGACGGCGAGCTCTGGCGGCTCTGGTACACCGCCGTGCCCTCGCCCGCGGGCATGGCCGCCGAGATCGAGCGCCGCCTGGCGCTGGCCGAGGCCGGCTCGATGCGCCCGTTCACCGTGCTGGATGCCGCCGGCACCGTGGTGGGCATGAGCACCTACATGCACATCGACGCCAAGAACCGCCGCGTCGAGATCGGCAGCACCTGGTACGGCCGCAGCGCCCAGCGCACGCCGCTGAACACGCAGTGCAAGCGGCTGCTGCTGGGCCACGCCTTCGAGGCGCTGGCCTGCATCGCGGTGGAGTTCCGCACGCACCGCCTGAACACGCAGAGCCGCCGCGCCATCGAGCGGCTGGGCGCACAGCTCGACGGCATCCTGCGCGCGCACCAGGTCGGCCCCGACGGCACGCTGCGCGACACCGCCGTCTACAGCATCACCGCGGCCGAGTGGCCCACGGTGCGCAATCACCTCGACTGGCAGCTCGCCAAGCCGCGCGACTGACCTCATGGCGGGAAGCAAGGACACCATGGCCACCAAGAGCAGCAGGCCCGGGCCGATCACGGCCCTCGACCTCTGGCAGTTCGAGCGCCTCGGCGCCCCCAGCCTCAGCCCCGACGGCGCGCAGGCCGTGGCCTCGCTGACGCGCTACTCGATGGACGAGAACAAAGGCTCGACGCAGCTGTGGCTGCTGTCGACGCTGGGCGGCGAGCCGCGGCCGCTGACGGCCTGCGGCGACAAGGACGGCGCGCCCCGCTGGAGCCCGCGCGGCGACCTGATCGCCTTCACCGCGCAGCGCGAGCAGCAGGGCGCCAAGGACGCGACGCCGCAGCTGTACCTGATCGCGCCCGACGGCGGCGAGGCGCGCCGCGCGGCCACCGTGGCCACGGGCGTGGAGGGTTTTCGCTGGATGCCCGACGGCCGCCGGCTCGTCTTTCTGAGCTGGGTGTGGCCCGAGCTGACGGGTGCCCAGGCGCAGGCCCGGCGCCACAAGACCTTTGCCGAGCGCAAGGAGACCGGCTACGCCACCAGCCAGGCCCAGTACCGCCACTGGGACCGCAACCTGCCCATGGGCCGTGTGGTGCACCTGCACCTGCTGACGCCAGGCGCTGACGGCCGGCCGGGCACGGTGCGCGACCTGTTCGAGGGCACGCCCTACGAGCTGCCGCGTGCCGACCCCGGCAGCGACCACTTCGACATCGCGCCCGACGGCCGCAGCCTGGTGTTCTGCTTCGATCCCGCCGCCGACAAGCGCATCGACGGCCGCTCGGCGCTGGTCGAGCTCGACCTGCGGACCGGCCGCTTCACCACGCTGGCGCAGCACGCCGACTGGGACTTCGCCGCGCCGCGCTACAGCCCCGACGGCCGCCGCATCGCCTTCACGGCGCAGCACGTGGGCCTCAAGCACACCATGCCCGAGCAGCTGGCGGTGCTGGAGCGGGGCGGCAAGCCGCGCTGGGAGGTCGTCAGCGCCGAGTGGGACCACGCCGTGCAGGCCCCGCTGGCCTGGCAGGCCGACGGCGCCGCCGTGCTGCTGCCGGCCGAGCAAAAGGGCCGCCGCCACCTGTGGCGCTTCGACCTGGCCGAGCGGCGCGCCGAGATCGTCGTCGCGGGCGGCTGGGTGAGCGCCTACGACCAGGCCGCCGGCACCCTGGTGACGCTGGCCGACAGCGCGCTGCACCCGGCGCGGCTGCACGCGCACGCGCCGGGCGCGGCGCCGCGCCGCATCGAGCACTTCAACGACGCGCTGCTGGCGCGGCTCGCCCTCGGCCGGGTCGAGGAGACCTGGGTGAAGGGCGCACTGGGCGAGTCGGTGCAGGTGTGGCTCACCTTCCCGCCGGGCTTCGACGCGAAGAAGAAGCACCCGGTGATGCACAACATCCACGGCGGCCCGCACACCGGCCCCGGCGACAACTGGCACTACCGCTGGAACACGCAGGTGTTCGCGGCGCAGGGCTACGTGGTGGCCAGCGTCAACTACCACGGCAGCTCGGGCTTCGGCCACGCTTTCCTCGACAGCATCACCCACCGCTGGGGCGAGCTGGAACTCCAGGACATCGAAGCCACCACCGACTGGCTGCTGAAGAAGCCCTGGGTCGACCGCCGGCGCGTGTTCGCCGCGGGCGGCAGTTACGGCGGCTTCATGGTGGCCTGGATGAACGGCCACGTGAAGCCCGGCCGCTACCAGGCCTACGTGTGCCACGCCGGTTGCTACGACTGGGTGGGCATGTTCGCCGACGACGCCTACCCCTGGCACGCCAAGGAGCTGGGCGCCTGGTACTGGGACGACATGGCCCGCGTGCACGCCCAGAGCCCGCACGCCTATGCCAAGCACTTCCGCACGCCCACCCTCGTGATCCACGGCGCGCTCGACTACCGCGTGCCCGACGCGCAGGGCCTGGCTTACTACCACACGTTGAAAGCGCTGAAGGTCGACGCGCGGCTGCTGTGGTTCCCCGACGAGAACCACTGGGTGCTGAAGCCGCGCAACAGCCGGCTGTGGCACGAGGAGTTCTTCGGCTGGCTGGCCGCGCACGACCCCGCCCGCGCCCCCAGCCGCCGGCGCAGGGCACGCGCGCGCTGATTCCGGTCAACGCGCTTGCGTCGCCGCCGCCGTGGCACCAGCGCCCTGCTCCACAATCGGTGTCACGGACGCCCGACCATGCTGATCGACTTCTTCCAGACGCTGCGCGCCGCCCGGCTGAAGGTGTCGGTGACCGAGTACCTCGCGCTGCTCGAGGCGCTGCAGGCTGGCGTCATCGGCCCTTCGGTTGACGAGTTCTACGTGCTCGCGCGCACCGTGCTCGTCAAGGACGAAGCCCAGTACGACAAGTTCGACCGCGCCTTCTCGGCCTACTTCAAGGGCGTGGAGCTGCTCACCGACTTCACGCAGGACGTGCCGCTGGAGTGGCTGCGCAAGACCCTCGAGCTGGAACTCACCCCCGAGCAGAAGGCCGCCATCGAGAAGATGGGCTGGGACGAGCTGATGCAGACGCTCAAGAAGCGCTTCGAGGAGCAATCGGCCCGCCACGAGGGCGGCAACCGCATGATCGGCACCGGCGGCACCAGCCCCTTCGGCGCCCACGGCTACAACCCGCAGGGCATTCGCATCGGCCAGGCCGGCGGCCGCAACAAGAGCGCCGTCAAGGTGTGGGACCAGCGCGCCTACAAGGACTACGACGACAGCAAGGAGCTCGGCACGCGCAACATCAAGGTGGCGCTGCGCCGGCTGCGCCGCTTCGCGCGCGAGGGCGCCGAGCTGGAGCTCGACCTCGACGGCACCATCCGCGGCACGGCCGCCAATGCCGGGTGGCTGGACATCCGCATGCAGCCCGAGCGCCACAACAAGGTGAAGGTGCTGCTGCTGATGGATGTCGGCGGCACCATGGACGAGCACGTGCACCGCGTGGAGGAACTGTTCAGCGCCGCCAAGAGCGAGTTCAAGCACCTCGAGTTCTTCTACTTCCACAACTGCGTCTACGACTTCGTCTGGAAGAACAACCGCCGCCGCTTCAGCGAGAAGACCGCCACCTGGGACCTGCTGCGCACCTACAACCGCGACTGGAAGCTGGTGCTCGTGGGCGACGCGACGATGAGCCCCTACGAGATCCTGCAGCCCGGCGGCAGCGTCGAATACAACAACGAGGAGCCGGGCGCCGAGTGGCTGCAGCGGCTGACGCACGCCTTCCCGCACCACGCCTGGATCAACCCCGAGCCACAAGGCGTGTGGGGCTACCGGCAGAGCATCGCCATCGTGCAGCAGCTCGTGGGCCAGCGCATGTTCCCGCTCACGCTGGCCGGGCTCGAAGGCGCGATGCGGCTGCTGAGCAAATGAGCCCAGCCAGCGGGTGCCAGGCCAGCCGGTCGTGCGCGTGGTGCTTCGCGGCCGTGGTGCTGGCGGCGCTCGTGCTCAACGGCTGCGCCAGCACGCCGAAAGAGCCGCTGGCAGCTGTGCCGGCCACCGGCGCGGCACCGCCAATCGGGCAGGAGGACCCGCAGCAGTCACCCCCGGTGGGTGCGCGGCTGCTGATCGACGCACCGGCGCCGCTGAAGGCGCTGCTGGAACGCCACCTCGATCTCGTGCGACTCGGCTCGCTGGCCGGCGCAGTGATCGACGACACCGAGTGGACGCGCCTCGTCGACGCCAGCCCTAACCAGGTGCGTGAGCTTCTCCAGACCGAGGGCTACTTTGCGCCCGTGGTGCACATCGAACGAGCACCCGGCCCCGACGGCGGTCGACCCGACTTCGTGCGCCTGCGCGTCGAGCCCGGTGTGCAGGCCCGAATCTCCCGCGTGACGCTCGAGGTCGAGGGCGCACTGGAACGTGCCGCCAGCGCCGGTGACGCCCAGGGCCTGGACCTGCTGCAGGCGCTGCGCAGCGGCTGGGAGTTGCCCGTTGGGGCGGGCTTCCGCAACGCCGCCTGGACCGATGCCAAGGCGGTGGCGCTGTCACGCCTGCGCAGCGCCGGCTACGCTGCCGCGGCATGGGCCGGCACCGGTGCGGCCGTCAACCCCGACAGCCACGAGGTGCGCTTGTTCCTGGTGGCCGACAGCGGACCGCTGTATCGACTGGGCACGCTGCAGGTCGAGGGTCTGGTGGCGCAGGATGCAGATACCGTGCGCAACCTCGCGTTCGCAGCCCGTGGCGCACCCGTCACCGAGGCCCTGCTGCTGGACTTCCAGGAGCGCCTGCAGAAGTCCGGTCTGTTCGAGACGGTGGCGGTCACGCTCGACACCGACCCGGCCCAGGCCGACGCCGCGACGGTGGCGGTGCGCTTGCGCGAGACGCCGCTTCAAAGCTACACCCTCGGCGTCGGTGTCAGTGCCAACACCGGGGCACGCTTCTCGGTCGAGCAGCGGCTGCGCCGACCACTGGGGCTGCCGCTGTCGAGCACGTTGCGCATCGAGGTCGGTGACAAGCGGCAGGCCTGGGACGGCGAGATCAGCACCCGTCCCGACGAACAGCTTTACCGCAACCTGCTCGGCGCCGCGGTCGAGCGACTCCGATCGGACAGTGACGTGGTGCTGTCGCAGCGCATGCGGCTCGGCCGCACGCAGGACACGCAGCGCGTCGAGCGTCTGGGTTTCGCCGAATGGGAGCGCTCGAGCCGCCGCACCGATGCCGGCGACCGCAGCGACGCGGTGGCGGTCTCGCTCAACTTCCACGGCGGCTGGCGCAGCCTCGACAGCATCGTCCTGCCCACCACTGGCGAGACCTTGTCGGCCCAACTCGGCGTCGGCCGCAGCGACGGCACCGACGCCACCAAAGGCACCTTCGGCCGCGCCTACGGCAGGCTCACCGTCTACCGGCCACTTGGCCGCACGCTGTATGCGCAGGCCCGTCTGGAGCTGGGCCGCGTGTTCCTCCGGCCCGGCATGGTGGTGCCGGAGTCGCTGCGCTGGCGTGCCGGCGGGGACGAGTCGGTGCGCGGCTACCGATTCCGTTCGCTGGGGCCGGTGGTCGATGGCGCGGTGGGCAGCGGCGAGACGCTCCTGACCACCAGCGTCGAGATCGCGCGCCCGTTCCTGGAGAGCATGCCCTCGCTGTGGGGCGCCGTGTTCATCGACGGCGGCAACGCCGCGCCCGGCTTCGCGCAGCTCGACCCGGTGTGGGGCTATGGGCTGGGCGTGCGCTGGCGCAGCCCGGTGGGGCCGCTGCGCGTCGATCTCGCCTGGCCCGAGCGCAGGAACCAGCCGCGGCTGCACTTCAGCATCGGCATCGCGTTCTAGAGGGACAACGTGAAAGACGCGCTGCCCCCGTCCACGACGTCCCGCCCCCCGGCTGCGCTGCGCGCCAGCGGCCACGCGCGGCCCTGGCTCACGGCAGCTTCGCTGGGCGTGCCGCTGGCCTGGGTGCTGACATTGGCCCTGCTGGTGCTCGGAGGCGTCGCTGTCAGCCTGCAATGGGTGTTGCAGCGCGAGGCCGGCACGCGCTGGCTGCTGCAACAGCTGCCCGGGGTACAGGTGGAGGGTTGGCAGGGTGCACTGCTCGGCCAGCGCTGGCGTGCCGAGCGGCTGCGCATCGAATGGAGCCAGGGCCGCGCCAGCGTCGAGTTGCGCCGACTGGAGGCTGGCACGCTGCGCTGGCGCTGGCGGCCCGGTGCACAAGCGTGGCTGGGGCTGGCCATCGACGATCTCGGCATAGGCGAGGTGCAAGTCACCACCGGTCCACCCGGGCCGCAGCCGGTCACGTTGCCGACGCACATCGCGCCGCCGCTGGCGCTGGCGATCACGCGCGCGCGCGTCGGACGCCTGCAGGTCGACACGCACCCGGCCGCCACGGCGCTGGCGCTGCAGGACGTGCTGATCGATGCGCAGCCGGGCGGCGCCCACCGCGTCGGGCAGTTGACCGGCAACTGGGCCGGCGCGGCGCTCGATCTCAGTGCCCGCATCGGCACTGCCGCGCCACTGCCACTGGATGTGCAGGCCACTGTGGCGCCGGCACCAGGCAGCACGCTGCCGCCGTGGACGGCATGGGTCAGCCTGGGTGGGGACGCGGCCCGCACCACCTTGTCGGCACGGCTGCAGGGTCCGGCCCGCGCCGGCCGCCCCGGCCCCGAAGCCCGACTGAGCGCCACGCTGCGGCTGCTCGAGGCCTGGCCGCTCGAAGAACTGTCGCTGAGCACGCGCGATCTCGACCTCTCGGCCCTGCACGCACAAGCGCCGCGCACGCGGCTGGCCGGCGAGGCGTTGCTGCGCCTGGCCGGCCGCGACGCCCCCGCGTCGGCCCGCGTCGCGCTGACCAACAGCGCCCCCGGCAGCTGGCAGCAGCGCCGCCTGCCGATCGCCAAGCTGACGGCCGATCTGAGCGGCAACCCCGCCCGGGCCGACCGGCTGCAACTGGTGCGCGCCGAGGCGCTGCTGGCCGATGGCCGACGCAGTGCGGGGCGGGTGCGGCTGCAAGGCCTGTGGGAAGGGGCGATGATCGACCTGCAGGCCGAGCTCGACAAAGTCGCGCCGGGCCGGCTGGATACGCGCGCCCCGGCAATGACGCTGTCGGGCCCGCTAAAGCTGCACCTGTCGGGGCTGCCCTCGCCCGACCCAACCGCGGCGCCCGCGCCGACACCGTGGGCCGTGCGCTGGACCTTCGATCTCACCGGCCAGCTCGACGGTGCGCCACAGGCGGTGCGCCTGAGCGCCAGCGGCGAGGCCGACGACAACCGGTTCGACATCCAGCGCCTGCGCGCTGCCGCCGGCGGCGCGCAGGCCGACGCGCAGCTGCGGCTGTCGCGCGGCGGCCCCCGTGCCGACTGGACCTTGGCCACGACCGGCAGCCTGATCGATCTCGATCCGACGACCTGGTGGCCAGGCGCCGCCGACGCGCCCTGGCGCCGCGGCCCGCATCGGCTGTCGGGCGGCTGGCAGCTCGACGGCCGGCTGCCGGCCGACGCTGCCACGCTGCCCGCGCTGAAGCTGATGCAGCGGCTGGTCGGCAGCGGCCGCCTGCGCCTGCAGGACTCACTGCTGGCCGGCGTGCCGCTGACGGCCGATGTCACGCTCGACCACGGGCGCGCCGCCGCAGCCAGCGGTGCCCTGCTGCGGGCCGAGCTGCGAGCCGGCGGCAACCAGCTGCGCCTCCAGGGGCGGCTGGATCCCCTGGGCGACGGGCGCAACGACCGCTGGAACGCGGACGTGCAGGCCGAGGCGCTGCCGACCTTGGCGCCGCTGTTCGCGCTGCTGCCCGGCGCCCAGGCCTGGGCACCCCGGCGCGGCAGCCTGACGATGACCCTGGGTGCCGAAGGCCGCTGGCCCGCACTGCGCACGACCGGCACTGCGCGCCTGTCGCAGCTGCAGCTCGGGCCCATGACCCTGGCCCGGGGCCGGGCGCAGTGGCAGATCGATACCACCGGAGAACAGTCGCTGGCGGCGGGGGCCGAGCTTGCCGGCCTGGAGCTGCGCTCAGCGACCGGATTGCGGCGCGTCGACGCGGTTCGCGTCGACGTCGCCGGCACGCTGGACGATCACCGCATCGACATCCGTGCCGCCGCGCCGCTGCTGCCGCCGCCCGCCCTGCTGAAGCTCGTCGGGGCCGGCCGCGAGGCCGGCACACGCGCCCAGCTCGTGGCACGCGGCGGCTGGCGCGGGCGCACCGACGGCGGCGGTCGTTGGCAGGCCCGCATCGAGCGCCTGGCCCTGGGCGCCTGGGACGGCAGCGAGGCAGACAGCGCCTTGGCGGCCCCCTGGGTACAGTCCGCCGGCCTGGACGCAACGCTGGACTTCGGCCCGGGCTACAAGTTGCAGGCCGTGCGGGCCAACGCCGGGCGGCTGCAGATGGGCGATGCGCTGGCACTGCGCTGGGACGCCTTCGAGCTGCTGCTCGGCGCCGGACGCCAGGACCTGCGCCTGCGCGCCGACATCGAAGCCTTCCAGCTGGCTCCGCTGCTGCGGCGCATCGAGCCGACCATCGCGTGGGCCGGCGACCTGCGCCTGGCCGCGTCGCTCGACGTGCGTGCCGGCGAGCGTTTCGAGGCCGACCTGGTGTTCGAACGCCGCGACGGGGACCTGCACATCGACAGCAGCGAGGGCCTGCTGCGCCTGGGCCTGAGCGACGTGCGCCTGGGCTTGGCGGCCCGCGACGGGCGCTGGACGCTGACGCCGCTGTTCCGCGGCCGCAGCCTCGGCGAGATCTCGGGCAGCGTCGCCGTGCAGACCACGCCGCAAAGTCGCCACCCGCCGGACTCGGCGGCACTGAGCGGCACGCTGCTGGCGCGCGTGGCCGACATCAGCATCTGGGGCCCCTGGGTGCCGGCAGGCTGGCGGCTGGCCGGCGAGCTCAGTCTGCAAGCGGACCTTTCGGGCACGCTGGGTCGGCCCCGCCTGACGGGCGACATGAGTGGCCGACGCATCACCGTCAGCAACCTGCTGCAGGGCGTGAGCATCAGCGACGGCACCCTGGCCGTGCGGCTGGACGGCGACCGGGCGCGCATCGAACAGCTCAGCCTGAAGGGCGGGGATGGCACGCTCAGCATCACCGGCGAGGCCGAGCTCAGCCGCCAGCCCCGCGCCCGGCTCGCGGTGGAGGCCCGGCGTTTCCGTGTCATCGGCCGCGTCGACCGCAAGGCCGTGGTCAGTGGCGGCGCCGTGCTCCAACTGGCTGCCGAACGAGGGCAGCTCGACGGCCGCTTCACGCTCGACGAGGGCTTGTACGACACCAGTCGGCGCGACGCGCCCTCGCTGGACGATGATGTCACCGTGCGCCGCTCCGGCGACGAGGTGCCGGCAGCGCGTGAGGAGCCGCCGGTGCGGCGGAACTTCGCGCTCAAGCTCGAGCTGGACCTCGGCGAGCGGCTCCGCGTGCGGGGCCGCGGCCTCGACACCGGGCTGCGCGGCGAACTGAAGCTCAGCACGCCGGGGGGACGGTTGGCCATCAACGGCAGCGTGCGCACCGAGCAGGGCACCTACGCAGCCTATGGCCAGAAGCTCCAGATCGAGCGCGGCGTCGTCAGCTTCACAGGCCCGCTCGACGAACCGCGGCTGGACATCCTGGCGCTGCGGCCCAACACCGACATGCGCGTGGGTGTGGCCGTCAGCGGCAGCGCGCTGGCGCCGCGGGTGCGCCTGTTCTCCGAGCCCGACATGGGCGAGACCGAAAAGCTCTCCTGGCTGATGCTCGGCCGCGCCCCTGACGGGCTGGGCCGCAACGACACTGCTTTGCTGCAGCGCGCGGCCGTGGCCCTGCTGGCCGGCGAAGGCACGGCGCCGACCGATCAGCTGATGAGCCGCCTGGGCATCGACGACCTGAGCCTGCGCCAGGGCGACAGCGAAGTGCGCGAGACGGTGATCATCCTCGGCAAGCAGCTGTCGCGGCGCTGGTACCTGGGCTATGAGCGCGGCGTCAACGCCACGACCGGCACCTGGCAGCTCACCTACCGCGTCGCGCAGCGCTTCACGTTGCGGGCGCAGAGCGGGCTGGAGAATTCGCTGGACGCCATCTGGACCTGGCGCTTCCAGGAGACGCCGGCCGACGCGGCCATGAGAAAATCAACCATCACGCCGCGCTAGCGCGACCGCGCCGCTGCGTCGACCCGCCGTAGTTCAATGGATAGAACGGGCGCCTCCTAAGCGCCAGATGCAGGTTCGATTCCTGCCGGGGGGACCACCCGCCGTGGGGCCCCAAGGTCCCTGCGGACCTTGGGGCGGCGGGTGGAGGCTCGCGCATGCTTGCGCGAGCCAGGGAGCACAAAGACCGAGGTCCCTGCGGACCTTGGGGCGGCGGGTGGAGGCTCGCGCATGCTTGCGCGAGCCAGGGAGCACAAAGACCGAGGTCCCTGGCTCGCGCATGCTTGCGCGAGCCAGTGCGGTTGAGCACTATCCGCCCCGCATCGCCTTCACGAGCTCAGGTTCCGCCCACAGCTCGTCGACCTTGCCGTAGTGGCCCTGCGGCACGTCTTCGCGGGCGATGATGCGGTCCTGCGCGCCGGGGCGCGAAAGGTCCAGCCGCTGCGGCGCGATCGGCATGACCGAGCGCAGGCTGTAGAAGGCCACCACCACCGGTGACGTCAGCGCGGCATCGTTCTGCTGCGCCACCACCGCGATGCGCTGCGATTCCAGCCGCACCAGGGAGCCCGTGGGGTAGATGCCCAGGCTCTGCACGAAGGCCGCGAACAGCGTGGTGTCGAAGTGGCCCTTCCAGTCGGCCATGCGGGCGATGGATGTTGCCGGGTCCCAGCCGTCCCTGTACGGGCGATTCGAGGTGATGGCGTCGTAGACGTCGCAGATGGCGCCCATGCGCGCCAGCCGCTGCAGGTGCTCGCCGGACAGACGGTGCGGGTATCCGCTGCCATCCATGCGCTCGTGGTGGTGCAGCGCCACGTCCAGCGACGCGGCCGTGACGGCGCGGCCCTGCTGCAGCAGCTCGTAGCCGCGCACGGTATGCGAGCGCATCACCCCGAACTCGGCGTCGGTCAGCTTGCCGGGCTTGTTCAGCACCTCCAGCGGCATCAAGGCCTTGCCGACGTCGTGCAGCAGGCCGGCCTGGCCGGCTTCGCGGCACTCGGACTCGCTCAGGCCGATGCGGCGGCCCAGCGCCACCATCAGCGCGCACACGGCCACCGAATGCATGTAGGTGTAGTCGTCGCGCGTCTTCAGGCGCGCCAGGCTGACCAGCGCACTGGGGTTGCGCATCACCGATTGCGTGATGTCTTCCACCAGCGGCAGGCAGGCCTCGGCGTCGAGCGTGCGGCCCATGCGCGCCTCGCCGAACATGGCGATGACGGCGCGGCGGCTGCGGTTGCACAAGGCCGCAGCCTTGCGCAGCTCGGCCTCGAATTCGTGGCTGGCGGGCGCCGCAGCGGCGGTGGCCATCGCCGTCGCTGGCGCCGGACCGGGTGCGGCGGCGGGGGTCGCAGGCAGCGGCGCCGCGGCGGCTGCGTGCACGTCCAGGCCCAGCGACGTGTCGATCCAGCACTCGCGCACGCCCGACCCGCGCACCTGCGCCAGCGTGAGCGGGTCGTCGATCACGAATTGGGTGCGCCAGAACGGATGGCTGATCCAGGCACCCTCCAAGCGCAGCAGGTGCATGCCCACACGGAGCTCGGAGACGGAGATCTTCTTTTTCATGACCCTATTGGCGCGCCGGAATCGCACGTTCAGTGGGCGATTTCGGCACTGACAGCGTGGTCTTGAGCCTGCCACGGAATCCGTGTGAAGTCCTTCCGCTGCCGCGTCCATCGCCCGCCCACCGCCGGCGGCGGCGTGGCGGGCGCGGCGCCAGGCGTCAACCGGCGCGCGCCGCCAGGGACTCTGCCCGACGCGCCGGGCGGGGCGCCATCGCTGCCAGGTACTCACCCTCGACCTGGCGCGCAATGCGCCCCCAGTCGAGCTTGAGCGCGGCCAGGCGGGCCTCGGTGCCCAGCGCGCGCGCCTGGCTCAGCGCGCCCGCCAGACGGGCCGCCGTGTCACAGAAGCCGGCCTCGTCACCCACGCGGACGAGCAGCCCGTTGTGGCCGTGGCGCACCAGCTGGCCGGCCGCGGCACAATCAAAGGCCACGACTGCCAAGCCGCTGGCCATGGCCTCGGGCAGCACGTTGCCCCAGGTCTCGGTGACGCTGGGAAACAGGAACACGTCGGCGCTGGCGTAGTACGCCGCCAGCGCCTGCCCGCGTTGCAGGCCGGCGAAGTGCGCCTGCGGGCAGCGCTGCTGCATCGCCACGCGTGCCGGGCCGTCACCCACAAACACCAGCTTCACGCGCGGGTCGCGCTGTTGCATGGCGGCGTGGGCGGCGAGCAGCGTATGCAGGTTCTTCTCGGGCGCGATGCGGCCCACGTGCACGGCCACCATGTCGCAGGGACCGGCACCCCATTGCCGGCGCAAGGCCTCGCTGCGGTGCGCAGGGTCGAAGAGGCCCGTGTCGACGCCGCGCGAGACCACGCGCAGGTTCGAGAATCCCGCGGCCCGCAGCTCGGCCCGCAGGGCTTCGGTCGGCACCATCGTGCAGGCCGTGCGGTTGTGGAACTTGCGCAGGTAGCCCACGATGGGCCACTGCAGCCAGGCCACGCCGTAATGGCGGCTGTAGGCGTGGAAGTTGGTGCGGAAGTCGGACACCACCGGCAACCCCAAGGCCAGCGCCGCCTGCAGCGCACTCCAGCCCAGCGGACCCTCGGTGACGATGTGCACCACATCGGGCCGCCGCAGGCCCCACAGTCGCAGCAGGGTACGGCGCGCCGGCAGTCCCATCTTCAGCTGCGGGTAGCGCGGGATGGGCAGGCCGCGCATCAGCACCTCGGCGTACCCCGGCTCGTCGGCGGCGGTGTCGCTGAGCTCCTGGCGCGGGCGCAGCACCTGCAGCTCGTGGCCGCGGTCGCGCAGCTCGGCCACCACGCGCGCGGCCGTGGCTGCCACGCCGTTGACCTCAGGCGGCCAAGTCTCGGTGACCACGGCCACGCGTAAACAGACCCTCACCGATCGGTGGGCATCCACGGTGAGCTCATCGGCGCGGGGTGTCTTCATGGCGGCATCGTGCTTCGGCGGCGCAACAGCCTGATGACAGGCAGGGTGACGCCGCGCCGACATCAGAGCGTCACTCCGGCTTAACCACCGGGAGTCAGCATGCCGGCACCGTTCCACCGACCTGGAGTGCGATGCCATGAGTGCCTTCTTCGAAACCCTGAAGACCCAGCGCTGGGACGACCACCGCTACTACCACCAGAGTCGCGTCAACCAGTCGCTGCACTTCATCAGTGCGCTCAGCTTCCTCGTCGCCTACGTCATGGTGTTCTTCGACCCCGCGCTGGCCGCGCTCATCGGCTGGGGCATCGGCATGACGACGCGCCAGTCGGGCCACTTCTTCTTCGAGCCCAAGGGCCACGACCACGTCAACGACGCCAGCTTCGAGCACAAGGAGGCCATCAAGGTCGGCTACAACCTGCGCCGCAAACTGGTGCTGCACGCGGTGTGGCTGGCGATCCCGCTGGTGCTGTGGCTGGCACCCTCGCTGGGCGGGCTGATCGAGCCGGCCTCCGCCGAGCAAGGCTGGCAGGGCTGGCTGCACGACGTGGGCATGGCCTGGTTCGCCTTGGGCGTGGCCGGGCTGCTGTTCCGCACGGTGCAGCTGTTCTTCATCCGCAGCGTGGTCGAGGGCCTGGCCTGGGCGACAAAGATCCTGACCGACCCCTTCCACGACGCCCTGCTCTACCGCCACGCGCCGCTGGCGCTGCTGCGCGGCGAGCTGATCGACCCGATGCACCACGTGCACGGCCCTCGCTGAGCACCCGGCGGCCCCCCTGGGGCCGCGGCGATCAGCCCACGCCCAGGCGCCGGGCCAGTGCCTCGCGCAGCACGCTCCGGCGGATGGCCTTGTTGCTGGCCGCCGGCCCGCGCCACCACCAGCCGTCGGCCTGCATGGCCTGCGCCGCGGCCACGAAGCGGCGGCCGGCCTCGTCGAACTCGACCTCGCTGAAGTTGTGGCTGAAGATCAGTCGCCCGCTGCCCACCCAGCTCAGCAGCAGCCGCTCGCGCCGCAGGTAGAACTGCAGCATCCAGTTGTAGCGGCTGGGCTCGGTGTAGGTGACGGTGAACACGCTGGCCAGGTGGGCCACGCGCACTGGCACGCCGGCCTCGACGAGCTGAGCGTTCAGGCGGGCGGCGCGCGCGTCCCAGGTCGCATCGATGTCGGCCAGCATGGCCTTCACGGGTGCGCTGTGCAGCCGCTCCAGGAACACCTGCATGGCGCCCATCACCGCCGGGTGGGCGTTGAAGGTGCCGCGAGCGAAGCAGATGTCGGCCGGGCGATCCTCACGGTAGCGCTTCATCAGCGCCGCCTTGCCGCAGACCACGCCCACCGGAAAGCCGCCACCCAGCGTCTTGCCGTAGGTCACCATGTCGGCGCGCACGCCGAAGTAGGCCTGGGCCCCGCCCACCCCGAGGCGGAAGCCCATGAACACCTCGTCGAAAATCAGCACGATGCCGCGCTCGGTGCACGCCTGGCGCAGCTGCTGCAGCCAGGCCATGGTCCCGGCCTTGTCGTAGCCGGCGGTGCGGCCGCTGTCGATCAGGCCGCTGTCTCCTGGCGCTGCCTTGTTGGGGTGCAGGGCCTGCAGCGGGTTGACCAGCACGCAGGCGATGTCGCGGCGCGTGCGCAGCACGCGCAGCGTGTCGGCGTCGCGCTCCTTCAGGGTGTAGACGTTGTTCGGCGGCAACGGATTGCCGGGGCCGGGCTGCACGTCCTCCCACCAGCCGTGATAAGCGCCGCAGAAGCGCACGACGTGCGTGCGCCGGGTGTGGTACCGCGCCAGCCGCACGGCCTGCATCACCGCCTCGGTGCCGCTCATGTGGAAGCTCACCTCGTCCAGGCCGCTGAGGGCCTTGAGCTGCGCCACGTTCCAGGCCACGGCGGGGTGGTAGTGGCCCAGCACCGGGCCGAGCTCGGCCGTGCGCGCCAGGCCCTCGGCCATGCAGGCCTTGTAGAAGTCGGCGCCGAACAGGTTGACGCCGTAGGAGCCGGTGAGGTCGGTGTAGACCTCGCCGTCCAGGTCGGTGATGGTGATGCCGTCGCTGCGCTGCACGAAACTGCCCAGCGCGAGGTGCTCGCGCAGGTAGGGGCTGAACGGGAAGGGCACGCGGTAGGCGCTGGTGAACTGCAGGTCCGACAGGCCCTCGCGCGCCTGCTTCGTGAGCGCGATGCTGCGCGCGTGGCGCGTGTTCAGCGCCAGGGCCAGTGCCTCCAAGCCGCGGCGACGCTGCACCACCACCTCGGGCGGCGCGTCGTCGGCGCCGAAGAACCGGGCCTCGTCGTAGGCGTAGCCCGGCCACAGGCGCGCCACGCGCTGCGCCATGTGCGCGTGGCCGGTGAGCGAGGGGTGCTTGGCCAGCGACAGCTGCAGCCGACGGTAGGCCTTGGGCAAGGCGGCCACGGCGGCGGCGGCCGCGGCCAGCCAGGTCAGGGTGAGCGCGTCGGTCATGGTGTTGTCACGCCTCCTTCGCGAGGCCGTCGAATGCGATAGGCAGCATCGTCGTGTCAAGACCGCGACAAGCCGATGAACGCCGCACGACGACTCCGCGACAGCCTGCTGCTGCAGGAAGACCTGAACTTCCTGCTCACCAACCGGGTGCCGCGCCAGGCACTCACGCACATCATGGGCTGGTACAGCCGGCTGCGCAGCCCGGCGCTGGTGAGGTTCAGCCTCGCCGTCTGGCGCCTGTTCACCGAGCTCGACCTGAGCGAGGCGAAGAAGACCCGCTTCGAGACCCTGCACGAGGTGTTCACGCGCGAACTCAAGGACGGCGCACGCACCGTGGACGCACGTTCCGACGTGCTCGTCAGCCCCTGCGACGCCATCGTCGGCGCCAGCGGCACGGTGCAGCAGGGCCAGGTGCTGCAGGCCAAGGGCATGCCCTATCCGCTGCACGAGTTGCTGGGCAGCGCAGCGGCAGCCGCAGCCTGGGAAGGCGGCGTCTACGTCACGCTGCGGCTCACCGCTGCCATGTACCACCGCTTCCACGCGCCGGCCGATGCCGTGGTCGAGCACGTGCGCTACATCAGCGGCGACACCTGGAACGTCAACCCGATTGCGCTGGCACGCGTGCAGCGCCTGTTCTGCCGCAACGAGCGTGCGGTGATCGACCTGCGCCTGGCCGAAGGCGCCGGAGGCCACCGCCTGGCCCTGGTGCCTGTGGCTGCGATCCTCGTGGCCAGCCTGCGGCTGCACTTCCTGGACCTGCGGCTGCACCTGCGCTACGGCGGCCCCTCGGAGCTGCCCTGCCATGAACAGGTGCACAGGGGCCATGAGCTCGGCTGGTTCGAGCACGGCTCGACGATCATCGTCTTCGCGGCGCCTGGCTTCACCTTCGCGGAGGACATTGAACCCGGCGCCCGCATCCGCATGGGCCAGGCGCTGATGAGGCTGCCGGCATGACGGCCGTTGACCTGGTGTGGTTCAACGCCGGCGGCGGCCACCGCGCCGCGGCGTTGGCGCTGGAGCAGGTGCTGCGAGAGCAGCGGCCGCACTGGCAGGTGCGCCGCGTCAACCTGACCGAGGTGCTCGACCCCACGGCGCTGTTCCGCCGCACGCTGGGCTTCGAACCGGAGGACCTGTACAACAAGCGCCTGGCCAGCGGCTTCACGCTGGGCCTGGGGCAGGAGCTCAAGCTGCTGCAGGCTGGCATCGGCCTGGCACACGCGCCGATGGTGCAGCGGTTCGCGACCCACTGGCGCCGCACGCAGCCCGACCTGGTGGTGTCGCTGGTGCCCAACTTCAACCGCGCGCTGCACGACGGCCTGGCGCTGGCGCGCCCCGGCGTGCGCTTCGCGACGGTGATGACGGACATGGCCGACCACCCGCCGCACTTCTGGATCGAACCCGGCGTGGCGCAGCATATCGTCTGCGGCACCGACCATGCCGTTGACCAGGCCCTGGCCGCTGGCGTGCCCCCCGAGCGCGTGCACCGTACCAGCGGCATGGTCCTCAGGCCCGAGTTCCACGCCCCGCCCGCTGCCGACCGCACGCTGGAGCGCGCCATGGTGGGTCTGGACGCGCAGACCCCCACCGGGCTGGTGCTGTTCGGCGGCACCGGCTCGCGCGTGATGAAGACCATCGCCCGCCAGCTGCCCAGGGTGCCATTGGTGCTGATGTGCGGCCGCAACGGGCTCCTTGCCAACGAGTTGCGCGCCCTGCCCGCGGCAGCACCGCGCATCGTGGTGGGCTTCAGCACCGAGGTGGCGCGCTGGATGCAGCGTTGCGATTTCTTCATCGGCAAGCCGGGGCCCGGCAGCCTCAGCGAGGCCGTGGCCCAGGGACTGCCTGTGATCACCACGCGCAACGCCTGGACGATGCCGCAGGAGCGCTTCAACACCGACTGGGTGCGCAAGCACGGCCTGGGTCTGGTGCTGCGCCGCTATGCCGAGGTGGACGAGGCTGTGCCGCGCCTGCTGGCCCGGCTGCCGGCCTACCAGGCCTGCCTGGCCGCCCGACCCAACCGTGCGGTGTTCGAGCTGCCGGGCATCCTGGACAGCATCCTCCAGGCGGACGTCCTGGCGTCATCGCGCTGACGTCATCAGGCTGACGCGACGCCGTCACGGCACGGTCGCGCGCCCGGGTCAGGATGCCCCCATGCGCCGTGACGACTTTCCCGCCATCGACGCGCAGCAGCCCCGCGGCGGTGCGCTCGACGCCGAGCACGAAGGCGACGTGCCGCTCGAGCGCCTGCACGTGCGCACCGTGTGGATCTCCGACGTCCACCTGGGCACGCCGGGCTGCCAGGCCCTGGCCCTGCTGGACTTCCTGCGCAGCGTGGAGTGCGAGACGCTGTACCTGGTGGGCGACATCATCGACGGCTGGCAGCTGCGGCGCAGCTGGTACTGGCCGCAGGCCCACAACGACGTCGTGCAGAAGCTCCTGCGCAAGGCGCGCAAGGGCACGAAGGTGATCTTCGTACCCGGCAACCATGACGAGTTCGCGCGGCGCTACGCGCTGCACAACTTCGGCGGCGTCGACGTGGTGGAGGACGCTGTGCATGAACTCGCCGACGGCCGCCGGCTGTGGGTGACCCACGGCGACTACTTCGACGGTGTCGTGCAGTGCGCGAAGTGGCTGGCCGTCCTCGGCGACTCGGCCTACGAGTTCACCTTGCGCATGAACCGCCACTTGAACTCGCTGCGCGCGCGCCTGGGCCTGCCGTACTGGAGTCTGAGCAGGTACCTCAAGCTCAAGGTCAAGCGGGCGGTCAGCTTCATCGGCGACTTCGAGGCTGCGGTCGCGCGCGCCGCCCGCGAGCGCGGCGCCGACGGCGTGGTCTGCGGGCACATCCACCACGCCGAGATGCGGCTGATCGACGGCGTGCTGTACTGCAACGATGGCGACTGGGTGGAGAGCCTCACCGCGCTGGTGGAGCATGCCGACGGGCGGCTGGAGATCCTGGATTGGGCTGCCCGCGCGCGCGCCCGATCAGCGACGGTGGTGGCCGGTGATGCCGGCGCGGTGGTGGCTGTCGATCCGAGCCCGGACAAGCGGGTCCTGGCCCGCGGGCTGGCGCCACCGCCCGCGTGACCGCACGCGAGCCCGATGCCGCCGCGCGGGTGCGCGCGCTCACGCGCGGCGGGGCGGACGTCGCCTTCGCGACGGCTGGCGCCCCCCGGCGCTGGAGCTGGCCTGGGCCGCGGCGCGGTGGCGGTACCGTGAGCCTGGTGTTGCTCGGACAGCCTGGTTCACACCGTGCGCCCGCCGTCCACCGGGAACTCCACGCCGGTGATGAACTCGGCGTCGTCGCTGGCGAGAAACAACGCTGCTTTGGCGATGTCTTCCGGCGTCGACAGGCGGCCCAGCGGGATGGTGGCGAGGAACTTCTTGCGGTTGTCGGGCGTGTCGGGCATGCCCATGAACTGCTCGAGCAGCCCGGTCACGCCCATCACCGGGCAGATGGCGTTGACGCGGATGCCGTCAGGCCCCAACTCGGCCGCCAGCGACTTGCTTAGCAGGTTCACCGCGCCCTTGGAACCGTTGTACCAGGTCAGGCCCGGCCGAGGCCGGATACCTGCTGTGCTGCCCACGTTGAGGATGACGCCGCTGTGCTGTATGCGCATCAGGGGCACCACGGCGTGCACCATGTGGAAGATGCTCTTCACGTTGACGGCGTAGACCTTGTCGAAGGTGGCCTCGTCCACATCGAGCAGCGGGCCGTTCTTGTGCGTCCAGCCGGCGTTGTTGACGACGACGTCGATGCGGCCGCCGAACGCAGCACGGGTGGCGGCCACGAGCTCATCGATGTCGGCGCGCTGCGTCACGTCGCAGCGCACGGCGATGGCGGCCGGGCCGATGACGCCGGCCACGCGGCGGGCGCCGGCCTCGTTGATGTCGGCCACCGCCACGCGCGCGCCCTCGGCGGCGTAGAGCCGGGCAATGCCCTCACCGAAGCCGCTGGCGGCGCCGGTGACGATGGTGATCTTGTCCTTGAGTCTCATGGATCAGCTCCTCGTGTTGTGCGATGAATCAGGCCCGTGGTACTGCACGATGGTCTTCACGGTGCAGAACTCCTGCAAGGCGAGAAAGCCCTTCTCGCGTCCGTGGCCGCTCTTCTTCACGCCGCCGAAGGGCAGTTCCACGCCGCCGCCGGCACCATAGCTGTTGATGTAGACCTGCCCACACCGCAGTGAGCGCGCCACGCGCGTCTGGCGACCGCCGTCGCGCGTCCACACCGCGGCGATCAGGCCGTAGTCGGTGGCGTTGGCCAGGCGGATGGCGTCGGCCTCGTCGTCGAAGGGCATGGCGCTGAGCACGGGGCCGAAGACCTCGTCACAGGCCAGTTCGTGGTCGCGCGGCACGGGGCCGAACAGCGTGGGCGCGACGTAGAAGCCACCCGGGTGCACGCCGTCGGCCACGCGGCCCTGGGCCAGCACCGGGATGCCGGCGGCCCGGGCGCGATCGATGAAGCCCTGCACCCGCCGCTGCTGCGCCTGGTTGATGAGCGGGCCGCAGTCGCGGTCCTGCTCGGGCGTGCCGGCGCGGGTGGCGCGGAAGCGCTCGGCCACCATCGCGGTGAAGCGCTCGTAGATGCTTCGCTGCACCAGCAGCCGGCTGCCGGCGCTGCAGGTCTGGCCAGCGTTCTGCGTGATGGCCTTGATCACGAAGCCGACGGTGCGCTCGAAGTCGGCGTCGTCGAACACGAGGTGCGGGCTCTTGCCGCCGAGCTCGAGCACGCACTTGAGCGTGCGCTCGGCCGCGGCCTTCTGCACGATCGTGCCGACCTCGGGGCTGCCGGTGAAGGTGACGAAGTCGATGTCGCCGTGGTGCGTGAGCGCGGCGCCGGCCTCCTCGCCGAGGCCGCAGACGACGTTGAGCGCGCCGTCGGGCAGGCCGGCCTCCTGCGCGAGGGCGCAGAAGGCCAGCGGCGTCTGGCAAGCGTCTTCGCTGGGCTTGAGCACCGCGGCGTTGCCGGTGGCCAGCGCCGGCACCACCGAGCGGCCGAACATCTGCGCCGGGTAGTTCCAGGGCAGGATGTGCGCCGTCACGCCGTAGGGCTCGTGCACGACGACGACGTGGAAGTCGCTGAGGTAGGGCAGGTGCTCGCCGTGCAGCTTGTCGGCCGCGCCGCCATAGAACTCGCAGTAGCGCGCGGCCACGGCGATGTCGTTGCGCGCCTGGCTCATCGGCTTGCCGGTGTCGCGGGCCTCGAGAAGCGCGAGTTCCTCGTGGCGCGCCAGGATCAGCGCGCCCATGCGCAGCAGGATGCGGCCGCGCTCGGCGGCGGTGAAGCGGCCCCAGGCGCCGTTGCGGGCGGCGCGGGCGGCCCGCACCGCTTCGTCGATGTCGGCCGCAGCGCCGCGCGGGATGGTGTCGAAGGACTCGCCAGTGGCGGGGTCGAGCACCGGCAGCGTCTGGCCGCTGCGGGCGCCGACCCAGCGGCCACCGATGAACTGCTGGGCCATGGGGTGTCTCCTGGGGGTGGGCCAAGAAAAAAGCCACCGCATGATGCATGCGATGGCTTCGGAATGCTTGGCGGAGTGGACGGGGCTCGAACCCGCGACCCCCGGCGTGACAGGCCGGTATTCTAACCAACTGAACTACCACTCCAGCGGCTTTGGCCAGTGATCCGGGCGTTGCGTGCCTTGGATCGCTGTCCCAAGTGCCATCCGACTGCGTTGCCGCCGCCGGACCAACTTGGCGTCCCCTAGGGGATTCGAACCCCTGTAATCACCGTGAAAGGGTGGTGTCCTGGGCCTCTAGACGAAGGGGACAAGACCGGTTCCGTCTGAACAGCGCCTTGTCGATGGTGGTGGAGGTAAGCGGGATCGAACCGCTGACCTCTTGCATGCCATGCAAGCGCTCTCCCAGCTGAGCTATACCCCCGGTGTGCCCGAAGACTTCGGTGCTGTTCAAGCAGAGCCGTAAATTGTAGCCCAGGTTTCAGACGTGCTGCAAGGCAGCCAGCACGCGCGACCGCGGCAACAGGGCCAGCACGGCGTCGATGCTCGGTGTCTGCGAGCGGCCGCACACCAGCACGCGCACGGCCGGTGCCAGTTGCGGCATCTTCAGGCCGCACTCGGCCAGCACGGCCTTCATCGCGGCGGCAATGCCGGGCTTGTCCCAGGGCGTGGCGCGCTCGTCGGCCAGGCGCTCGCGCAGCGCGCGCAGGCCGGGCTTGACGGCGTCGGTCACGTGCGCGGCGAGCTCGGCCTCGGGCGGCGTGAGAGCCACGAACAGCATCTCGCACCAGTCGGCCAGTTCCACCACGGTGCTGCAGCGCTCCTTGAACAGAGCCGCGGCGCGCGCCAGCAAGGCCAGGTCGTCAGTCGCCACGCCGCGCGAGGCCAGCTGCCCACGCGCCAGGCCAGCCAGCCGATCATCGGGCGCCTGCTTCATGTGGTGCGCGTTCACCCAGGCCAGCTTGGCCGGGTCCCACTGCGCGGGGCTCTTGGCGAGGTGGCTGCCGTCGAACCACTGCACCAGTTGCTCCAGCGTGAACAGCTCGTCGTCGCCGTGGCTCCACCCCAGGCGCGCCAGATAGTTGAGCAGGGCCTCGGGCAGGTAGCCGGCGTCCTTGTAGGCCGTGACACTGACAGCGCCGCGGCGCTTGCTGAGCTTGCTGCCGTCCTCGCCCAGGATCACCGGGCAGTGGCCGAAGAACGGCAAATCGACGCCCGGGCCGCCGATGGCGCGCCAGAGGTTGATCTGCCAGGGCGTGTTGTTGATGTGCTCGTCGCCGCGGAACACGTGCGTGATGCCCATGTCCATGTCATCGACGACGACCGCGAAGTTGTAGGTGGGCACTCCGTCCGGACGCAGGATGATGAGATCGTCGATCTCCTCGTTGCGGATGGTGATGGGGCCCTTGACGAGGTCGTCCCAGGTGACGGCGCCGTCTACCGGGTTGGCGAAGCGCACGACGGGTTGCACGCCCTCGGGGGGAGCCGGCAACGCTTTGCCGGGTTCTGGGCGCCAGCGGCGGTCATACAGCGTCTTGTCGCCGCGCGCGCGCTGCGCCTCGCGCATGGCGTCGAGCTCCTCGGGCGAGGCGTAGCAGCGGTAGGCCAGGCCCTGCGCGATGAGCTGTTCCACCACCGCGTGGTAGCGCGCCAGGCGCTGCATCTGGAAGAAGGGGCCTTCGTCGTAGGGCAGACCCAGCCAGCGCATGCTCTCGAGGATCTGGTCCACCGACTCCTGCGTGGAGCGCGCCACGTCGGTGTCTTCGATGCGCAGCACGAACACGCCGCCATGGTGGCGCGCATAGGCCCAGGAGTACAGCGCGGTGCGCGCCGTACCGAGGTGCAGGTAGCCGGTGGGCGACGGGGCAATGCGGGTGCGGACGGCTCGGTTGGGCGTCATGGGGCTGGGCCGGTGGTGTCAGCGCGCGAGTGCCGAGAGGCCCCGGTCGAGGTCGATCTTGAGGTCGTCGAGGTCTTCGAGGCCCACGCCCAGGCGGATCATCCCCTCGCCGATACCGGCAGCGGCGCGCTGCGCCGCGGTGAGCCGGCCGTGCGTGGTGCTGGCAGGGTGGGTGATGATGCTGCGCACATCGCCAAAATTGGCGGCGATGCTGCACAGCTCGGTGGCGTCGATCACCGAGAACGCGGCCTGACGCGGGGCATCGCCGCCCTTCACATCGAAGCTCAGCACGGCCCCGCCCTCGCCGTGCTGCTGGCGCATCGCCAGGGCATGCTGCGGGTGCGAGGCCAGGCCGGGGTGGTACACGCGCGCCACCGCGGGGTGGGCCTGCAGCCACTGCGCCAGCTGCAGCGTGGCGGCGCTCTGCGCCTTCACGCGCACGTCCAGCGTCTCCAGGCCCTTGGCCACGATCCAGGCGTTGAACGGGCTCAGGCTCATGCCGGCGCTGCGCATCACGGGCACGAACTTCTCCTCAATCAGGGCCTCGTCGGCGCACAGCGCACCGGCGTTGACACGGCCCTGGCCATCGAGGAACTTGGTGCCGGAGTGCATGACGATGTCGGCGCCGAACTCCACCGGCCGCTGCAGCGCAGGCGAGCACAGGCAGTTGTCCACGGCCAGCAGCGCACCCGCGTCGTGGGCGAGATCAGCCAGCGCCTGGATGTCGCAGACTTCGCAAGTGGGGTTGGTCGGCGTCTCGGCGAACAGCAGTTTCGTGTTCGGCCGCATCGCGGCCTTCCACTCGGCCACGTCGGTCTGGCTCACGAACGTGCTCTCGACGCCGAACTTGCCGAACTCGCCCTGCAGGAGCTTGATCGTGGCACCGAACACGCTGCGCGAGCACACCACGTGGTCGCCGGCCTTCAGCAGGCCCATGAACATCAGCAGGATGGCGCCCATGCCGCTGCTGGTGCCGATGCAGCCGCTGGTGCCCTCCAGCGCCGCCAGCCGCCGTTCCATGATGGTGACGCTGGGGTTTGAGAAGCGGCTGTAGACGAAGGCCTCCTCCTCGTTGGCGAAGCGCCGTGCGGCGGTGGCGGCGTCGGGGTGCACGAAGCAGCTGGTAAGGAACAGGGCCTCGCTGTTCTCGCCCCAGGGCGACGGCGGCAGGCCCTCGCGCACCGCCAGCGTGGCGCGGCGCGTGCCGGGTGCGAAGTGCTTCTTCGGGATCACGCGCGCTCCCCCGGCCCCTGCTGCAGCGCCAGCCGCGAGCCGCCTTCGCCATCGTCCTCGTCGAACTGCAGCTGGCGCTGCGCCCGCAGCGCCGCGAACTCGCCCTCGGTGACGTCACCCGTGATGTAGTGGCCATCGAAGCAGCTGGCCTCGAAGCCCTGCACGCGCGGGTTCAACGCGCCCACCACGCGCTTCATGGCATCGACGTCCTGGTAGACCAGCGCGTCGGCGCCGATGTAGGTGCGGATCTCCTCCAGCGTGCGGCCGTGGGCGATGAGCTCCTCCTTCGTGGGCATGTCGATGCCGTAGACGTTGGGGTGGCGCACCGGCGGCGCCGCGCTGGCCATGTAGACCTTGCGCGCGCCGGCCTCGCGCGCCATCTGGACGATCTCCTTGCTGGTGGTGCCGCGCACGATGCTGTCGTCCACGAGAAGCACGTTGCGGCCACGGAACTCCATGCCGATGGCATTGAGCTTCTGGCGCACGCTCTTCTTGCGCACCGCCTGCCCCGGCATGATGAAGGTGCGGCCGACGTAGCGGTTCTTGACGAAGCCCTCCCGGTAGGGCTTGCCGAGGCGGTGCGCGAGCTGCATCGCGCTCGGTCGGCTGCTCTCGGGGATGGGGATGACGACGTCGATCTCGCTGGGCGGCAGCGTGTTGATGACGCGCTGCGCGAGCGTTTCGCCCAGGTTCAGTCGCGCCTGGTAGACGCTGATGCCGTCGAGCACGCTGTCGGGCCGCGCCAGGTACACATACTCGAAGATGCAGGGGTTCAGCCTCGGTTGGTCGGCGCAGGGGCGCGTGTGCACCTGGCCCTGCAGATCGATGTAGAGGGCCTCGCCGGGGGCGAGGTCGCGCACGAGGCGGTGGCCGGTGCCCTCGAGCGCCACGGACTCGCTGGCCACCATGAACTCGCGCCCGTTGTCGGTGAGTGCATTGCCGAAGCACAGCGGGCGGATGCCAAAGGGATCGCGGAAGGCCAGCAGCCCGTGCCCGGCAATCAGCGCGATGACGGCGTAGCTGCCCTTCACGCGCCGGTGCACGCCGCCCACGGCCTTGAAGACATGCTCGGGCATCAGCGGCAGGTCGCGCGCCACCAGCTCGAGCTCGTGCGCCAGGACGTTGATCAGCACCTCGGTGTCGCTCTCGGTGTTGATGTGGCGGCGGTCGATGTCGAACAGCTCCTCCTTCAGCGCCTGCGCGTTGGTGAGGTTGCCGTTGTGCACCAGCACGATGCCGTAAGGGGCGTTGACGTAGAAGGGCTGGGCCTCTTCCTCGCTGTAGGCGTTGCCAGCCGTGGGGTAGCGTACCTGGCCCAGGCCCACCTGGCCGGGCAGCGCGCGCATGTTGCGTGTGCGGAAGATGTCGCGAACCATCCCACGCGCTTTGTGCATGTAGCACTTGGTGCCCTGCATGGTGACGATGCCGGCCGCGTCCTGGCCGCGGTGCTGCAGCAGCAGCAGCGCGTCGTAGATCAGCTGGTTGACAGGGGTGGTGGCGATGGCACCGACGATGCCGCACATGGGCTGAACCTCAGGTTCGGTTGGGGCTGGGAAGGTGGCGCGAGACGGCCTCGGGCAGCAGCGGCTTCAGCGCCGCCAGGCCCTGTTGCAGCCAGCGCGCACCCTGCGAGCCCTGCCACGCCGCCGATTGTGAGGCCGGCGTGAGCGCCAGCACGGTGGCCAGCGCCAGCAGCAGCACGCCGCCGCGCAGCGCACCGAACAGCGCGCCGAGCAGCCGGTCGGGGATGGACAGCGGCGTGGCGTGGATCAACAGGCGCACCAGCCGCGCCAGCAGCGCCCAGACCAGCAGTGCGGCCACGAAGGCCATCGCGAAAGCCACCCCGGCGTTCAAGCCTGAGCCCGGCGTGCCCACCGGCAGATGCGGTGCCAGCTGCGGCGAGGCCCACTGCGCGGCAAACCAGGCCACCAACCAGCCCGCCAGCGACAGCAGTTCGAACACAAAACCCCGGACGAGACCCACCACCACCGACGCCGACAGCACCCCCAGCAAGGCCCAGTCAACGAAGCCGAGGTCCGGCAGCGTCATGGCCGGGGTGAGTCAGGGCGCCAGCACTGCGGCCTGCAGGCCGGCAGTCTTGACGCGGGCAGCCACCGCGTCGGCCTCGGCGCGGCTCTTGAACGGACCCACGCGCACGCGGGTGCGCTTGCCGGTGGGCAAATCCACGTCCTGCGTGTAGCTGGCATAGCCCAGCAACTGCAGCTTGGCGCGAGCGGCGCGCAGGCGCTCCATGTCGTTGTAGGCTCCGACCTGCACGATCCAGCCGCCACCGGCAGCCTTGGGCACGGCAGCCGGGGCCGAGGCGCGCGCGGCCGGGCTTGCGGGCAGGGGTGCGACTGAGGCGGTGGGCTTCGATTCAGCCGGGGCGGCGTTCGGCGGCTTCACGACCGCCGTGACCGCGGCCGCCGGCTGGGGCGCCGTGGCGGCAGCCGAGCCCGGCGCCGCGGGCTCCACGCCAGCGTCGGCCGGCACCGCCGCGGAGGCACTGGCCGCAGCGCGGGCGACCTGGGCCTCGGCAGACAACACGATCGGCGCGTCCTGCGGCAGGGGCCGCGGCTGCGTCTCGAACAGCAACGGAAAGCCGATCACGCCCACGGCCAGCAGCAGGACCGCTCCCACCAGACGGCGCCGGGCCTGCGTGCGCGCTGCCGCGATGGCGGCGTCGTCGGGCGGCAGGGTCGCACCCGGGGACCGCTTTGGCCGCAGCGGCGCTGGCGACCCGGAGGCCGTGTCCTTGGAGCGGGAGAACGGCAATCGCATGCGGTCTGGGGCTGGGATTCGGGGCTGGGTCAGCCCAGTGGCGGTGCCGAAGGTGGTGCGGCGTGCGGCGCGCCAAGGCGCGGCAGGCCGGCCCTGAGCACAGCACCCACCGTGTAGAACGAACCGAACACGACGATTCTATCGGCGGGGTCCGCCGCGGACACGGCGGCCGCAAGGGCCGCCGCGGGGTCGGCGTGGCGGTGGACCGCGGGCGCGCCGCCCATGCGTCCTGCCGCCGCCGCATCGACCATCGCCACCAAGTCGTCGACCCGGGCCGAACGCGGACTCGACAGCGGGCACAGGTGCCAGCTGTCCACCAGCGCGGCCATGCGGCCCAGCAGGGCCGGGATGTCCTTGTCGGCCATCGCACCGAACACGGCGTGCGTGCGCGGATAGAAGCCCATCGCGTCGAGGTTGGCAGCCAGCGCGCCCACCGACTGCGGGTTGTGCGCCACGTCCAGCACCAGCGTCGGTTGGCCGGGCACGATCTGGAAGCGGCCGGGCAGATCCACCAGCGCCAGGCCCGTGCGCACGGCCTGCGCGTTGATCGGCAGCCGGTCCTTCAATGCGATCAGCGCCGCGATCGCGCCCGAGGCGTTGATGAGCTGGTTGGCGCCGCGCAGCGCCGGGTAGCCCATGCCGCTGTAGCGGCGACCGCGGCCCGACCAGCTCCACTGCTGGCGGTCGCCCTGGTGGTTGAAGTCCCGCCCCACCAGCCACAGGTCGGCGCCGATCGACTCGCCGTGACGCACCACGCTGGCCGGCGGCAGCGGGTCACTCACGACGCAGGGGCGGCCGGGGCGCATGATCTGCGCTTTCTCCAGGCCGATGCTCTCGCGGTCAGGGCCCAGCCACTCCATGTGGTCGAGGTCGATGCTGGTGATGACGGCGCAATCCGTGTCGAAGGCGTTGACGCTGTCGTAACGACCGCCCAACCCGACCTCGAGGATCACGGCGTCGACCTCGGCCATCGACAGGCAACGCGCGATGGCCAGCGTGGTGAACTCGAACTGCGTGAGCGTGGTGCTGCCGCGCGCGCGCTCGACGGCCTCGAAGTGCGGCAGCAGCAGCGCCTCGTCGACCGGGTGGCCATTGATCTTGCAGCGCTCGGTGAACTGCACGAGCTCGGGCTTCTGGTACAGGCCCGTGCGGTAGCCGGCATGGCGCAGGATGCTCTCGAGCATGGCGCAGGTGCTGCCCTTGCCGTTGGTGCCGGCCACGGTGATGACGGGCACCTCGAAGTGGATGCCCAAGGCGCGGGCCACCTGGACCGTGCGCTCCAGCGACAAGTCCATGGTCTTGGGGTGCATCGCGGCGCAATGCGCCAGCCAGTCGGCGAGTGAGTTCATGTTGCGCGGAGAGTTGCCAAGCCACCCGCGCGGAACCGGCTCTGCCGGGCCGCTGCGGGGCGCCCCCTCGGGGGGGCAGCGACCGAAGGGGGCGTGGGGGCCCGTCAAGCCACTGCGTCGGCGCTCTGCCGCTGCAGCAGGGCCAGCAGCCGCGCCACCGTGGGCCGCAGCTGGCGGCGGTCGCAGATCATGTCGAGCGCGCCGGTGCCGAGGAGGAACTCGCTGCGTTGGAAGCCCTCGGGCAGCTTCTCGCGCACGGTGTTCTCGATCACGCGCGGGCCGGCAAAGCCGATCAGCGCCCTGGGCTCGGCGATGACCACGTCGCCCACGAAGGCGAAGCTGGCCGAGACGCCGCCCATCGTGGGGTCGGTGAGCACGCTGATGTAAGGCAGCTTCGCCTTGGCCAGGCGCGTCAGCGCAGCGTTGGTCTTGGCCATCTGCAGCAGGCTCAGCAGGCCCTCCTGCATGCGAGCGCCGCCGGTGGCCGTGAAGCTCACGAAGGGCAGCTTCTGCTCCACCGCGGCCTCCACGCCGCGCGTGAAGCGCTCGCCCACGACGCTGCCCATGCTGCCACCCATGAACTCGAACTCGAAGCAGGCGGCCACCACCGGCACGCTCATCACCGCGCCGCCGAGCACCACGAGGGCATCGGTCTCCCCGGTGAGCTCCAGCGCGGCCTTCAGGCGCTGCGGGTACTTCTTGCTGTCCTTGAACTTCAGCGCATCCACCGGCAGCACCTCCTGTCCGATCTCCCAGCGCCCCTCGGGGTCGAGGAAGGCATCGAGCCGCTTGCGCGCACCGATGCGGTGGTGGTGGTCGCACTTGGGGCAGACGTTGAGGTTGCCCTCGAGGTCGGTCCTGTACAGCACCGTTTCGCAGGAGGGGCACTTGATCCACAGGCCCTCGGGCACGGCGCGGCGCTCGGCCGGGTCGGTGGGCTGGATCTTGGGCGGCAGCAGTTTTTCGAGCCAGCTCATGGGGACAACTCCTGTTCAGGCCTGGATCAGGCGTCCAGGGCGGCGCGGATCTCGGCCATGAAGGCGCGCGCGGCAAGGGGCGCATTCTGGCGGGTTTCGGTCTCGATCAGCTGGATCAGGCGCGAGCCGATCACCACCGCGTCGGACACCGCCGCCACCGCGCAGGCGCTGGCGGCGTCGCGGATGCCGAAGCCCACGCCCACCGGCACGCTGACGTGGGCGCGGATGCGCGGCACCATCTGCGCCACGGCCTCGGTGTCCAGGTGGCCGGCGCCCGTGACGCCCTTGAGCGACACGTAGTACACGTAGCCGCTGGCGACGCGGCCCACCTGCGCCATGCGCGCGTCGGTGCTGGTGGGGGCGAGCAGGAAGATGAGGTCCAGGCCGGCCTCGCGCAGACGGGCCGAAAAGGCCTCGCACTCCTCGGGCGGGTAGTCGACGATCAGCAGGCCGTCGACGCCGGCGTCGGCCGCGGCGCGGACGAAGGCGTCGCCACCGTGCCTTTGATCATAACGCTCTACTGGATTTGCGTAGCCCATCAGCACCACGGGCGTGGCCTGGTTTGTGCGGCGGAACTCGCGCACCATGGCCAGCACCTGCGGCACGCCGATGCCGCGCGCCAGGGCGCGTTCGCTGGCCTTCTGGATGACGGGGCCGTCGGCCATGGGGTCGGAGAAGGGCACGCCGAGCTCGATGATGTCGGCGCCGCCCTCGGCCAGGGCCTGCATGATCTGCGGCGTGGCGTCGGCGTAGGGATCGCCGGCCGTCACGTAGGGGATGAGGGCCTTGCGGCCCTGGGCCTTGAGCGCGGCCAGCGTGGTTGCGATGCGGCTCATTGCTTCACGCTCTGGCCGCGGCAGGACGGGCGGCAGTAGAACTCGGCGCCGGTGAGATCGGCCACGGTGCCGATGTCCTTGTCGCCGCGGCCCGACAGGTTCACCAGCAGGTGCTGGTCGGGGCGCATCGTCGCGGCCATCTTCATGGCATGCGCCACGGCGTGGCTGCTCTCCAGCGCCGGGATGATGCCCTCGGTGCGACACAGGCGGTGGAAGGCCTCCAGCGCCTCGGTGTCCGTCACGCCCACGTACTCGGCCCGGCCGATGTCCTTGAGGTAGGCGTGCTCGGGGCCGACGCCGGGGTAGTCGAGGCCGGCCGAGATGCTGTGCGTCTCGGTGATCTGGCCGTTGTCGTCCTGCAGCAGGTAGGTGCGGTTGCCGTGCAGCACGCCGGGCGTGCCGGCCGACAGGCTGGCCGCGTGGCGGCCGCTGGCGATGCCCTGCCCGGCCGCCTCCACGCCGATCAGGCGCGTGCCCTCGTGCGGGATGTAGGGGCAGAAGATGCCCATGGCGTTGCTGCCGCCGCCCACGCAGGCCAGCACGGCGTCGGGCTGGCGGCCGACCTGGCGCTGCATCTGCTCGATGCACTCGTCGCCGATGACGCGCTGGAAGTCGCGCACCATCATCGGGTAGGGGTGCGGGCCAGCCACGGTGCCGATGATGTAGAAGGTGTTCTCGACGTTCGTGACCCAGTCGCGCAGCGCCTCGTTGAGCGCGTCCTTCAGCGTCTTGCTGCCGCTGTCCACCGGCACCACGCGGGCGCCCAGCAGATGCATGCGGTAGACGTTGGGGCTCTGGCGCTTGACGTCCTCGCTGCCCATGTAGACCACGCACTCGAGCCCATAGCGCGCGCAGATGGTGGCCGTGGCCACGCCGTGCTGGCCGGCGCCCGTCTCGGCGATCACGCGCGGCTTGCCCATGCGGCGGGCCAGCAGTGCCTGGCCGATGGTGTTGTTCACCTTGTGCGCACCGGTGTGGTTGAGGTCCTCGCGCTTGAGGTGGATCTGCGCGCCGCCGAGCTCGCGGCTCAGGCGCGCGGCGTGGTAGATCGGGCTGGGCCGGCCGACGAAGTGCGCCAGCTCGTGCCGGAACTCGGCCACGAACTCGGGGTCCTCGCGGTACTTCGCGTAGGCCGCCTCGAGCTCGGCCAGGGCGTGAATGAGCGTCTCGGCCACAAACGTGCCGCCGTAGAAGCTGGGCTGGCCGTTGGGCCCGGCCACGGGGCCGAAGTGCCCGCGCGCGTCGGGCTGGTGGTACTCGAACATGATGCGGATGGATCCTCTAGGGGGCGGCCTCGGCGATGCGGGCGTCGGCCTCGCGCACCGCCTGGCAGAACCGGCGCATCAGCAGGGCGTCCTTGATGCCCTTGCTGCTTTCCACGCCGGAGCTCACGTCAACGGCCCAGGGCCGGACGAGCCGCACGCCATCGGTCACATTGGCAGGACTCAACCCACCAGACAAAACGACCGGAGCGGGCACGTTGCGTGGAATGAGTGACCAATCGAAGACCCTCCCGCCGCCACCGAAACCCTCGACGAAGGCATCGAGCAGCAGGGCTTGGGCGCTGGCGTAGCGCCGGGCGCAGTCTAGCAAATCGACCTCGTGGCCCGAGCCCTTGGCCCCCATGCGCACGGCGCGCAGGTAGGGCCTTGCCGCGGCTTCGCTGAGGCCATGGCAGAAGTCCGGGGTCTCGTCGCCGTGGAACTGCAGCACCGCGTGCGGCACGGCCTGCACGCCCGCGGCCACCTCGGCCGGGGTGGCGTTGACGAACAGCAGCACCGGCGTCACGAAAGGCGGCATGCGCGCCACCAGCTCGCGCGCCCTCGCTGGCGTCACGGCGCGCGGGCTCTTGGGGTACAGGTTGAAGCCCAGCGCATCGGCGCCGGCCGCGCAGGCGGCGTCGACATCGGCCTCGCGCGTGAAGCCGCAGATCTTGATGCGGGTGCGGTGCATGGGGCTCGGGATCAGGGCCTGCGGTCAGGACGTCAGCCAGGGGGCGGCGGCCACGGTCTCCGGGATGCCGAGCGCGGGATCGTAGTACGGCCCCAGGAAACACAGCCCATCGGGGCTGAAGGTGGGCGCGGCGGCGTCGCGGTCGTGCGCGGCCAGCACCTCGGCCATCCAGCCCGGCGGGCGGCGGCCGTTGCCCACCGCCACCAGGCAGCCCATGAGGTTGCGCACCATGTGGTGCAGGAAGGCGTTGCCGTCGAAGTCGAAGGCCCAGTAGCCGGCCATGGGTGCGCCGTGGAAGGCGATATCGATGCGGTTCAGCGTCTTCACCGGCGTCGGCGACTGGCACTGGCTGGAGCGGAAGGAGGTGAAGTCGTGCGTGCCGACGAGGTGAGCAGCCGCTTCGCGCAGCGCCGCGGCATCCAGCGGCCGAAACGTCCAGCCCACGAGGCCGGCGTCGAGCGCAGGCCGCACGGCCGACTCGCGCAACAGGTAGCGGTAGCGGCGGCCACGCGCGCTGTTGCGTGCGTGGAAGTGCTCGCTCACCGGCTTGGCCCACTGCACGGCGATGTCGGCCGGCAGGAAGCGGTTGGTGCCGCGCACCCAGGAGAACGGCTCGCGGTCGACCTCGACATCAACGTGGACGACCTGGTTCAGCGCATGCACGCCAGCATCGGTGCGGCCGGCGCAGACGGTGTTCACGGGTGCGGCCACGAAGGCAGCGAGCGCCTGCTCCAGCGCGTCCTGCACCGTGCGGCCGCCGGGCTGGCTCTGCCAGCCCTGGTAGGCGCCGCCGCGGTAGCTCACTCCCAGGGCCATGCGCTGCATCGGTGCAACTCCGCTTCGGGCGCCAAGGCAAGCCCTCCGCGCGCATCCGGATTCGCCGGGCCATCGCGGAGCGGCCCCCTCGGGGGGCAGCGTGCTTCAGCGAGCTTGGGGGCTCACGTCAACCCAGCTTTTCGAGCATGCCCAGGGCCTTGGCCTTCAGTGCACCGTCGGCTTTGGACACGACCTCCTCGAGCAGGTCTCGGGCACCTTCCAGGTCGCCGATCTGGCGGAACTCCTCGGCCAGCTCCAGCTTGCGCGCCAGCGGACCGTCGGTCGTGCTGTCGGCCGGCGCCGGCAGATCGGTGCCGAAGTCCAGCGGGCTGCCCCCCGCCGGCTCCACCGGGGTCGAGTCGGACGCCTGCGCCGCGCCGGGCGGCGCGTCGAGATCGAAGTCCAGGCTGTCGTCAGGCTTGGCCGCTGGCGTGGGCTTGGCCGGCGACCCTGCCGGCGGCTGCTCGTCCCGGCTGGCTGGGGCCGGCTGATCGACGGGCACCGTCCTGGACTCGGGCTCGAGCGCGGGCTGCGGGTTGTCCTGCGGGGTGTCCTGCGGGGTGAAGGGCCGCGTCGTCTCGACGGGGCGGGGCGGGGTGTCGCCGCCGAGGTCGAGATCCAGGTCGATGCCATCCAGGGTGACGTCGGCCGCAGGCTCGAAGGCCGGGGGCTGGGAAACCGCCGTCTGGGGCAGGGTGGGCGCGCCGAGCGGCTCTGGTGCCTGGGGCGGGAGGCTGGACTCCCCTGCGGGCATGCCGCCCGGCTGGTACAAGGGGTTTGCCGGGTCGATGCTGCGGCCGAGCTCCTGCGCCTTCGACCAGTCCTCGCCTTCGCCACGGGTCAGGTTGAACATCTGGGTGGCCAGAAGTTCGAAGCTCTTGATGTCGCGCCGCTTGGCGTACACCTCAAGGAGCTTGCCGCGGATGGCCATGCGCTCGGGGTTGGAGCGCATGGCCTCCTTGAGGATCTCCTCGGCCTGCAGATCGCGGCCGTAGGCCAGGTAGACGTCGGCCTCGGCCACGGGGTCGACGTCACCGATGGCATCGAGCTGACTGAGTGAGTAGCTCATCGACGAGGCGCCGCCCGCGGCGCCGCCGGCGGCCTCGCGCGTGTCGATGCGCTGGCCGCCGCTGGCGCCAAAGAAACTGTCGGGCTGCGGGCGGCTCTTCAGGAATGAGGTCTCGCTGGTCGGCTTGCGCAGCCTGCCGCGCAGGCGGTACAGAGCCAGGCCAGCCAGCAGCAGCACCAAGGCGCCGCCGGCAGGCAGCAGCATCGGGTTCCCACTCAATGAATCCAGGAACCCGCCGCTGTCGGCCGGGGCAACCGGCGCTTTGGGTTTGGGGGGGGCGGCGGGGGCAGAGGCCGGCGGCGTTGGCGCTGGCGCTGACATTGGCGCTGACATAGGCGCTGAGGCCGGCAAGCGCGGCGCCACGGTGACCGTCGTGGGCGACGGCTGGGCCGGGGCGGAACCCGGGGCGGCCGGTGGTGCGGCGCCCTGCCCCTGCTGAAGCTGCTTCAGCTCGTCGACGTTGCGCGACAACTCCGCGATGCGCGTGCTGGCTTCCTTGCGCTCGGTCTCCCTGGAGACCTGCGCCTCGGGCGCTGTAGGCTTGACTGCACCTTGCGACAGGATCAGCCGCTCGGGCGCCGCGGCGGCGTCAGGGCGACGGACCTCGACCTGGGTTCGCACCTGGCCGGTGGCCCGGCGCGCAGGCGTGTCAACGGGCGCTGCGGTGACGCCCTGGGCCACACGCCGGCGGTAGGCGTCGAAATCGGCGCTGTGCGCCAAGATGATCTGGCGCGCTTCGGCGGGCGACACCTGGCTCGCCTCCGCGGCCGACGGCACGGTGAGCAGGCTGCCGGCCTTGAGCCGGTTCATGTTTTCGCCCAAGAAGGCCTGCGGGTTGGCGCGGTACAGCGCCACCAGCATCTGGTCGAGCGACACGCCCGCGGGCAGCGCGCGTCGGGCAATGCGCGACAGCGAATCGCCCCACACGACGCCCCACACGACGCGCCCCGGGCCGTCGCCCTGCCTGGGCCGCGACGCCGCAGCGGGAGGTGTCGGTGCTGCCGCCCGCGGCGCGGCCGCCAGCGGCGCCGGGGCCGACGCCGGGGCGCCTGACGGTGGCACCAGCGGCGTGTCCGTGGCCGCCGGGGGCGTGACCACCGCCAGGGCTT